>CAMDFJ010000029.1 GCA_945897435.1 Candidatus Kuenenia stuttgartensis | reverse complement strand
CCGCATCGAGGTGTGCCCGAACACACTCCTCCACAAACAGGTACCCACCGCAGGCCTCGTAGAGCACCTGCCAATCCTCGGGCAGGTCGAGGGCGGGCCAGCGGCGGACGGCCTCGTCGGCGGAGAGGCGGTCGAGCTGCAGCCCATGGATCGCCGCCGCCCGCACCGCGCCCTCGACGAGGCTGCTCTGGGCAGTCCCCGCCATCACGAGGCCCGACTCGACGAGCAGCGTTCGCCCCGTGAGCCGTTCCAACTCCCGCCAGAGCGAGTAGGCACGTTCCAGGAGGGGCACGTAATCCGGGTGCTCGAAATAGGCCTTGCGGATCAGCCGGGTTTGTCCGTGCGAACTGCCCCGATCGTGGACCGGCGGAAACCGGTCGAGACCGAGCACCCGCCGGCCGCGGGAAGCCAAATGAAAGGCCGCCGCGCTGCCGATCCCGCCCGTGCCGACAACGATCACGTCCAGATGGCTCATGGGATATGCTTTATCCACTGCGCGGAATCGTTTGGGCAAGTTTTGTCTTGCCGTTTTTTTGACATCTCCGGAAACCCCACTGCGATGGAATCCTCACCGCTGCTGCAGCCGTTTCAGCTCCGCGATCTCGCTCTTCCCAACAGGGTCGTGATGGCCCCGCTGACCCGATCCCGCTCGGGTCCGGACCGGATCCCGAACGCCACCATGGCGGAGTACTACCTGCAGCGGAGTTCGGCGGGCCTGATCATCAGTGAGGCGACCACGATCTCCCCGGAGGCCAACGGCTGGATCGAATCGCCGGGCATCTACACCGAGGCGATGACAGAAGGCTGGAGGAAGATCGTGCAGTCGGTGCACGCCGCGGGCGGAAGGATGTTTCTCCAGCTCTGGCATCTGGGGCGGGCCTCGCACAGCGACTTCCACGACGGCGGCCTGCCGGTCGCCCCCTCGGCGATCAGGATCAACGGCGACGGCATCCATACGCCGAAGGGGAGGCAGCCCTACGAGGTGCCGAGGCCGCTGGAGACCAGCGAACTGCCGAGGCTGGTCGAGGACTACCGCAGGGCGGCCGCCCGGGCCCGCGAGGCCGGCTTCGACGGCGTCGAGATTCACGCCGCCAACGGCTATCTGATCGACGAGTTTCTCCAGTCGCGAACCAACCATCGCAGCGACGACTACGGCGGCAGCGTCGAGAACCGCTCGCGGCTGCTCCGCGAGGTGGTCGAGGCGGTCGCAAGCGTCTGGAGGGCGGATCGGGTGGGCGTGAGGATCTCGCCCAACGGCGTGTTCAACGACATGGGCTCGCCCGACTACCGGGAGCAGTTCAGCTTCGTCGCCTCGATGCTCGACGGCTTCGGGCTCGCCTACCTCCACGTGATGGACGGCCTCGCCTTCGGGTTTCACAACCTCGGCGAGCCAATGACGCTGGCGGAGATCCGCAGGCTGTTTTCTGGCCCGCTGATGGGCAACTGCGGCTACACGCAGGAATCGGCCGAGGCGGCCATCGCAGGCGGCGCGGCCGACCTGATCGCCTTCGGCCGGCCCTACATCTCCAATCCCGATCTGGTGGAGCGGTTTCGAAACGGCTGGCCGCTCGCCGAGACGGCCGAGATGGCGGTCTGGTATGCCCCGGTCGGCGCCCGCGGTTATTCCGACTTCCCCGCCCACCCCAAGGCCTGAGCGGCCCCGAGCGGCTGGGCCACCACCAGCCGATCTCCACCGTTCCCATCATCACCTTGGACACGACCTTCCTCGCATCGCTGCCTGTCGCCGACGCGCTCGACGAGATCGTGGCGGCATCCCGCTTGGGCGCGGTGGTCGTCACGGCCCCCCCCGGCTCCGGCAAGACGATGCTCGTGCCGGCAGCGCTGCTCGATGATCTCGATTCCCGGCAGCGGGTCGTGCTCCTGCAGCCACGCCGACTCGCGGCCCGGGCGGTGGCCGCCCAAATCGCCCGCCTCCGGGATGTGCCGCTCGGCGGCGAGATCGGCTATCAGGTGCGGTTCGACGCCAGGGTCGGCCGCGACACCCGGCTCGTCGTCGAGACGACGGGGATCATGCTCCGCCGGCTGCTCGACGACATCGGGCTCGACCGGATCGGCGCGGTCGTGCTCGACGAATTTCACGAACGGTCGATCGAGATGGACCTCGTGCTCGGGCTGCTCGTGAAGGTCAGGCAGACCGTGCGGCCCGATCTGCGAATCGTGGTCATGAGCGCGACGCTCGACGCCGAACCGGTGGCGCGGCTGCTCGGCACGACGCTGCAGCGTGCCTGCCCAGTGGTGTCGGTGGAGGGCCGGATGTTTCCGGTCGAGGTCCGCTACGGCCGCCGCGGCGAGCAGCGGGATCTGGTCGAACTCGTCGCGGCCGCCGTGCCCGAGGCGGTTCGCCAGACAGATGGCCACCTGCTCGTCTTCCTGCCGGGCGTGGGCGAGATCCTGCGCTGCGAGCAGGCCCTCGCCCCGTTCGCCGACCGGGGCGGACACCAGTTGATGACCCTCTTCGGCGATCTGCCCGCCGAGCAGCAGGATAGGGTGCTCGTCGACTCTGGAAGGAGGAAGATCGTTCTCTCCACGAACGTGGCCGAGACATCGCTCACGATTCCGGGCGTGACCGCCGTCATCGACTCGGGAGTCGCCCGGCAGCAGCGGGTCGCGGCGGCGACAGGCCTGCCGCGCCTGGAACTGATCCCGATCTCCAAGGCCTCGGCCGATCAGCGGGCGGGACGAGCCGGGCGAACCGGCCCCGGCGTCTGCTGGCGGCTCTGGGACGAGCAGTCGCACCAGCAGCGGCCGCCTGCCGACCTGCCTGAGGTGCTCCGGGGCGACCTCGCGGGACCGTTTTTGCAATTGCTGGCGATCGGCGAGCAGCAGGACTTTCCCTGGCTCGATCCGCCGACAGCAGAGGCCCTCGGCCATGCCCGAGGCCTGCTCGCCCACCTCGGCGCGATCGGCCGGACGGGCGAAAGAATTGAAGCGTTCGCATCGGCAGATGCTGAACCGGCTTCCGGATCGGAGCCTGAGAAGGTCACTCCCCTGGGCCGCGAACTGGTTCGGCTCCCAGCCCATCCTCGCCTGGCCCGGCTGCTCCTCGCCGGGGCGGAGCAGGGTGTGCTCCGCGAGGCGTCGATCGCAGCCGCACTGCTCTCCGAGCGGGATCCGTTTCGCGCCGCCGGGCATGCCCGCGGCGGTCCGCGGGATCGTCTGATCGTGCGGACCCGATCGGACGTCGTCGACCGGGTCTTCGCACTGCAGGCCTTTCATGCGGGGATGTCGATCGATGACGGCGATCTCGAGGTCCATCCCGGCGGAGCCCGGACCGTGCTCCGCACCGCCGAACAGCTCTACCGGCTGGTCGATGTTCCACTGGCGGAGCGGGCCGCTGATCCGGCGACGGCACTCCTACGGGCGCTGTTCGAGGCCTTTCCCGACAGGCTCGCCAGGCTCCGGCCCGGCACCCAGGACCGGGCGACGATGGTCGGCGGCCGCGGCCTGCGGCTCGATGGCGGATCGCGGGTCAGGCAGGAGCCGTTTTTCCTGGCAATCGACCTCGATGACGCGGGCGGCGAGGCCCGGGTGCGGCAGGCCTCGGCGATCGAGCCGGAATGGCTCGAATCGGGGCCGCTCGCCGATACCAACCGCCGGGTCGACGACGAGCTCCTGTTTCATCCCTCGCGGCGGCAGGTGGAGGCCCGACGCCGGACGGCATGGATCGATCTGGTGATCGACGAGGCCCCGATTCCGATCGCCGACCGGGCGGCCGCCGCGGCGGTTCTGGCGGCCGAGGCGAGATCGCGGCTCGCCAGGGTGCTGCCGGCGGAGACGACCGCCGCCGGGGCGTTTCTGGCCCGGGCCCGCTGGCTTGCCGCCACGGCCCCCGATCTCGGGCTGCCGCCGCTCGACGACGCCATGATCTCGGAACTGCTCGACGATGTCTGCCTTGGGCTACGGTCGCTCGACGAGATCCCGGCCGCCGACTGGCTCTCGCGGCTGCAGGCGGCCGTGGGCTACGACCGGCTGGCCGACATCGACCGCCTCGCCCCTGCCGAGTTCGAGCTCCAAAGCGGCAGGCGGCACGCAATCGCCTACGAACAGGGCAAGCCGCCGATCCTCGCCGTCAGAATCCAGGAGTTGTTCGGCATCCCGGAGACACCCCGGATCGCGGGCGGACGGACTCCGCTCCTGCTCCATCTCCTCGGCCCCAACCACAGGCCTCAGCAGGTCACCGACGATCTCGCCAGCTTCTGGAAGAACACCTACCCGACCGTGAAGAAGGAACTCCGTCGACGGTATCCGAAGCACGCCTGGCCGGACGATCCGCTGGCGGCACGAGGGAGCCGATCGGGCCTTTCACGCGACAGGTCATGAAGGGGCGCCTCCCCGAGACGGTTCCCCCCCGAGAAACGTTTCAGCTCCGATGACACCCCCCGTTCGAAGGTCGTCCAACGGCCGACGGGCTCGGATTGTGCGGGGCGTTCCGCAGACTCCTCGCATGCGGCTCGCATGGATCGTGTGTCGTGCGCGGTCAGGCAACCTCTGCTGTCGATTCATGATCGGCTCATGGCCGATCAGATCTCTGCCCTCAAGCAACCGCGCGGGCGAGTGCCCTCGCGGTCCCACCTCGGTAGTCTCTCAAACGATCGCCGGCAACGGCAGGAGTCTCATCATGATCCGGTTCGCTTTCTTCGTCGCAATTGTGTCCAGCATCGTCATGGCCTCGTCCGCGAGCGCCGCCCAGAACACCGCCGCCCGCCAGTCGGCTCAGGCCACCCGCAAGGGTCCGGTTGCCAAGCTGATCGAGCTCGAGCGTCGCAAGAACGAATGGCTCCGCCAGCAGCTCGGGCGATGATGCCCGCTTCCCGGGAGTGGCTCGCCGGCCTGCGGGATCGCGTCGACAACGCGCGACGCGCCGCAGCACCGGCGGGCCACGCCGGGAGCCCGGCCGCGATGGCGGCCGAACGGATGATCCTCGCCGCCCATCTGCGGACCTGGCTCGAAAACGAGCTGCCGACGCTGCTTTCCGAGCGTCGAGACCCGGCCGATCCCGCGATTGCCATCACCACGACGCCGCTCGGCATCGAGGTCGTGGAGTCGATGCTTGCAGTCGGCGGACCGCTCCTCGAAGGGCATGGTGTCACGGCAGGGCACCGTGACGCACGCCATGAGCCCTTGATGAGGAGCCTTCGCGACCGGATCGTGGCGGTCACGGAGGCGGAGTACCGCGGCTGGACGATGCGGCATCCCGACTCCGATCACCTGCTTCACGTCAATCACTGGAGCTGGGTGAAAACCCGGGTGCCGGAGGTTCGCTGGCCCGAGTTTGCAGCCTTTCCACTCGGACAGGCCGAGCAGTACTGGCTTCATCGTACCGGCACCGCCGGCTGCGGCGCCGAGCGAAGGTATTGCCACCTCTGGAAATTCACCGGCACGTCGGCCGTGATGCTCAGGCCGTTCATCGTGGAGGGTGTCAAGGGCATGTAGGCCGGGGTGGCCGCTGCCGATAGACTTCGCGGATTCCTCAGAGACCCACGCGAGAGCCGCCATGCGATCGAAGAACCCCGTCGCCCGCCCCGATTTTCTGCTCACCACCAGGGCCGCCCACGATCTCTACGAGATCGCGGCCGGTGAGCCGATCTACGACTACCACTGCCACCTCTCGCCGCAGGAGATCGCCGAGAACAAACGCTGGGCGAACCTGGCCGATCTCTGGCTCGGTGGCGACCACTACAAGTGGCGGGCACTGCGGGCCAACGGCGTGCCCGAGAGCCATGTCACCGGCTCGGCCGTGGCCTACGACAAGTTCCTCGCCTTCGCCCGCACCATGCCGCGGCTGCTGCGAAACCCGCTCTGGCACTGGACGCATCTCGAGCTCAGCCGCGTGTTCGGCATCGACGACGTGCTCGACGAGTCGACCGCGCCGCGGATCTGGGCCGAGGCCAACGAGAGGCTGCAGTCGATCTCGGCCCACTCCCTGCTCGGGCAGTTTCGCGTCAATCTGATCGGCACCACCGATGACCCCTGCGACGACCTCGCCTTCCATCGCTCGATCCGGGAGAGCGGTCTGGCCACCAGCGTCTATCCCTCCTTCCGGCCCGACAGGGCGCTCGCCGCCGACCGGCCCGAGGTGCTCCGGGAATGGACCTCGCGGCTGCAGGCAGCCAGTGGTGTCGACTGCTCCAGCTTCGACGGCCTGCTCGCCGCCCTCGATCAGCGGCACGCCTTCTTCCATGCCCAGGGAAGCCGAATCTCAGACCACGGCCTGACGCAGGCCTTCGGCCGGGGCGGCACCCAGTCGGAGGCGGCCGCCGTCTATCAGAAGGCGATCCGGGGAGAGGCCGTCGAGCCTGCGGCGTTGGAGGCCTATCGCGGCTTCCTGATGGTCTACTTCGGCGAACTCGACGCCAGGCGGGGCTGGGTGAAGCAGCTGCACGTCGGGGCGCTGCGAAACGTCAACTCACGGGCCTTCCGCGAACTCGGTCCCGACACCGGCTACGACACGATCGGCGACTGGCCGCAGACCGAGCGGCTGGCCACCTATCTCGACGAACTCGAGAGCCGGGGCAGCCTGCCCCGGATGGTCCTCTACAACCTCAATCCGGGCGACAACTACGCCTTGGCCGCCCTCTGCGGAAACTTCCAGGGAGACGGCGTCCGCGGCAAGATCCAGTTCGGCAGCGGCTGGTGGTTCCTCGACCAGCTGGAGGGGATGGGCTGGCAGATCAACGCCCTCTCCCAGATCGGCCTGCTCTCCAACTTCGTCGGGATGCTGACCGACTCGCGGAGTTTTCTCTCCTATCCGCGGCACGAATACTTCCGGCGGCTGCTCTGCCGGATCCTCGGCGAGGAGATCGAGCAGGGCATGCTGCCCGACGACATGCCGCTGGTCGCGGGAATGGTCCGCGACATCTGCTACCGCAACGCCGAGGCCTTTTTCGGGATGGCGGCGGGCTCCCGCTGAAGGGGTATCGCCGGTTTGGCGATTGCCGAAATCCCCGGGCTCGGCTAGGTTTCGCGTTTCACCCCTCGGAAGGATCCCAGATGAAGCCCCGCATCCTCGTCACCACCACCTCCTTCCAGGACACGCCCGGCGACCACCATGCCAAGCTCTCCTCGACCGGCTGGGAGATTCTGACGGCCCGCGGCCCGCTCTCCGAGGCCGACACGCTCGCCCAGGTGGGGGAGATCGACGGCTACATCTGCGGTGACGATTGCATCACCCGCGCCGTCCTGGAAAAGGCCCGGCCGCGGCTCAAGGTGCTCTCCAAATACGGCATCGGCGTCGACAAGATCGACGTCTCCTCCTGCACCGAGTTCGGCATCCCGCTCCTGTTCACGCCAGGCGTGAATCACACCACCGTCGCCGAGCACACGTTCCTGCTTTTGCTCGCCCTCGAAAAGAATTTCCTGTTTCACACGGATTCGACCCGCTCGGGCGGCTGGAAGCGGCAGACGGGGCACGAACTGCTCGACAAGACGATCGGCATCGTCGGCATGGGACGGATCGGCAAGGAGGTCGCCCTGCGGGCCAAGGCCTTCGGAATGAAGCCGATCGGCTACGACGTCTTCTGGGACGAGGCCTTCGCCTCGGCCCACGGCATTCCCCGTCTGTCCACGATCGACGAGGTGTTCGCCGCTGCCGACTACCTTTCGATTCACACGAACCTGACGCCCGAGACCCGCGACCTGATCCGGGCCGAGTCGATCGCCAGGATGAAGCCGGGCGTGATCATCCTCAACTGTGCCCGCGGCGAGATCGTCAACACCGCCGACATGGCGGCCGCCCTGAAGTCGGGCCGGATCCGCGGCTACGGCACCGACGTGCTCGACGAAGAGCCGCCGCCCGCCGATCATCCGCTCACGAAACTGCCGAACTGCGTCGTCACGCCCCACATCGGCTCCCGGACCCACGAGAGCGTCCAGCGGCAGGCTCTTGCGGCGGTCACGAACCTGATCAACGCCATGCGGGGCGAGAAGCCGCTCGCGCAGGTGAATCCCGAGGTCCCGATCACGAAAGTCGTCTGACACCAATGGCCGAAACGTTTCATGTCGTGCCCGTTGCCACCCACGAGGCGATCGTCAGTGGAGCCTATCTGAAGCGGGGGTTCGACGCCGCCGAGGCGGAGCACGCCGCCAGGCTCGCCACCGCCGCCACGCGGCACGGAATCCGCACCCACAACGCGATCAAGGCCCTGCACCTCGACGAGCTTTTCGGTTCCAAGGCGGGCGGCTGCACGCCCAGGGCCGCGATCAGGAGGCTGCCCACCAGGTTCAAGGCGGCCGAGATCTGGGACGGCAATAAAAAGCTCGGCCAGGCCGTGGCCTGGGAGGCGATCGACACCTGCATGAAGCTCGCCGACACCTACGGCACGGGCACCGTCTCGATCGACAACGCCTTCCATTACCTCTGGGGCGGCGGCTATGTGATGGAGGCCGCAAAGAAGGGCTACATCGCCTACACCAACTGCACCGCCTCGCTGGCGGAGGTGGTGCCCTTCAAGGGCAAGTTCCCCACGCTCGGCACGAATCCGCATTCCTGGGGTTTTCCCACGACCGAGGCCCTCGGATTCCCGATCGTGATCGACTGGGCGACGAGCGTGATCGCGATGGGCCGCGTGCAGCAGCTCAAGCGGGAAGGCAGGCAACTGCCGCCGAACGCCGCCGTCGACAAGGATGGCAAACCGACCACCGATCCCGACAAGGCGGTGTCGCTGATCCCGTTCGGCGACCACAAGGGCTACGGACTCTCGCTGATCAACGAGATCGTGGCGGCGTTCATCGGCGGTTCGCTCCCCACGATTCGCAGCCGGGCGGCCGTGCCGGGTGAGAAGCAGAACTGCGCCTTCTTCTTCCAGGTGATCCATCCCGACGCGATCTCGAGCGGCGTGTTCGCCGAGGGCCGCACGCAGGCCGGGAACGTGAAGGCCGTGCTCGCCGATATCCTCGGCCACGGCAACGAAACCTGCATGCTGCCCGGCCAGATCGAGGCCGAGGCGGCCGCCCGCAGCGACAAGGCCGGCGGACTCCTGTTCTCGCAGGCCGAGGTCGAAGCCCTCAACGAAATCGCCCACGAGGCGGGACTGGCGCCGCTCGACGCGGCTGCGCTCCCCACCGGCTGATCCACGTTTTCTCTGAAAGGATGTTCGATGTCCCTTCCGCTCAAGACCAAGGAATCCTGCACGTTCGACGAAGTCTCGCTCGGCGAGATCATGCTCCGGCTCGATCCGGGCGAGGGGCGGATCCGGACGGCACGCGAGTTCAAGGCCTGGGAGGGGGGCGGCGAATACAACGTGGCCCGGGGCCTGCGGAAGTGTTTTGGATTGAAGACGGCGGTCGTTTCGGCCTTCGTGGACAACGAGGTGGGCCACCTGATCGAAGACTTCATCATGCAGGGAGGGGTGAACACCGACTTCCTGCTCTGGCGGCCCGACGACGGGATCGGCCGCAGCGTGCGAAACGGGCTCAACTTCACCGAGCGGGGCTTCGGCATCCGCGGCGCGGTGGGCGTGCCCGATCGGGGCAACACCGCCGCCAGCCAGCTGAAGCCGGGAGATGTCGATTGGGAGCATCTCTTCGGGAGGCTCGGCGTCCGCTGGTTCCACACCGGCGGCATCTTCGCGGCCCTCTCCGAGACGACCGCCGCCCTGACGATCGAGGCCGTGAAGGCGGCCAAGAAGCACGGCACGATCGTCTCCTACGACCTCAACTACCGGCCCAGCCTCTGGAAGAGCATCGGCGGCCAGGCGAAGGCCCGCGAGGTCAATTGCGAGATCGCGAGGCACGTCGACGTGATGATCGGCAACGAGGAGGACTTCACCGCCTCGCTCGGCTTCGAGGTCGAGGGGGTCGATCACAACATCTCGTCGATCGAGACCGACGCCTTCAAGAAGATGATCGAGAAGGCCGTCAAGGAGTATCCAAACTTCAAGGTGGCGGCCACGACGCTCCGCCGCGTGATCACGGCCACGAAGAACGACTGGTCCGCGATCCTCTGGCACGACGGAAAGTTTCACGAGAGCCGCAGGTATCCGGAACTCGAGATCCTCGACCGGGTCGGTGGCGGCGACAGCTTCGCCAGCGGCCTCGCCTTCGGCTTCCTGGAGTTCAACTGCCCGCAGAAGGCCGTGGAATACGGCGCCGCCCACGGCGCCCTCGCCAGCACCACCCCCGGCGACACCTCGATGGCCACCCGCGCCGAAGTCGAAAAGCAGATCAAGGGCGGCGGCGCCCGCGTCGTTCGTTGACCCAAGGCGGCCACGATGGCCGCCGCCTGGCCGGGCTCGGAGAGCGTCTCCGCCAACGCCGGCAGACCGCCACGTCAGGGTTGTGCTACCCGCTCCGGCAACCGCCCCCGGAAACCGGGGCGGCCCTCCGAGCTGCCGAATCCGAGTGGCCTCGTCAGGAGGCGGCCACGGTGCCGGTCCGTTTTCGGCGAGTGAACATGTCTCGCATCAGACGGCTCACTTGGGCGCTGAGCGTCTCGACGGCAGCCTCCGCGGCCGCCGACCCCGCGCTGCGCTTCGCCTGATCAAGCCCGACGGTCCGTTCCGCCACCGCCCGCGAGAGAACGTCGGCCACATCGGGCCGACGTTCGATCAGCCGGGCCACCGGATCTCGCGAGAGTTCATAGATGACAGCGGGAGTCGCTGATCGCACGGTGGCTCGCCGCAGTTCGCCGGTCAGCAGCGACATCTCGCCAAAGAAGTCGCCGGCTCCCAGCGTGGCCACCCGGAGGGGTGAAGAGGCCTTTTCCGTCGTCACGAGAACATCGAGTGCCCCTTCGGCGATGACATAGAGCGTGTCGCCCGTATCACCCTGCTGGACGACCGTCTCCTCTGGGGGGAGCAGCCTCCGCCGCAGGTCGGCGGCCAATTGCGTGCGATCCTCGGCTGTGAGACCAGCGAACAGGTGGATGCTCGCCAGCAGATCCTCGCGGCTCTCCAACGCAGAGTCGGCACCGCGACGCTCTGGGATACGGTCGTAGAAGATTTCCGTCTTTTCGATCGCAGGGGCCAAACCGGCCACGGCGAGATGGTGAAGTGCCCGGGAGAGCACGGCATCTCGGGCCGACGTCGGCGAAAGCGGACTCCACGGCTTGATCCAATAGCGGATCAGGTATTCAACGCCTCGTTTCGAGGTGCCGCTGACCAGCACCGCGGGCTCCCGCTCCGCGAGAAATCCCGGCGTTGCCGCCAGCGACCGAGCAGCGCCAAGCAGGATGCGTTTGGCACGGTCGCATGGCACCGAGGGGTCGAGATCAATCGGGCACTCGTACCGCGTGGCCACTGACGGCCTGGAGAAGTTGGTGACCAGATCTTCGGCCAGCAGTGTGTTGGGAATGATCAGCAGATTTCCCTCCTCTGTTTCCAGTTGGGTCGAACGCCAGCCGATTTCACGAACCCTTCCCAGAAGGGGTCGGGCGGCTGATCCTCTGGGCGTGAGCAGGACCCAATCCTCGATCGCGACATTCCCGTCGAGATTCACCGCCAGTCCGGTGAAGAGATCCGAGAAGATTCCACGCACCGCCAAGCCCAGCACCACACCCCCGGCGCCAAGCGCCGTGAGAAATGCCGCCACATCGTGTCCGTAGACGAACCCCACCACCAGCGACATGGCAACGAGATAGACCACCACGCTGACCATCGACTTGAGGATCGCCGGCACCTTGCCCCCGAGGGCCCGGGCCACCAGCCTGTCCCAGATCAGGATGCCAATCCCGCGGTTGACCAGATAGGCCGCTGCGAGTGACGTCAGCGTCCAAAGCAGCTTCGTCAGCCAACTTCCCGAGACGTGATCATCAGGGGCCAGGGTTGGCAGGAGCAGCAGGGCAATCTGGCTGCCCACAAGGGCTACCGCACAGGCGATGCCCGCAAGCCCGAGGGAGGCTGTGTTCAAGGGGATGCTCCACACAAAATGACACCGCGGACGAGACGTTTCCGAGGCGTTTTCGCTTCAAAGTTGTCGCCAACGTGCGTTACGTTTTGATGAGGAGCCCTCCCGCGGTCGCCTTCTGGACGCCCTCGGCGGTAACGCCCGCGTCGTGCGCTGAGGAGCGGCATCCTGGAAGGTTGCCGGCCGGCGGGCCGTCAGTCACGCGAGATCGGCTCGCTGGCGGCGGATTCGAGGCCGGCCGTGTTGACGGCCAGGACGCGGTAGTTGTGCTGCGTCTCGGCAGCGGCGGTATCGTCGACGAACCGGAACGGCACGAGCGGGAAGACGGGCGTGTCGCTGTATTGCAGGCCTTGGAAGACGCTGCGGCCGAACGGGTTCTTCCCCGCGAGAGGGGCTTTCGCGAGCCGCTCGCCATCGCGTTCGATGATGAAGCCGGCGAGGCCGCTTTCGAGATCGGCGCTGGCCTCCCAGGTCAGCTCCCTGCCCGAGAGATGCAGGTTCGTGGGGGGCGGCGGCGGGGAATCGTCGGCCACGGCCGTGTCGGCGACGTACTGCGACCACTTCCTCGCGATCGCCTCGTCGGGGAGCCAGCCGGATGCGAGCGGGTCGGCCTGCTGCGTCGCCGCGGGCACCGCCTCGCCTCCCTCGATCGGAGCCAGCCAGGCGTCGGCAGTGGGCATCGGCTCGAGCGCCGTGCCTCCGGGCTGCGGGAGCCTCGCTGCGAGGCATGCGTCGAGCCAGGGGATCGCGAGGTACCGCTGGTTGCCGCATTCGTGGGCCGTCTTCGGGTCGATCGCGACCCCGACGAGGCCGCCCCGCGAGCGGACCGACGCGAAAAACTTCTTGTTCGCCGGCCAGACGATCTTGAACCGACCGTCGGTGACCGTGACACCCTCCTGGGTGCCGGGATTGCAGATGATCGGCACCCCCAGCGCCCCATCCGGCAGCAGATGTGGCTTGATGCCCGGCCGTTTCTCGTCGGCCTCGAAGAGTGGCACACCGGAGCGGAGCCAGGCCGCCACGACGCGGTCGGGATGAAGCAGCGTCATGCCACCGGCCCAGTGGCCTCCGCCGCTGTGCCCCCACAGCGCCCAGGGCAGGCTTGCGAGTTCCGGGTGGCCCGAGATGCGGCCCAGCTCGCCGAGGCCACGCTGGAACGCGGCATCCGAGCCATTGCGCGGGTCGCACCACATCTGGCAGTCGGCCTTCTCGGGCTGTTCGTAGGAGGGGGCGACGAGCCCGCAGGCGTGCTTCCGGGCGAGCGCCTGCCAATGCAGGTCGAACGCGGCCGTCAGTCCCGACTTGCACGATCCCTCGCCGCACCCGTGCTGATGGACGATCAGGCCGCGGAGTCGCTCCTCGCCTGGTGGCAGCCAGACCGTGTAGGTCACCGGAAAGATCAGTCCACCCGGCTCCGCCGACGCCTCGTACCGCAGACGGTAGTAGGGCGGCTCCACTTCCGGCCGCACGTCGTAGGGGGCGGAGGGGCGGTGCGGGTCGGCGACCGCGTGGGCCAGGAAAAAATCGACCACAGGCTGCGGATCCTCGAGACCGTGGGGATGATGCCCCTTCGACGGCTCGTGGATCAGTTCGATCCTGCCACCGATCTGCCGGTAACGCCGTTCGACGACGAGGGCATTCTCGGCCGGCGGCACGATATCGTCGCGGTCGCCCACCACGTGGATGATCGCGATGCCTGCCTTCGCCAGCGGCTCGAGCGCGTCCACCGGGTTTCCCTCGTACTCGAGCGCCTGGGATTCGCCCGCAAACTTGTAGGCGGCAAGGCAGGCAGCCCAGTCCTGGGGGCTTCCGCGTCCGCACCCCTTGCCGCCGGGCCAGCTCCGGAAGTCGCAGACCGGATTGTCGCCGTAGATGGCGCTGACGCTCCCGGGATGCTCGGCGGCGAACCGCTGGGCGTAGAGACCGCCGCGGCTGATGCCGATCAGGGCCGCACGCTGCGCGAGCCCGCGGCGGACGAGCTCGTCGTGGAACGCCGCGAGTGCCGCTATCGCATCCGGGCAGCCGAACGTGTTTCCGACGTCGAGGAAGGCGTGGTGGAATCCCGCCTCGAGGAGCTGGGGAGCGGCGCAGCGTCGCGTGAACGCGTCCGGAAACATCATGCACCACGACCAGGGGTTGCCCGGGAGCGGCTTCTCGGGCTCCACAACCCAGGCCTGCCGCCCTTGAAACGTGAACTTGTGCCGCAGGTGGTCCTGCCAGCGGTCGATCGTCTCGTCGGGAAACGCGAGATCAGCAGGTCTCGACGGCTCGCTTCCCAAGCCGGAGGATGCGATCAAGAGGAGCAGGAAAAACAGGCCCGCAGCGTGGGCGGCAATCCACCGGCAGGGCAGCTGCATGGGGCATGTCCGCGTCACGCGATACCTCGATGCGATGACAGGGTCTGCCTAGCGACGCAGGTGGATCGCCTCTGCCGTCAGCTGAATCACCGGGATCGCGAGCTTGGGGTCGAACGCCCCGTTGCCCCGGACGACGACATCGGCACCCTTCTCGATGCCAAACAGCGTGCGGGCGTCGATCGGGATCGGCCTGCCGTCGGCCCCGAGAAACTGGACGGCGACCATCGGGGCATTGGCGTTTTTCTTCTTGCAGAACGGGCAGTTGTCGGCGTCGTGGCCGGGCTTGTTGGCATGGTCGTCTGCGGGGATCTCGACGAGCACGAAGGATGCCTTGCCATCGAGAAACGGCTCCATGCCCCGGGCACCGATCCGGCCGGCCACCACGACAGGCTTGGGTGTGGCGTCGAGCTGCTGCTTGGCGGCCGTGGGCGTGATCGCACCGGCAGGTTCCTGGGGCACCACCAGTCGGGCCCGCAGGGCGGCCGGATCGAGGTCGAGGGCGAATGCCGGCTGGTCAGAGATGACGGACATCAGCACGAGAGAGAACACATGCAGTGCGGTCAGTACGGGGCGGGGCATGGGGCTGACTCCTCTAGAGGCCTTTTACAAGATCCTTGAGCGTGCCGATCGCGGTCTCGATCTTGGGCTCGTGGTCGGTGTAGTCGATCTTCTGCTTCGCCTCCTCGGTGGCATGCAGGGCGGTGTCCATCGTGTCGAAGCAGTCGAACAGGCTGTCGAGCGCGGCCGAGGCCGACTTCTTCGCATCGTCGGCCAGCGAAGAACCGCTGAACATGCCCCGCAGGTGCTCGATCAGGTGACCGGCCATGTGCACCTTCTCGTCGGCGTCGTCACGATGGCCGCCGGCGAGCAGGTCCTCGACGTCCACGCAGAGGGTTTCCATATCCTCGACAGCCTCGGGGAGCGTATCTGGAAACTGTTCGTCGCCATGATCGTGGCCGTGGTCGTGGCCATGATCATGGTCCTTGCCTTGGCCGTGATTCTCGACCACGACCTTCGCGTCGGTCGCGACAGCCGTCGGGGCGGGGGCAGCGGGCCGGGTTGCGACGGGGGTCGACGGCTCGGTACAGCCGCCGACGGTGAGCATTGCAACCAGAATTCCGAGTCCGACTGACCGTTGCATGTCGATTTCTCCAACCCACAGTTTCGGGGCGAATGAGGCTGCCGGAACGCGTGCGAACTTCATGACCGAATCATCAGCCTAGCCGTTCGAACGACTGCAGGGCAATCCGGCGGGGCCCGGCGTCGGCCACGAGACAGATCAGCGACCGCTCCGGCAACTCGATCGGCTCGCCCGAGTCGAGATGCGGTCCGCAGCCCTTCTCGAAGACGTCGCCGGGAGGAGCCTGACCGCTGTGGATGAACAGCCGCCAGTCGAGATCGCGGATCGGAATGGGCCTTGGAAACTGGAACTGCCGCGGCAGCGAGCCGGCATTGCTGAAGATCAGCACGTGTCGGGGGATTCCCTCGATGCTCTCCTCGCCTGCCAGCCGGGCCCGAACCGGGGCCCCGAAGAAACAGGTCAGGCTGGCATCAGCCGCATACCAGTCGACGTGGGTACCGTCCGGAGAGAACCACTCGACGTCCGGGAGCGAGCCATCGACGGCGGTGCCCCCCTCGAGGAACGTCCGCCTCCGGAGCGTCGGGTTGGCGGTCCTGAAGCGGACGATCTCGCTCACGAACCGCACCAGATCGGCATTGTCTTCGACCAGGCTCCAGTCGAACCAGGAGACTTCGTTGTCCTGGCAGTAGGCGTTGTTGTTGCCCTGCTGGGTGCGACGGCACTCGTCACCCGCGAGCAGCATCGGCACACCCTGGCTGAGGAGCAGCGTGGCCAGCATGTTGCGGACCTGCCGGGCACGCATCGCCTCGATCTCGGGTCGCTTCGAGGGGCCTTCGTGGCCGTAGTTCTCCGAGAAATTGTTGTTGTCGCCGTCGCGGTTGCCCTCGCCATTGGCCTCGTTGTGCTTCTCCCGGTAGCTGACGAGATCGTTGAGGGTGAAGCCGTCGTGCGAGGTGACGAAATTGATGCTGTGGTAGGGCTGGCGGCCGTCGTCGCCGTAGAGGTCGCTGGAGCCGGCCAGGCGGGTGGCGAGGTGCCCGGTCTGGGCGTAGTCGCCCCGCCAGTAGCGACGGACATCATCCCGATAGCGGCCGTTCCACTCGGCCCAACGCAGGCTCGCGAACGAGCCAACCTGATAGGCGCCGGCCGCGTCCCAGGCCTCGGCGATGATCTTCGTGTCGGCGAGCATCGGATCTTCGGTGATCAGTTCGACGATCGGCGGATTGGGGAGGATGTCGCCGTTTCGGTCGCGGCTGAGGATGCTCGCCAGATCGAAGCGAAAGCCGTCGATGTGGTAGTTGTGGACCCAGTGCCGCAGGCAGAGAAAGATCAGTTCGCGGACGATCGGATGATTGCCGTTGATCGTGTTGCCGCAGCCGGTGTAGTTGCGGTAGTAGCTGCCGCCGTCGCCGAGCATGTAGTAGACGCGGTTTTCCAGCCCCTTGAAGGAGAAGGTCGGTCCGAGGTGATTGCCCTCGGCGGTGTGGTTGAAGACCACGTCGAGGATCACCTCGATGTCGGCGGCATGCAGGGCCCGCACCATCTCCTTGAACTCCCTGACCTGGCAGCCCGGCTCCGAACCGGCCGCATAGCCGCGGTGTGGGGCGAAGAAGGCCATCGGGTCGTAGCCCCAGTAGTTGCCGCGAACCGGCGTTTCTCCATTGGGGAGCTCGGTCGGGAATTCGTGGAGCGGCATCAGCTCGACCGCCGTCACCCCCAGCGACTTGAGGTAGGGGATCTTCTCGATCACGCCGAGGTAGGTGCCCGGATGCTTCACGCCGCTCGACGGGCTGGCCGTGAAGCCGCGGACGTGCATCTCGTAGATCACCGTGTCGGCCAGACCGCGGCGGAGGTGGCGGTCGCCCTGCCAGTCGAACGAATCATCGACGACCACGCACTTCGGCGGCCGGACGATGCCATCGCCGGCAGGCAGATACCTTCCCGCAAGCGCCCGGGCGTAGGGATCGATCAGCCGGGCCTGGCCGTCGAACCGCTGACCACGGTCGGGGTCGAAAGGACCGTCGGCCTGGAAGTGGTAGAGCTGCCCCGGTGCCAGCTTCGGAACGAAGATGCTCCAGATGTCGCCCCAGCGGTCCTTGGTGGCGTCGAGGGCGATCACCTCGGAGGGCTCGGGATCGTCGACGGCATCGTAGAGCAGCACCCGCATCGCGGTCGCCGACCGGCTGTAGACCACGAACTGCACCCCCTTGTCGCGCAGGACCGCCCCGTAGGGCAGCGAGTGCGTGAACTGAAGCGGGGGCAGGGCCTGCTGGGCATGGGCCCGCTTCGCCTGGGCTTTCGGTCGGCGGGGAGGAGGCATGGCCAGAGCATACCAGCGGGCCTCCGCGGACACGAAGCCGCATCGCATCCGACACCGCGGCCGCGGGCTTGCAGCACAGGGCTTGCGACCTTGGGCCGCGGGGCGATGATACGGCGGTGAGCGGAGCCACCTATTCAAGCGCCGGAGTCGACCTCGCACTCTACCGCGAGGGCATGGCACGTCTGCCCGCGCACATGCGCCGGACTCAGTGCCCGAGGGTGATGAGCCCCGAGGGGGGCTTTGCCGCGCTCTTCCAGCTCGACTTCAAGGGGCTGTTTCGTCGCGGCTACGAGGACCCGCTGCTCGTCTCCTGCACCGACGGCGTCGGCACCAAGCTCAAGGTGGCGGTGGCGGCCGGCGTTCACCACACGGTCGGTATCGACCTCGTGGCGATGAGCGTCAACGACGCTCTCTGCACCGGCGCCGAGCCGCTCTTCTTTCTCGACTATGTGGCGATGTCGAAGGACGACCCGGGCCTGCTCGAGCAGATCGTCCGCGGGATCGCCGACGCCTGCGTGGAGTGCGAGTGCGCCCTGGTCGGCGGCGAGACGGCGATCCTGCCCGACATGTATCAGGGGGGCGACTACGACCTCGCCGGATTCTGCGTCGGCGTGGTCGAGCGGAAGCGGCTCGTGGATGGAAGCCAGATCCAGCCCGGCGACCTGGCGATCGGCATCGCCTCGAGCGGCTTCCACTCCAATGGCTACAGTCTGGTCCGCAAGGCCGTCTTCGAGATCGGCGGGCTCGCCGGCGACGATCCTGTCGCCGAACTCGGCCGACGGACGGTGAACGACCTGCTCCTCGAGCCGACCCGGCTCTACGCCCGGCCCGTCAAAGCCGTGCTGCGACACTACAGGGTCAAGCAGGTGGTTCACGGGATCGCCCACATCACCGGCGGAGGGCTCGCCGAGAACCTCGGCCGGATCGTGCCGAACTGCGTCCAGATCCGGATCGACCGCGGCTCCTGGAAGGTGCCCGGCGTGTTTCCCTGGGTGCAACGCCTGGGCACCATCGCCGCCGACGAGATGGACCGGGTCTTCAACATGGGGATCGGCATGGTGCTGGTCGTCTCGCCGCACTTCGCCGACAGCATCCAGAAACAGCTCGCTGATCTGGGCTACGAAAACTGGCGGATCGGCACGGCCCATGCGGGCCGACCCGACGACGAGCGAGTCGTGATTTCAGAGGCCGGTTTTTCGGGCCGGTAGCTCTTCTCTGCCCGAAGTGGGACAGGCTTCAGCCTGTCATGCCCCTGCCGAAGTGGGACAGGCTTCAGCCTGTCATGCCTTTGAGTACGGGCGTCTTGCGTGGGTCGGGGTTGCCCACGCCCCGTCGCCGGACGTTCGCTGCGGCCATCCTGGCCTCCGCTCTCTCGGAGGCGTCTGCGCTTCGCCATCCTGGCTGCGCTTGCCGCCTACGCCGGCTCTCGGGGCATGGGCAACCCCTCCTGATCCGTATGGTTGTGTGACGGGATGGTTGCGTGACGGGGGGAGGTGACGAGCTGCCCCGTACCATTGAGCCGGCGTATGTGACCAGCGCAGCCATGGATGGCGCAGCGCAGGCAGATCCGAGTGAGTGAAGTCCAGGATGGCCGCAGCGAACGTCCGGCGAGATGGTACGGGGCAGCCCCGAGCCGGACTGGGCGAGTTCGGGCGGGGCATCGAGGCACCCGCCTGTTGAAGCCAGTGCCACCTCAGGGAAGGGCGGCGGCACGGAGGTCGGTGATCGTGGGTCGGGAAGGGCCGGCCGTGCGGATCGCCTCGAGCACCTGCGACTCGGTGATCAGATCGCGGAGCACGATCGGGTCGCGGGGCGGCTGGTTCGGCGGTCCGGCGGGGAAGACCGCCAGCACCGGGATCGAACGGCTCTGCAGCGTTTCCAGCATCGCCTTGATCTCTGGCGACTCCTCGGTCCAGTCGGCGAGCAATGGCACGATCCGGTTCGATTCGATCGCGGCCTTCACCCGGGAGGTCTCGATCGCGGTGGCCAGATTCAGCTTGCAGGTCATGCACCAGTCGGCCGAAAAGTCGACGAGCACCGTCGCTCCACGGCTGCGGAGTTCGGAAAGTCGTGCCCGCGAGAAGGGCTCCCAGGGAAGGATCGAGGGTATCGGCCCGAGGAAGGCAAACGCCAGGCTGCCGACCACCGCGGCGATCGAGGCGGCCTGCACCCAGCGACCGAAGCCGGCCGACCCGGCTGAGGCTTCCTGGGCCCGGCCGACCCACCAGCAGGCGGCCCAGATGCCGATGAGCAGGGCGAACGTGGGAACGAAATAGTCGTGGTCGAGAAACGTGAACAGGAAGACGACGGTGCCGAGCATCACGAACCCCAGCACCTCCTTGAGCGTCTCCATCCAGGCACCAGGCCTGGGCAGAAACTTCACCAATCCGGGAAACACCCCGACCAGCAGGTAGGGGAGCGACATGCCCGTGGCGATCGCCCCGAAGACCGCATAGGTGACGAGCGTCGGCTGCGAGAGCGTGAATCCGAACACCGGCCCGAGGAACGGTCCGCTGCAGGGGGTCGCAAGCACCGTGCTGAGCACACCCTTGAGGAAGGCCCCCATCGGCCCCTCCTTCGACTGCGCGTGGCCGGCCCGTTCGCCGATGAACCCCGGGATCGGCAGTTCCCAGACACCGAGAAACGAGAGCGCGAAGGCGAACACCACCGCCGCCATCGTGACGTTGAACCGGGTCGAGGTGAACTGTTCGCCCCAGGCAAGGTTTTCGCTGCCGAGGCCGATGTTCGCAGCCACGCTCGCCGTGGCGAGCACGAAGAACACGGCGAAAAGTCCGGCGCAGTACCAGAGGTTGGTCTCGAAGACCTCCTGCCGGGCCCGGCCCGACTGCTGGGCGAACGACATCAACTTCAATCCCAGCACCGGGAGCACGCAGGGCATGAGGTTGAGGATCAGACCGCCGGCGAGGCCCATCAGCAGGGCCATCGGCAGGGAAATCGACGCGGGCTGCGTTGCCGGCATTGCGGCAGTCGCCGGGGGCATCTCTGCAATGCTGGCGGCTCCGGGCGGGCCGATGGTCGCACCACCAGCTGGTGGATCGATCGACGCGGTCGCCTTGGCCGCCTCGGCATACCGGGCGGCCGCGAACGCGATTCTGCCGCTGGCCGGGTCGTCGTCCGTGGGAAGTTTCACTGTCAGCCGGGTCGCTCCGGGCGGATCGCAGGTCGAGTCGCTGCAGGTCTGATAGCCGACGATCAGATCGATCGAGCGTTCGGCAGATTCCCCAGACCGCGGCTCGAGCAGAACCTCGACGGCAACCGGGCCGTCGACGCCTCCCGAGGCCGCGAGTTCGCCGGCAGTCGATGCCGTCGCCTGGAGCGTGGTGAGACGGGTCGCACGGACGGTCTCGCTCTCCGGAAGCGAGATGATCGTGGGCTTTCCCTGACCAACCCCAGACTCCGGGCTCGAACCGGGGGCATAGACGTGCCAGCCCGGCTCCGGACGAATCCGGAGCAGAAGCGGCCAGACGCGGCCGCCCGACGACGGCCGGGAGGGGCCAAACAAAGACTCGACCCTCAAATGGCCGGAGGCGGCGACGTGGGATGAAGGTGGCAGGGGAGCCAGACCACTCGACCCTGGCGGAACGGAACCAGCTGAAATCGCCGCAGACGTCGTCGATTCGGGGCCCATGATGGCGGCTCCCGGGCTCGTGCCTTGGACGTCGCTCTTTTGATCCGCATCGGGACTTGCCGTGAAGACGATCGTCTCGGGCGGGATGCAGGCGTTGTCGCGACAGAGCTGCAGGCTCACCGTGCCCTTGATCTTTGCGGCCTTGCCCTCGGGATTCGGCTTGAGAGGGGCCTTCCAGGTGACCGTGCCGGAATGCTCCTCCACGACGAGCCCCTTCCAGGCCGGCACGTCGTTGACCGTGCGGGCGTGCGGCGGCATGCCTGGCCGGAAGGGTCCTGCCGGAATCTGGGGCGAGTCGGCCGAAACCAGGATTTTCGTAGGCTTCGGGCCTCCCGGCTTCTGATCGACTGAATAGAGATGCCAGCCCTCCTCGAGCCGGGCCGTGATGGCGAGTGTGGCGGCCGACTCGGCGGAGGCCGGTTCGATCCGGGCCTCGATCCTCACGGGGCTTGCAGCCTCGCCCCCGGCAACCGGGCCGCCAAGCGGGCCAGTGCCAAACTGGGCGGCGATGTCGGCGGCGTCGGTCCAGCGGGCTGCGGCTGCGGATGCCAAGCCAATCGCAAGCAGCGTGCATCGCCAGAGGTGTGTCGGCAGAGTTGGAATCGGTTGTCGCATGCAAACTCACGATGGCGGGCTGTCAAAAAAGTCTACAAATCCCGATTTCAGACGGTCAATCGAGGTTCAGCAGCCCAATCGCGGATTGGCGACGGCATCCCGCAGCGTCTGACAGGCTGTTTCGAAGGATTCCAGCAGTTCTTCGACTCGCTGGCCCACGGCGAGCGGGTCTGGAAAGGTCCGGCCCTCGTCGAGAATCCAGCGAAACCAGGTGTCGAGCGAGAGAATCGTTCCACTGGACTGATAGTAGGGGATCAGTCCACGTTCACGGTCCGACAAGGGCCGCTCCCGCTCGTACTCGCAGATCGCCTCCGCCCAGAGATCGCGGCCGCGACCGGTGGGCGGCCGCCAGGTTCCAAGCAGCCTGGCGATGTCGGTGACCACGGAGTCGATGCCGGCGGCATGCAGATCGATCAGTCCAGCTGGGCGTTCGGCGTCGGCTGCGGGATCGAAAAGAACGTGCTCGCTGCGGAGATCACGAACCACAGCCTGCAGTGGCAGCGGGGTTGCATTCACGCGGACGATCGCCGCAACCGCTTCCGCGCCGCCAGAGCGGGCGAATCTGTCGGCGGCACGAATCAGTTGTTCGACGACAGCCGCCGCCAGTCGAGCGTCGCTCGCCGCGCTCGCAGCGGCCTTCGCCCCGCCAACCCGGACTGCCCATGGCCGGTCGAGCAGTCGGCGGGCCTGCTCGAGCCGCCGGAGGTGTCCGGGCGATACCGCCAGCTGCGGCGGATGTTTTGGCAATCGTGCCGCGGCGGCGTGCAGTCGGGCCAGCAGTGCCAGGGTTTGACCGGCCTGTCCGGCCGTCGGCCGCGAGAGCGGGGCTCCCCGCTTGAATGGCAGCATTTCCCAGAGCATTCCCCGGTCGTCCTCATGGAGGGTGGTCCCTCTCCCGCCCCGAACCTTCAGCGGATCGGGCAACTCGCTGATGCCGTTCTCCACCAGATGCCGGACGAGGCGGTGCACCCAGGCGGCATGGGCGGGGGGGCAGGCCGGATGAAAACCCTTGAGGACGAGCGGTTCGGCGGCATCGGCAGGCTCGATCCGGTAGACGGGCGAGCCGCTCAGGCCACCGATCGCCGGCACGCCCTGAAGATCCTGCCGCCCGGAGAGCGGCCGGATCGCAGCGGGCGGGTCCGCCAGCCAGACGGCACAGAGATCGTTCAGGCCCGCCATGGCATGCCAGACGGCCGCGATCGATTGTCGGCGGCCGCCCCGCGATTGGTCTGCGTCATGCCCCGATGCTACCCTTCCAGAATAGGGAGCGTCGACCTTCTGCGACGCCGAAAAGCTTCCATTGGCATGGAGATACGATCGGCATGGCGAACTCGTGGGCGGGGCGGCTGGTTTCAGGGTGGATTGGAACCTTCCTGGCAGCATGCTGCATCTGCTGCGGTGAAGCCCGCGGCGACGAGCCCCGCAAGGACCCGCCCGCTCCGGCCCAGTCACAGCCCGCGGCGGGCAAGGATGCGCCGACGACTCCGGAAACCAAGGGAGGCAAGCCGGCCTTCGCCGTTCTGCTCAAGGACGCCACCAGGCTCGGCGGCCTGATCCCCCTCCACCGCAAGGATGACAAGGTCTACGCCGAACTCCCCGAGAGCGTCATGGGGAAGGATCTGTTCGTCCTGATTTCGATCGCCCGCGGAATCGGTGAACGGTCGGTGCTCGGGGGCATGAGCTGGGGAGACGGGGACGACTGGGTCTGGCAGTTCCGCCGGATCGACGACAACATCCAGGTCGTCCGCCGCAACGTCCGCTTCTTCGCCGACAAGGGAAGCCCCGAGGAGAAGGCGGTCGACCTGGCCTACACCGACAGCGTGCTGTTCAGCGTGCCGATCGCCACCTTCGCGGCCTCGGGCGCCCCGGTCATCGATCTGGCCCCCGTGTTCCTCACCGACCTGCCGCAGATCTCGGCCACGCTTCCGGGATTCTCGTTTGCCCGGGATCGCTCCACCTGGTCGCGGATCAAGGCCTTCCCAGACAACGTGGAGCTCGAGGTCGCCGCGACCTACGGCTCGAGCGGCAACAGCCCGATCGACACCCTGCCCGATCCCCGGGCAGCGACGATCAACGTCCACTATTCGATCAGCCTCCTGCCACAAAACTCCTACAGGCCGAGGCTGGCGGACGATCGGGTCGGGTTCTTCGTGACGGCCCTCAAGGACTTCTCGCAGCGGGTCGACGAGGACCGGTTCGTCCGGTACATCAACCGCTGGAACCTGGAGAAGGCCGATGCCTCCGCCAGGGTTTCGCCGCCAAAGAAGCCGATCGTGTTCTGGATCGAGCGGACGGTGCCCTTTGCCTACCGGCAGTCGGTCCGCGAGGGGATCGAGGCCTGGAATGCCGCCTTCGAGAAGGCCGGCTTCGCCACGGCGATCGAGGTCCGCCAGCAGCCCGACTCGACAGAATGGGATCCGGAAGACGTCAACTACAACACCTTCCGCTGGATCACCGCCGGGGCGAGCTTCGCGATGGGCCCCTCGCGGGTGAATCCTCGCACCGGCCAGATTCTCGACGCCGACATCATCTTCGACGGCGACTTTCTCCAGTTCTGGCGGACCGAGTACGAGACCTTCACCCCGCAGTCGATCGCAGTGCTCACCGGCGGTGGCAGGGAGTCGCTCCGCGGCCAGTGCTGCAGCGGCTGCCGGCTGTTCGACGGCCATGCCCGGGAGACGGCCCTCGCCGCCACGGCCCTGGCGGTGAACGCGGCCGCGCCGCTCTCGGAGGCGGAGAAGGAGCGGCTCGTGCTCCAGGGACTGAAGCTCGTGGTGATGCACGAGGTCGGCCACACACTCGGCCTGCGTCACAACTTCAAGGGATCTGCCTTCCGCTCGCTGGCCGACATCAACGACGTCGCCAAGACATCGCAGTCGGGGGCGAGCACGAGCGTGATGGACTACATCCCAGTGAACATCGTCCCCAAGGGACGCACCCAGGGCGACTACTACTCCGCCGTGCTCGGCCCCTACGACCTCTGGGCGATCGAGTATGGCTACACGCCCCTGGCGGCAGGTTCCCCCGAGGCCGAACTGCCGGAGCTGGAAAAGATCGCCGGCCGCAGCGGCGAGCCGGCGCTCGCCTTCTCGACCGACGAGGACACGCTGCGGGACGATCCGGATCCGCTCTCGAACCGGTTCGACCTCGGCAGCGATCCGCTCGAGTTTGCCCGCACCCGGGCCGAACTGGTGGCCCAGGTGATGCCGCTGATCGCCGACCGATTGACCGCGCGGGAGAAGAACGGCACCGGCGGCGGATACGAGCGGGTGCGGCAGGCATTCGGCGTTCTGCTCACCGCCCACGGCCAGTCGATGTATCTCGCCTCGCGGCTGATCGGCGGACTGCACACGAGCCGGAGTCACAAGGGGGACGCCAACGCCCCGGCCCCGTTCCGGGTGGTCGATGCCAAACGTCAGCGGGAGGCACTCGACCTGCTCGAGAAGCAGATGTTCTCGGCGACCCCGTTCGCATTCCCACCCGAACTGCTCAACCAGCTCGTGGCGACACCCGGGATCCACTGGGGGGCACCCTCGGTCGATC
>CAMDFJ010000028.1 GCA_945897435.1 Candidatus Kuenenia stuttgartensis | reverse complement strand
AGACTTCTCACCACCAGACTTCTCACCACCAGACTTCTCACCACCAGACTTCTCACCACCAGACTTCTCACCACCAGACTTCTCACCACCAGACTTCTCACCACCAGACCTGCGGCGATGCTCCAGGATCCGCTCCATGGCTTCACCGTCATTCGTGCCATCGGATGCCACCGTGTTTCGTTGCGGCGACTGGTCACGGCCGGCGCCGGTCTGCTTCTGGCCGCCATCCTTGCCGTCCTTGCCGCCATCCTGCTCGGCATCGCCACTCGATTGCCGTCCCCCATCTGGCTGACCACCGGAACGCTCTCCCTGTGCACCGACGCCCTGGCCTTGCTCAGCGCCCTGCCCCTGATTCTCACCCGCGCCCTGTTTGCTGCCACGCTGACCGCCGCCTGCGGCCTCGTTGGCATCGCCACTCCGCTCGCCATCTCCGGATCCGCCCTGCTGCTGTGCTCCCTGCTTGCCACGCTCGGGCTGCTGCCGGGGGGCATCGCCTTGCTGCTCTTGCCGTGGTTGTCGCTGCTGTTGATCCCCCTCCTTTCGCTGCGAGCCAGCGCCCTGATCGTTGCCGGCCTGATCATTCCCTTCAGGACTCTGCGGGTTCTGATTCTGAGGCGGCTGCTGGCCGCCAGCCCCTGGTTTTTCATCCCGATTTCCGCTGGCTGGCCCGTCTTGCGGGGCGTCCTTCGAATCCGGACCAGGCTCCCCCTTGCCGTTGCGATCCTCCTCCCGTCGGCCTGGCGGAGGCGACATCTCCGGCTGCCGTGGCGGTGCGGAGGCGTCGATCCGCAACGACTGCCAGGGTGTCGTGGCAAGGTTCGGCTCCTTGGGACGCGTGTCCGCCGCAACGGCGCGGTACTCCAGCACCGTGCCCGGGCCGGCCCCGAGCCGTTCAGGCACGATCTGGATCGCTCCCTTGAAAACGCCCGACTTCTCTTCGGCCAGAAGCACGATCTTGCCGGGCATATCGGCTGCCCCCTGAAGCCGGGTCTCGATCGCAACACGGGCGAGACCGAAATCGGGATCGACGGCCCGCACCCGGATCATGACAGGTGCCGCCGGCGGCACCCGCAAGGGCGACTCTCGAGGTTCCTCGATCGCCACCTCGGGGCCGACGTCGGCGACGACCTCGATCCGATGCTCGAGCGGATCGACGATCTCGACAGCCTGGCCCGTGGCCGCGGATGCCTTGGGCTTGAACTTGAGTCGGTATGACACATGTTCCGGCTTGCTGCGATCCTCGTTCAGTCCCAGCGGGAACGTCTTCATGACCCGGGCCAGATCATTCGAACTGCGGGTGAAGGCGAGGTCGTTGTCGCCATCGCAGTCGAAGTCGATCCAGGCGTTGTCGAGCGGATGGCTGCTCTCGGCGACGAGCGTCACCTGGGTGCCTTCGACGGCACGAATGTCCCCCTGCCACTCCACGGTTTCCGGCTGCCTGCGGGTGTAGGGAGGGTAGTCATAGCGAACCTCCCGGACGAGCAACGACGGCGAGTCGACCACCGCGATCCGGAGCGGTTCGCCTCGGGCATCGCCGGCGGCGATCCGGATCTCGACAGAGCGGTCGAGCGGCCGGGCCGCAGCGGGCAAGACTGCAGAAAACCGCCTGCCGGCGCCGGTCTCTCCCCCCACCCGGGCCAACGGCACCCGCCACGGCTCGGCTGCCACGTCGACACTGCCATCCTCCCGCAGCGGAGTCACGATAACGACCGGTTGCTCGTCGCGCCGCAGCCCGCGGAGTGATGTGACAATCACCACCTGACGGCCCCGGGTGAGCGTCGCCGCACCACCTTCAAACGCCAGCCGGCGCCGATCGAAGCCGGGCCCATCGATGCCGCTGTCCGGCTCGTCCGGCATCCGCCAGGCGAGCTGGGTTGACTCGATACGAACCCGCGACGGGGCAGCCCAGCCAACCCAGGGAGCAAGCAGTCGTGCGCCGCTGACGAGCAGGCTCTTGGGCGCGAACACCTCGTAGAGGCAGGCCAGTCCGACGAGCGCCGCCAGCGCGCATGCCAGTCTGACCGCTGTTGTTCGATCGATGACTGCCTCGGCTGGCATCCCGGAGAGCTGCCTGGCGGCGCGACGTTCCAAGGATCGCACGACGATCGGGGTGCTGGCCTCCGGGTGAGCCTTGACGAGGACCGTGTTGACAAGATCGTTGTGGAGTTCGGGATGCTCCTTTTCGATGACCCGGGCGGCATAGACGAGGTTGACCCGATAGCGGACAAGCGGCAGCAGCCAGCGGATGGCCGCCGCAATCAGGGCCACCAGACCGACGATCAGCCAGGCCCAACGCAGGCGATGGGAAAGCCCGCCCGGAATCAGCCAGTGCTCGATGAGGATCCCGCAGGCCAGCCAGAGCAGGCTGGCTACAGCCGAGGCCAGCAGGAACGTCGTCAGCGCCACGCCCTTGTAATCGGCGCTGGCTTCCGCCAGCCGCTTGGCCAGCAGCCTGTCCGACTTGCTCTCGTCGTCGCCCCCACGCCAACGGCCGACGGCGAGTGGCCCCGCAGCCTGCGTGCCCTCGCTTTCCGGCGTCGCTGGCCCGGACACGGTCGCCATTCGGGTGCTGCTCCTCGGACGTTGCTCGAACCAGAGCCGTCGAAACCGGCCGCTTGAAGCCGGGCCTGGAAAAGTCTGGGGCTTTTCCGGATTCGGTCGGGAGAAAAGGCCTCCCTGCAGGCGGTTCCATCGCTCTCAAAGTATATCGGCCTGCGCGGGACATCACTCCGCCGCATTGACTCCCTGCGGAAAAGCCACCTATCGTGGCCTCTTCTCCCGACCGCCTCAGCCCGAGGAAAGCCGTCATGCCGCTGCTTCCCGACGCCGAGTCGTTCCGACGACTGGTCGAAGGGTCGGACACAGGTGTGGCTGCGACGGTCGCCCGCGGGATCCTCGCCGGAATCGCCGCCCCCTACGGCCTGGCTGTCGCCTGCCGCAATGCGGCCTACGACCGACGCTGGCTGCCGATCGGAAACGCAGGCGTGCCGGTGATCTCGGTCGGCAATCTCACGCTCGGCGGCACGGGCAAGACTCCGCTTGTGGCCTGGGTTGCCCGTGCGGTCGCGGCGGCCGGACTGCGGCCGGCGATCGTCAGTCGCGGCTACGCCGCCGAGGCCGGTGGCACGAGCGACGAGGCGGCCGAACTTGGGATTCTTCTCCCCGACGTGCCCCACCTGGCCGATCGAGACCGGGTCGCCGGCAGCCGGGCCGCAGCTGCCGCGGGGGCCGACATCGTGGTGCTCGACGACGGATTCCAGCACCGCAGACTGGCCCGTGACCTCGACCTCGTCGCCGTCGATGCCACCGACCCGTTCGGCTGCGGTCGCCTCTTCCCACGGGGACTGCTGCGGGAACCGATGAGAGGCATCTGCCGGGCCGACGCGGTGATCCTCACCCGGGCATCGGCGGTCGAACCCGAACGTCGCGCGGCGATCCGCGACGAACTCCGCTGCGTCGCCGGAGGATCGCTGCCCGGCATCTGGGCGGAGGCCTCACACTCGCCCCGCCAGCTGCGAACGGCCTCCGGTGGAACGCTGCCGATCGAAACCCTCTCCGGCCTGCGGATCGCTGCCTTTGCCGGCATCGGCAACCCGGCTGCGTTCCGCGGCACGCTCGAGCGGCTCGGCGCAGAACTCGTCGCCTTCCGTGCATTTCCCGATCATCATCGCTACCAGCCGCACGACCTGGCCTCGCTCGAGGCGTGGCTGAGGCAGTGCGGCGGCACGATGGCCGTGACAACCCTCAAGGATCTGGTCAAGATCCGAAGCGATGCGATCGGCGACATTCCCCTGACCGCACTTGAGATCGCCCTCTCGATCGACAGCGGCGCGGACGATCTGCACGGCCTGCTGGCTCCGGTCATCGCCCGCGCCGGGGCGGCGCGGGCGAGCGGGTCGCGATGACGGAAGCCACCATGCAGCAGCCAACCGCTTCCCGGCCCGAGATCTCGCTCGTCGTCAATACCTTCCAGAAGCCACGACACCTCCGCCTAGTGCTCGAATCGATCGCCGCCCAGCAGGGAGTCGGCGGCTGTTTCGAGGTGGTGATCTCTGACGACGGGTCGACCGACGATACCGCGTCCCTCGTCGACGCCTGGTCGCGGCGGGCTGCGTTTCCAATCCGCTTCCTGACCCGGCCGCACGACGGTTTTCGGCTTGCAGAGGTGCGAAACCGCGGCACGCGGGTCGCTGCCGGCGACTTTTTGCTGTTTCTCGACGGCGACTGCATCCTGCCGCCCGACCATCTGGCGACGTATCTCTCGCGGCGCCGAACCGGAACGGCGTTGCTTGGGGGCTGTGGCCGGCTGACGCGGGAGTTGAGCGACTCGCTCGATTCGGGTGCCGTTTCAGCCGCCGATCCCCGGACCCTGCTTGTCCCGTCCGAGCGGCGGCTGCTCACCCGCCGGCATCGCAAGTCCTGGTGGCAGTCGCTGCTCCGCCATCCAAGCAAGCCGAGGCTCGTGGGCAACAACTTCGGGGTCTGGGCGAGCGACTACCGCCGGGTCAACGGTTTCGACGAACGCTTCCTCGGCTGGGGACAGGAGGACGATGACTTCGGCCTCCGGCTTCGGGCCGCGGGCGTGCGACTGGAATCGATCCTCGACGCGACCTGCTCGCTCCATGTCTGGCACCCCACCGAGGGCTCGGTGACCCAGCGTTGGCGGGATGGCGGAAACGTCGGCTACTTTCTGCGGCGGGGCCGGCTCACGGCCTGCCGGTTCGGGCTGACGAACCGCTCAGCAGCCGACATTGTCTGGGGACTCCCGGATGACCTGCACGACTCGCCACTCGGCCGGCGGATCGACCGGGTGCTGGCAGATGGCCAGCGGGCAGGACCGTACGAACGCTGCGAGGTGGACGTCGTTGTGAGACCGGGGAGGGCGACCTTCCAGAGGCCCGCAGAATGCCGACTGCTGATGACAGCCGGAAATCCACGAATCGAAGGCTCCCTACGAAGGCGGGCGGATCGGATCGTCCCGGTTCGAGATGCGGCAGATGGCCTGTTGGCAGACGAAGACCTGTCGGCCCTGTTCGAGTCCGTGGGCTGACGCCAATTCGGCATCGCCGGACTACTTCTTTTTCTCGTTGTGGAGAGTGTGCTTTCGCAGCCGCGGCGAATACTTCTTCACCTTCAGCTTTTCGCCACCCGATTTCCGCCGCAGGGTGTAATTGTGGTCGCCGGTCTCTTCGCAGACGAGGTGGATCACCTCGAGTCTTTTCTTGCCTTTTGCCATGGGATCTCTCGCGGCCGGATGGGCCTGTCGGAATGAATCGGGAACTGGAGTCTGTTCGTGGCCCCCTGGAGGGAACCGCCTCGAAGCCGAGGATCGTACCGGTCCGCGAGTCCGGCCGCCAGCCGTGCCCCCAACTGTCCGGGGAAAAAGTCGTCGATGCCCCTCTTCCACTCTGGGCACCTCAGAAAAAGCCAGGGATTTTCAGGTCTGTCGGCCAACGCCTCCAGGGGTGAATCTGTTCGTCAAGGGCCTGCTCGCGGCGCTACAAAAACGAGGTCTGCCGAACTATAGTTTTCAGAGGCTCGTATCGGTGCTCGATGAAGGGGAGTCGATGACAAGCCACAGTCCAAGGACCAGCGCCGGCCCGCCGCCGCGGGCCATGCCTGCTCTCCACGCCGAACCGCGACGGTCGATCCTCTCCGGCATCCTTCAGCAGGCGCCGGCTTGGGCGGTCAGCATGCTGGTGCATGTCGTCGTGCTTCTCTCGATGGCACTGATCGTCCAGGAGCCGCCCCAGGAGGAGAAGCCACGGATGATCGTCTCATCCGTTCAGGAGCCGCAGGATCTGCAGGAGGATTTCGCGGAGTTCGAGGCGGATCTGCCGCAGCAGTCACCGGAGACACCCAGTCTGCCCAGCACCGACGAACTGGTGATGGCCGACACACCCGCGGAGAACGTGCAGATCGTCTCAATGGAGACCGATCTCAATGCCGCCGCGGTGGCGGTCGAATTCAGTGACTTCAGCACGGAGACGGCCCCGTCGCAGGACCTGCTCGCAAGTATCGGAGCCGTCGGAGCCCAGGCAGGCGGGCTCGGCGGACGGATAGATTCCAAGCTGCGGGCGCAACTCGTCGAGAAGGGTGGCGGCAGCCAGCAGAGCGAGGCGGCCGTCGAGGCGGCGCTGAAGTGGTTCGCAAACCATCAGCTTCCGGACGGGAGTTGGAGTCTGGATTTTCAGCAGTGTCCAAGCTGCCGGGGACAGTGTTCCCACAGCGGCGGCGGGGTCAAGAAATACCCCACCGCCGGCCCGACCGCATTGGCACTGCTGCCGTTCCTGGGCCGTGGATACACCCACAAGCAGGGGCCCTACAAGCAGCAGATCGAGGCGGCGTTGAATGTCCTCGCCACCAAGGTCGTCCAGGGCAAGGGGGACGCGGACGAGGGAATGTATGTTCAGGGACTGACCGGGATCTGCCTCTCCGAGGCCTATGCCCTGACGCAGGACAGGCGGCTGGCAGGGCCGGCCCAGCTTGCGGTGAACTACATCATGGCGGCCCAGGACATGACTCGGGGCGGCTGGGGATACACCTATCGAAATGCCGGCACGTCCGACACGTCGATCCTGGGTTGGAATCTCATCGCCATGAAAAGCGCCCATCTGGCGTCGTTGAACGTCAATTCGCTGAACATCAAGAAAGCGGTGGAGTTTCTCGATTCGGTGCAATCAGCCGAGGGCTCCGCATACGGCTATCGTGCGCCGAGCGACCGTCCCGCGAACCATGCGACGACGGCCGTCGGCCTTCTCTGTCGGATGTACCTCGGCTGGAAAAAGGACCGGCCGGGCCTGAACGTCGGGCTCGATCGGCTCGTCAAGGCAGGGCCGAGCGCGAACCTGTATTACGACTATTACGCCACGCAGGTCCTCCATCATGTGGAAGGCGATCGCTGGCTTTCCTGGAACGCGAAGATGCGGGAACTCCTGCTCAAGACGCAACGCACCTCCGGACACGAAAAGGGGAGCTGGTATGAGGACATGGATGGCGAGAAAGTTGGCTGCCGGACGGGCGGCCGGCTCTACTCCACATCGCTGGCCACGATGATCCTCGAGGTCTACTACCGCCACCTGCCGATCTACGGGCAGCAGAGCGTCGATGAGGAATTCAAGGAGTAGCGGCTTCGGCAGTGGAGGCGTCGGCCCGGGCCTGACGATAACCTGAGGGGTGTTGGAGGGCGGATTCAGGGCCGGATCCGCCGCCAGATGTTCGGTGGGGCTTTTCCTCCGGAAAGGCCCGCGGCGGGCGATCAATCGGCAAGGTTGGCCCAATCGTCAGAAAGCCCCTCGGACTGCCGCGTCATGCCTTCCCCGCCAGCAGCCACGCCCTGGATCGAGAGGATCGTCGCCAGCCCGACAGCCCGGGCCTGCTACGGCAGTCTCGTCGTCCATGTGTCCCTCCTTCTTCTCCTGGCACTCTCGCTGCTCCCTCCCGGTACCCATGCCAAGCCCCGGCTGCTGACACTGGCCTTCGGGCCGCCGTCGGCAGATCTTTCCGTCGACGATTCCCTCTCGGTGGAGGCGGGTCCGGCCATCGATGTCGGCTCGGATGCGGCGATCGATGCATCGCCCCATGACGCACCGCCGGCACTGGCCGACTCCCCGCTGCCGGATCTCGCTGGTGATGCCGCCAAGATGATGGTCCTCGATGAACCACCCCCTGCCATTGGCCCGCCAAGCACCGACAGCTCCGACCAGATCTCCGACATCAGTCTGCCGGCGCAGCTCGTGGCCAGTCGCGTCGACAATCTGGCTCCGGGTCGGGGAGGCCGTCCCGGCGGGGGCGGAGCTGCGAAAATGTCGACCTACGCATCCCGCCGTGGACGAGCCCGACAGGCTGCGGCCCGATCCCGCGGAGGCAACGCCGCCAGTGAAGCAGCCGTCGATCGCGGCCTTGCCTGGCTGGCGCTCCATCAGGCCGTCGATGGCTCCTGGCAGTTCGATCTGAGTGGCTGTCGCTGCGACGGCGCCTGTCGTGATCCGGGCACGCTCGCGAGTTCTACCGCCAGCACGGCGATCGCGCTGCTCCCCTTCCTCGGCGCCGGCAGCACGCACCTCGACGGCCCCTATCAGGAGACCGTCTCGCGGGCGATCTATTTCCTGGTCAGCAGAATGCAGCCGACCCCGCGGGGCGGTGACTTCTGCGAGGGCACGATGTATGGCCACGGCGTCACCACGTTGGCCTTGGCGGAGGCCCTCGGCATGACGAAAGACGAGATGCTCGTGCCCTACGTCCGCGACGCGGTCCGGTTTATCGAGACGGCCCAGGATCTGCACGGCGGCGGCTGGCGTTACCTGCCCGGCCAGCCAGGCGACATCACCGTCACCGCCTGGCAGGTTGCGGCCCTGAAGAGCGCGGCGCTTGCCGGCGTCGAGACTCCCTCGCCGACGCTCGACGGTGTGGGACGGTTCCTCGACAGAGTCCAGACACAACGCGGCGCGGCCTACGGCTACCGGACCCCCGCCGCCAAATCCTGCACCTCGGCCATCGGCCTGCTCTGCCGGATGTACACCGGCTGGGAGCCAGATCACGAACCGCTGCAACGTGGCATCACAAACCTCGCCAAGGCCGGCCCTGCCCCACAGGCTGTCTACGAAAACTTCTACCTCGCACAGGCCCTGATCCAAAGCAATCACCCTGTCTGGCCCCGCTGGAACGCCCGAAACCGCGAGCAGCTCGTGGCCCAGCAGGCCAGCATCGGTCACGAAGCCGGCAGCTGGTTCTTCGCCGATCACGACACGGCTCCCGGCGGCCGACTGGCCCACACGGCGCTGGCCGTGCTGACACTCGAGGTCTATTACCGGCTGCTGCCGATCTACCGTCAGGAAGCCGTCGAGGGAGGTTTTTAGGACCGCATTCCGAGCCAGCCGCTCCTCGACATCTGCTCCCCAGACATCCCCTGGCCCGGAGCTACAATGCCTGAACTCGGAGATCGTGCGATGAGGCTTGAAACCTACACCTGGCTGGCAGTGGTGCTTGGCGTCGCCTGTGCGGCGATCAACTGGCTCGGGCTGGCCGGCTGGATGGCGACGGCTGTCGTTCTGCTCAGCGTCGCGGCCCACGTCGCCGGAAATGCTCTCGGCACGCGGATGCGTGAGGCGACGGATCGTGATCTGGCGGGCAGGATCAGGCCCAGCCCGCCCCAACTGCAGCCGCTCATCAACTCCCCGACTCACCTCGAGCGGCGATCGCGTCTCGGACTGTTGATCCCCGTATCGGCTGGAATCGGTGCCGCATGCGGCGGCATCGCGGGAACCGTATCGCTGCTGTCATTCACCTCGAGGTCCCTCGCCGGCGCCACACTCGGCGGCCTCTCGTCGGCGGTGATCGGCGGATTGATCGGCTTCCTGGGTGCGAGTTTTGTCGAGATCCTGCGGACGAGCCTCCGCGAGGCGATCGCCGCCGAACGGTCTTCGGCCATCCGCGGCCGCCGCGGCTGAGCCGTCATCGGCCGGGAAGCGGCCCTGCCTGCAGGACGGATGGCATCGTCGTTCGAGCCGTGGTACAACCCTGTCCCAGGCCTGGTGCTGGTCGTATGGCGGCAGATTTCCCGGCCCACGAACATCCTTCGAACACTCTGGAGCTCCCATGGCGAAACCTCATCGCGGCCTCAAAAAGGCCAATCACGGCGCCCGTCCGGCAAACAGCAAGGCGCGAAAGGCGAAGCGGAAGCACATCCGCACCTGATCCGACGCCACCTGAAGGAACGAAGGGACCGACGCCGTGGCCCCGCGCGACTACATCATCCATCCGAGCGAGTACGATCTCAACACAGTCATCGCCGACATCGAAGAGATCCGCCGCTGGAACATGCAGCGGTTCGAGATGGAGCAGCTCACGGCGATCGTGCACGAAGATGCGGCCCGCGGACTGTGCGTCGGCTACAAGGATCTGACTCGAGATGAGTTCTGGGTCCGCGGCCATTTCCCCATCGTCCCGCTGATGCCCGGCGTGCTGATGTGCGAGGCAGCCGCCCAGCTCTCCAGTTACTACACCCAAAAGCACAATCTGCTCGACGCCAAGGTGATCGGCTTCGGTGGCATGGAGGATGTCCGCTTCCGTGAGCCGGTCGTGCCGGGAGACCGGCTCGTGATCGCCGTGGAGCGGGTTCGAGTCCGTCCCAAGGCGATGATCGTCTGCCGGTTCCAGGGCATCGTCCGCGAGAGCATCGTGGTCGATGGCACGATCAAGGGCGTGCCGCTTCCCGTCGATTATCTCCTCCAAGCGGCCGCTGGATCGGCCGGCGGCACGGCCGCATCCTGAAGCTGCCGATGCCCCGTCGCCCCCCAAAAAAGCCCGATCCGACGCTCGATCTTTCGACCCACCTGCTGCTGGTCTCCGAACTGCCGGCGCCGTTCGATCCGGCCTCGCTGTTCCCCGCTGGCGGGCCGGTCGAGGTGGAGGTTGGCAGCGGCAAGGGGCTGTTTTTGGCGACCGCATCCACGGCAGCGCCTGACCGCAACTTCCTCGGCGTCGAGATCGCCCCGGGATACGCCCGGCTCTGCGCGGCCCGACTGGCGAGACTGTCCGCAGCCAACGCGCGGATCGCACAGGGCGACGCCAACCATCTGTTTCGCTGCCTGCTTCCCGATGCCTGCCTGGCCGCAGTGCATGTCTACTTTCCGGATCCCTGGTGGAAGGCCCGCCACCGCAAGCGACGGGTTCTCTCGCAGGCTTTCCTGCCGCAGGTCGGCCGCGTCCTCTCGGCAGGCGGCGAACTCCACATCTGGACGGACGTCGAGGAGTATTTCCACGAGTCGATCGACTTTGCCCGCGGCACCGAACTGTTTGAAGATCCCCGCGACGAGGAGGCGAAGCCCGCGGAACACGACCTCGACTACCGCACCCATTTCGAGCGGCGGACCCGGCTGGCCGGCGAGCCGGTCTGGCGGGCCGCGCTGCGACGCAACGACAGGCCTGCGGGCTGCAGTCGGGAAACGCCTGCGGAGCGGCAGACGACACTGCCTTAGCAGGCCGTGGAGTGGAGAGCCGATCAGCGGACGGCCGCCTCGTAGGTCCGGCCGGCCCCGCCCTGGGAGGTCTGTGAGAGTGCCAGCTGGTAGAGTCGCTCGCCGGCGGGCGTCGGATACCGACCGGTGAGGCAGGCCTGACAGATCTTTTCGGCATCGAATCCGATCGAACGGGCCACCGATTCGACCGGAAGATAGCGGAGCGAATCGGCTCCCAGTCTGGCGGCCATCGCCGCCTGTGCCTCTTCTGTGAGCAGGCCGCCGCTGAGGAACGCCGGGGCGAAGAGTTCATCGATCGTCGACATGTCGATCCCGTAGAAGCAGGGGGCGACGATCGGTGGACAGGCGATCCGAACGTGTATTTCCCGGGCCAGACCGAGCGACCGCATCCGGCCCAGCAGCACCTTCATCGTGGTGCTACGGACAATCGAATCTTCCACGAGGATCACCCGCTTGCCCTCGAGCACCTCGCGGAGGGGTGTGTATTTCGACTCCGCCTTCTGCCGCCGACTCGAGGCGCCGTCGATGAACGTGCGGCCCGTGTAACGATTGCGGATCAGGCCTTCGACCGATGGAATCGAGAGCCTGTAGGCCATCGCATCGGCGGCCGCCTTGCTTGTGTCGGGCACTGGAACGACGACCGTATCGGCGTCGACGGCGAGCGTCTCAAGGCGGGCAAGTTCTTCGCCGAGCCGCTTGCGGGTGAGGTAGACGCTGCGTTCGTCCATCGTGCTGGCAACGTTCGCGAAGTAGATCCATTCGAAAAAACAGTGGGCCTGTCGCGGGCTCTCGGCAAACCGCTCCACCCGCATTCCCTCCGCATCCACGACGAGCGCCGTGCCGGGCTCCAACGAACGGATCGATTCGGCCGGGAAGCCGAGGTTGAGCAGCGCCACGCTCTCGCTCGCCGCGGCCACGAGCGGTCCCAGACGGGCGTACTCCATCGGGCGGATTCCGAGGGGGTCGCGGGCCACGATCAGCCGCCCGCAGGCATCGAGCATGGCGATGTTCCAGGCGCCGTCAAACCGTTTCGAGATCGCAGAGAGCAGTTCGGTCGGCCCCGGATCCGCGTCGCCAGAGAGCTCGTTGCCGATCGCGTGCATGATCACCTCGGTGTCATTGTCACGGATCAGATGATTGTCATCGGCGGCGAGGATTTCATCCCGCAGTTCGAGATAGTTCGCCAGCTGGCCGTTGAATCCAAAGGCAAACCACTTTCGCTTCTGGATGTGGGGCCGTTCGAGCGGCTGGGCGTAGCCCCGATCCTCGGCTCCGCAGGTCGCATAGCGGACGTGGCCGATTGCGGCACGGCCGAGGTGCTGCTCCATCAGGCTCTCGTACCTGCCGCGGTGACCGAGCTGAAACACCTCGCTGACGCTGCCGACATCCTTGTGCGTCGTGAGCAGCTGACTGCGGCCGGGATTCCAGGCGGTCATCCCGGCTGAGAGTTGGCCGCGGTTCTGGATGTCGAGGAGCATTCTCGGCACCAGTCGCGATACCTCCTCCGGTCCCTGAGCCGGACAGAGCGGACTCCGCTCGGCGCCGGGAAGGTGGTAGATCGCGGCAAGGCCGCACTCGTGATGAAGGTCGCTCACCTGGAAAGCCTGCCGGGGAAGGTCGAGCAAGACCGCCAAAACAGAGAATATACCGGTTTGGCTGTCGGAGCCTCAACATGCCACCCCGTGCGGGCGGCGCTGGTCGATTTTTGCCTCGATGGCCCGGCTGGCCAGAGGGCGGGTAGGATGCTGATCCAGAGTCGCCTCGTCCCAGATCCTCGCCAGACCATGCCCGATCCGCTTCGACCCGATCCCGTTCGTCAGGGCGTCGCTGATTCCGCCAGGCTCGTCGTGGTCAAGGTGGGAACCCGGGTGCTCACCGGTCCAAACGGCCTCCTCGACGGCGACCGGATCGACATGCTCGGCAGGCAGCTCGACGGGCTGCTCTCCTGTCAGCGACGTGTCGTGCTCGTCAGTTCGGGGGCAGTCGGCGCCGGCATGGGCCGCATGGGGCTCAGCTCCAGGCCCGCCGAACTGGCCCACCTGCAGGCGGTGGCGGCGATCGGCCAGAGCTGCCTGATCGAGGCCTACGAGCGCTCCTTGCGGTCGAAGAACCGGCACGCCGCCCAGGTCCTGCTCGTCGCCGACGACCTTCAGGAGCGAACCCGTTATCTCAACATCCGCAACACCCTGCGAGCCCTGCTCGACTACGGCGCCATCCCGATCATCAACGAGAACGACACCGTGAGCGTCGAGGAGTTGCGGACGAGCTTTGGTGACAACGACCGCCTCGCCGCCCTCGTCACGACACTGCTCGGGGCCGATCTGCTGGTGCTGCTTTCCGACGTCGACGGCGTCTTCGACCGCCATCCTTCCGAACCCGGGGCGACGCGTCTCGACACGATCGATCGGATCGATGCCCGGATCGAGGGACTGGCCCGGGACCGTCTCGGCGGGGTCTCCAAGGGGGGCATGGCGAGCAAGATCGCGGCGGCCCGCATCGCCACCGAGGCGGGCGGCCATTGCATCATCGCCTCCGGACGCGACGACCGTGTGCTGGAGCGGATCTTTGCCGGGGAATCGGTCGGCACGCTGTTCCGCGGCAGAAACGAGCCGATGCCGGCCTGGAAGCGGTGGCTCGGCTGGTCTGCGGACAGCCGCGGCACGCTGATCGTCGATGACGGAGCCCGGACCGCGGTCGTCGGCCAGGGCCGCAGCCTCTTGGCTGCGGGCATTCGCCGTCTCGACGGAGGCTTTGCGGCCGGAGACGTCGTCTCGCTGGCCGGGGAGGATGGCGCACCGTTCGCCCGCGGCCTCGTCAATTATCCCGACGAAGAACTGCGGCGGATCGTCGGCCTCAAGACGGACAGCATCGAGACCGTCCTTGGCTACTGTCCCTACGAGGAGGTCGTCCACCGGGACAACCTCGCCGTCATCCGCCGCGACATCCCCAACGGCTGAAATCAAGCACCGTCCATTTCGTCCATGCTGCCGGAACTGCTCATCGTCCTCGCGCTGATTCTCGCCAACGGCTTTTTCTCCGGGGCCGAGATGGCGATCGTCGCCAGCCGCAAGGGCAGGCTGCGACAGATGGCCGAGGAGGGTGACGAGAAGGCACGAAAGGCGTTGGAACTCGCCTCCAGTCCCGACCGCTTCCTGCCGACCGTCCAGATCGGGATCACGCTCGTGGGCACGCTCGCCGCCGCCTACGGTGGCGACCGACTCGTGGGGGACATCGCCGAATGGATCGCCGCCAACGGCCCCCCCGCGCTCGCCTCCGCGGCCCGGTCGATCGCGCTCACCGTCTTCGTCACGATCCTGGCCTTCCTCACGCTCCTCCTCGGCGAACTCGTGCCCAAGCGGCTGGCTTTGCGGAGGGCCGAATCATTCGCCCGACTGGTGGCCCCGGCCATGCAGTTCTTCGCCCGCGCGGCGACACCCTTCGTCTGGTGCATGAGCCGGGCCACATCTGCCGTTCTCCGACTGCTCGGCGCAAACCAGCAGGATGAGCCGAGCGTCTCGGTCGACGACATCGAGCACCTGCTCGAGGCCGGCAGGGCTGAGGGCGTTCTCGAGGCCGTGGAGCAGGCGGTGGCCACCGAGGCTCTCCGCCTCGGCGAGCGGACCGTCCGCGACATCATGCGGCCCCGGATTGACCTCGACGCCCTCGATGTCGACACACCGCCGGCCGAGGTGCTCGGCGCGATCGCCATGGCGGGCTATTCGCGACTGCCTGTCTACGAGGGTTCGCTCGACCAGATTCTCGGCTACGTTTCGCTCAAGGACGTCCTGCGGCACAACTGGATGGGTTGGCCGATCGAACTCCGCAGGATCATGCACCGGGCCCTGTTCGTGCCGGAGACCATGCCGCTCGACAGGCTGCTCGAATTGTTCCAGAAGGAACGAAACCAGCTCGCCATCGTCCTCGATGAATACGGCGGCACCGAGGGGCTGGTGACGCTCGAGGACGTGCTCGAGGAACTCGTCGGCGAGATCCACAGCGAGCATCGCCGCGACGAGGCGAATGAACTCGTGCAGCGGGAGGATGGCTCCTGGCTCGTCGATGGGAGCATCGGCCTGGAAACGCTCGCGGACCGACTCGGCGTCAAGCTCGAGTCGGTCCCACGTGATTTCTCGACGGTCTCGGGCCTGGTGCTTTCGCTCCTCGAACGGATCCCGAACGCAGGCGACAAGACCAGGTGGAACGGGCTTTCGATCGAGGTGGTCGACATGGACGGCCGACGGATCGACAAACTCCTGATTCAGAAGCACTGAAGCCGGTCCGGATCGGACCGGCTTCAGCCAGCGGTTCAGAGAAGCGTCCCGATGTCATTGCCGCCCTGGCCGACCAGCCCCTCGAGAACCGGCGGCTCGGCGGCCGGGGTGCCGAGTTTCTCGAGCACGGTCCGATAGCGACCGAAGATCTCGTTGAGTTCATCGATCATCATGTCGTTGTGCTTGAGAGCGGGAGATGTCTCCAGCACCCGCTTCCAGGCACTCAGGGCCTCTTCATAGGCCGACCTGGCGGCCTCGAGGTGGCCGGCTTCGGCCTCATGATCCGCCTGCCAGAGGGCCTCACGCGCCTGCAGCGCATCGCTCGTGCCCTCGGCCTCACAGACGGCCTTCCAGTAGTCGTAGTTCACGATCTCCCGATACCGCTTGATGCGGGCTGCACTGGCGACCGCGTCGCCCTGCAGCCGTCGCAGAGCCTCCGCCCGTTCCGGCGACTCCACGGGTCCATCGAGTATTCCAGCCAGTTCCGCGGCCCTTTCCTCCTCGACCTCGTACATCCAGAGTTGGATCGGCTCGCCGTCAGCAACCGCGATCGGCTGCAGGGAGAACTTCCGGCACTCCTCCTCGGCCTTCCGCCAGGCATCGCGGGCCTCCTCACCAAACACGCCGTGCGACTCGAGCAGAACCGCATTCCGGACGGCATGCATCATCGGCTTGCTCGCGTGGACGAGCGATGGAAGCGGCGGCTCGGTCCGAAACGACTGGCCGACGAGCGTTGGAATGCGGGCTGCCAGAGCCAGCGGCGAACGATGCTGCTTCGCGGCCTCGACAGCAAGAAGCAGGGCCGCGACCCCGCCGCCCGCGATGACGAATGCGGCGGCCATTTCCTGCAGGTGCTGCTTCCAGTCGTTCTGCCGAGAACCGAGGTTGTGTCCGCTGAATCGCGAGCTGACGGTTGCCATGATGAACTCTCCTTGGCGATGGGTTTCAAATCTGAAAAACCATACGCCGGCTGTTCACCTTTGGTTCACAGAAAAATTGTTCCCCCGACTCAGAGCCCTGAAAAACAAGGCTTTGGGAATCCAGGACAGTTTGCAGGACAGCTTGGCAAACGGCCGTCCGCAGGGCTATGGTGCCGGCGTTGTTCGGTCCAGCACTTCCTGCAGTATGAACGGCTTCGGGAACGGCTCGTCGAGCTGATCGAGAACCCTGCGATAGCGGTCCACAAGTTCGGCGAGGTCGTCGGCCGTCAGCTGGTCGTTTCGAACCACGCTCGAGGTGTCGAGCACTTCCCGCCATGCTTTGAACGATTCCTCGAACGCCTTTTTGGCATTCTGGAGTCGGGCATTCTCGAACTCCCGTTCAGCCAGCCAGGCCGACTCACGGGCCCTCAATGCAGGCTCGGTGACCTCCGTCTCGCAGGCGGCCCGCCAATAGTCGAAGTTCACGATCTCCCGGTAGCGGCTGATGATGTCGGCCGTCTCCTGAGCCTCAAGCTGCTGCCTCGCAAGCTCCTTTGCCCGGTCGCGAACGGGACCCGGGGCCTCGGCGGCAACCATCGACCAACTGACCGCGAGGGCCTGCTCGGCGGTCGCCGCCAAGGCCTGCTGGGATTCGGTGCGATCGATCGGCGGCGTCTCCAACGCCCCCTTCTGCTCTGCCGAAAGGGCGGCCCGCTTCCGCTCGGAGAGGGCCTGGAATGCCCCCGGCAGCAACTGTTCGAGTTCCGCCACGAGCCTGTCCGCACGGGCCAGCTCCGCCTCCTTCAGACCGAGCCGGATCGGAACCTCCCAGCTCGTCGGAATTTCGCGGATCGAGTAGCGGCGCATTTCCTCGCCGGCGAGCTTCCAGGCGTCGCGGGCCGTCTCGCCGAACACCCCCTCCTCCTCGATCGCTCGGGCGTAGTTGATCGCCGTCATCATCGGCTCGCTGTGAAAGATCAGCGGCGTCGTCTTGAGAGGCGAGCCCGCGTCGGCCAACTGCTGGGCGGCCAGATACTTCTCCCGGGCCACCAGCCAGTTGTCACGCTCGGGAAGGGTCCGGCCCGGTCGATCCCGTTCGTGGAAGTCGTCGTCCGCCTTGAACAGCCTGCGGTACTGTTTCTTTTCGTCGGCCCGGCCGATCTTTTGGCCGATGAACCAGCCCAGCCGACCGAGCAGCCGCGGCTCCCGCTGGTTGAGCGCGATCCCCTGCCGCAGGAATTCAATCCCCTTCATCACCCAGGCATACCGGTCGTGGTAGTCGTCGAACTCGACGGAGATGTTGTAGGAGAGATTGTGGGCCTGAAAATCCCAGACGGAGTAGAAGTTGGGCTGCAGCTTGGTCATCTGCTCGAGCGCCGCCGAGAGGTTCGTCCAGTCCTCGACCTTCTTGTAGTGATTGGCCCGATCCCAGAGCAGCGTGACGGCCACGTTCTTCAGACCGAGCGTCGCCAACCTGAGGGTTTCGCTGGTCGGGTCGACCTCTCCGAGGTTCGCCTGTGAGAGCCCAAACCTCGTGCGGAGCCGGGCCAGATAGCCACCCTGGCTGGTGGAATCAGCCGGCTGACTGAGTGCGGACAGCGGCACCAGCAGGACGGCGATGGCGACGAGTGCGAGCAGGGTTTCAGGCCGCAATCCGAGCCAGGCCTTCTGAGGCCTCGAACCAGACCTCTCCGCACCGAGATTCCTGCGATCCTTCGTCATGCCGCCACCTCGCGTGCCCGGAGACAAAACGCACCGACGATGAAAAATGCAAGCAGATAGCCGAACGTTTCGGCCCCATGGGCCAGCAACAGGTCGGCCGGGATATCGAATCCTCCAGCCAGAAAGTCACCGGTGCCGAGGGACGAGAGCGAGGGAAACACTCCGGCCCCGAGCCGCATCGGCGCCAGCAGGAATGTGTCGAGCGTCTTCATCGCGGACACGGCGGGACTGGGATCGAGATCGACCGTGATGCTCGCCTGGGTCACGATCCGGTAGAGCGACTCGATCGGCCCACCTCCGGGCACGATCGAAGAGTCTCCGCTGACCTGGCTCTCGAACAACCGTTGGATGAACTCGCGGAATTGACCGACGAGCACGACCGACAGGGTGGCCAGGAGCGCGACCGGCCCGGCAAGGAACGTGCTGAACATCACTCCGAGGGCCGTCATCAAGAGCATCGAAAACCAGATGCCAAGGCAGCTCTTGGCATAGTTGGCGGCGAACGATCCGTCTCCCTGACGGAGGTAGAAATCGGCCTGGGCAACTCCGAAGTACTGGGCCGGCTCGAGGCACTGCAGCACCACCTCGACGCGGCCGTCGGAGACGATGTCGCGAAACAGGTCGACCTGCCGCGTGCCGCCATCGGCCGTGGTGGCGGCGAGGGTCCGCGGCAGAAGCAGCGAGTCGATCGTGAATTCCTTGGCGGTGAAGTAGAAGGGATCACTCTGCAGGCCGGTGGTGGGATTCCGAACCCGGACGCTTCCGGCAATTCCCTTCTCGATGTCACCCTTGTAGGTGCGAAACACCCGCACGATCATCTCCAGCGGAAGGCCCTCGGGAAATTGGCCCTCCGAGATGTCGGAAAACGTCCAGATGGCGGCGGCCAGCGACCCGCCCTCGATGTACTGCCGATACGACCACTCGGCGCCGACGCTGATCCCCTTCGTGCTCGGCCGCCCTTCACGATCGAGGAACCGCAGCCTGCCACGCAGTGGCTTGCGGGCCTCGAGCAGGCCCTCCGGAGGGCCCACCTCGTACCGCAGACTTCCAGACTCGCCGGAGGTTGTGATCGAGTGGCGGTGACCCTGAACGGTGTCGGTGCGTCCGCTGCCGTCCGCGGCGAACTCGACCCTGTGCCGATGACCACGGTCGAGGCTGGTGCGGCCCTCCGAACCGGTGATCGCCCCGTCTTCTGCCTTGATCTCGACGATATCGGCCGCCTCGATCGTGTGGCCGTGACGAACGCTGCGAACGACGAACGCCCAGCCAACCAGCCCCATCAGGGCAAGCAGGACCGTTCCCACGGTCGCGAAGCCGAGCATTCTGCCGAGCACGATCTCGCCGGTTCGCACCGGCTTGGTCGTGACTGTCTGGATGGCCTTGGCCTTGATGTCGGCCGGCAGGCTGAACACGGAGAGGATCAGCACGACGAGGCAGACGAGCATGTTCGTCGCGGAGAGGATGAACCCGAGGTAGAGCCGGCCTGGGTTGACGCTCGTCGGGTCGAGAAACCAGCCGGCAAAGACCACGATCAGGGCGAACAAACCGAGCACGACGACGACGTTCCGCCGCAGCGATTCCTGAATCGCCAGCCTCGCGAGGGCCCAGATCCGTCGCGGCGACATCGAGGCCAGATCGGCGATGCCCGAAAGCACCCCGCGATAGACCCGGTCACCGGCGGCGAGTGGCCCGCAGAGCACCGACTGCACAAGCCAGGCGACGGCCGCGATCACCACCGCCAGGATGCCGGTCGCGAACAGATAGGAAACCAGTGCCGGACCGATCCAGTCGGCAAACTTTGGAATTTCCTCTTCGAGAACCATCTGCCTCTTGCCCCGATCCAGCCGCGATCATGCGGCATGTTGCATGGCCGCGGTCAGCCGCCCCGCGGTCCTTCTCCAGCCCGAGCACGCCTTCCAGGCCGGGCCTCGGTGTCACGGACGACCTCGAGGAACAGGTCCTCCAGCGTGGTCGTCGGATTGCCGATCTCGACATTCTCACCGCCGTGCCGACGGATCAGTTCGCGAATCTCGGCGTGGGCCGCCTCCGGCAGACCCGTCGTGCGAATCTGCGTCACGTCGGTGACCCTCAGCAGATCCTCGACACGGCCGAGTTCCTTCAGTTCCCCCTGGTGCAGAACGGCAATCCGGTCGCAGACGTCCTCGACATCGGCCAGAAGGTGCGACGACATGATCACCGTCTTGCCGCGGCTCTTGAGGTCGATGATCAGGTCCTTCATTTCGCGGGTGCCGATCGGGTCGAGGCCGCTGGTGGGCTCGTCGAGGAGCACCAACTCCGGATCGTTGATCAAGGCCTGGGCGATCCCGATCCGACGGGTCATGCCCTTCGAGTATTCCTTCAGTTGTCGTTTCTTGTCGCGTCCGAGACCGACCATCGCGATCAGGGCATCGGCCCGTCGCTTCCGTTCCTCTGGCGGCATGTCGAACAGGCGACCGTAGAAATCGAGCGTCTCCTCGGCATCGAGAAACTTGTAGAGATAGGTCTCTTCAGGGAGGTAGCCGATGCGGTCGTTCTTCGACACGTCGGTGGCCTCACGGCCGAAGACGAGCGCCTCTCCAGAGCTGGGGAAAATAAGGCCCAGCAGCAACTTCATCGTGGTCGTTTTGCCCGACCCATTGGGGCCGAGCAGTCCGAAGATCTCGCCGCGGCGAATCTCCAGATCGAGTGGCTTGAGCGCCACCTTCTTGCTGCGTCCCCAAAAGTCCCGGTAGATCTTGGAAAGATTGCGGGCCTCGACGATCACCTCACCGGCGGAATCTCGTGGACCTGCCTGATTCCCGGCCATTGACGCTGCTTGCATGCTTTCCCCGCTCGCCCTTCTCCGGAGACGTAACTGCTTTTGTTGTAACGACTCTCTGGCCCGCGCGTAGAGGCAGCCCGACTTTCGATTGACACCGCAGTCGAGCCCCCTATAATCTCCAACATGAGAATGAGTCTCATTATTGAAGTCTACGGCGATTTACCAGCGTAAACCATGCGAGAATTGCCCGTGCCAGAAGCATTGCAAGTGGCTGCGACGACAGGATCACGCCTCCGGAACCTCTTGATTTCAGGCCAGCCGGCGGCCGCGACCGGGATTCGCCCAGGATTCACGCTCGTCGAACTTCTGGTCGTGATCGCAATCATCGGCGTGCTTGTCGGGATGCTGCTGCCGGCAGTCCAGGGCGCCCGGGAGGCTGCCCGCCGCACCGCCTGCCAAAACAATCTCCGGCAGCTTGGACTGGCAACCCACAACTACGAGAACAGCCTCCGGCATTTCCCTCCCCACGGTTCCACAGCCCGGATGCCGGCGGGCAGTGCCCCCTGGTCCGGGCACGCGCTCGTGCTGCCTTTTTTGGAGGGGGAAACGCTCTTCAAGAAGATCGATTTCACCAAGCCGTATTCCAATCAGGTGAACAAGGACCTGTTTCCTCCAAACGGCGTGGCCACGGTCCGGGTCGATGTCCTGCAGTGCCCAAGCGACCCCAACAGCAAGCCCCGGTTCACGTCGGCGGGCATGCCCGAGCACTATCCGTTGTGCTACGGCATGAACGTCGGCTCGTTTCTGATCCACAATCCGGCGACAAAGGCCGATGGTGGCGGGGCCTTTTCGCTCGACAGTACATTCCGCGCCTCCGCCTTTGTGGACGGACTCAGCAAGACGCTCGCAATGGCGGAAGTGAAGGCCTTCACACCCCGATTCCATGACGCCGGACAGCCGTCCGCCCCCGCCACTGCACCCGCGACTCCGGCAGACGTTGTCTCCACGCTGGCTGTCACCGACACGGGCTGGTCGGCGGAGAACGGTCATACCGAGTGGGTCTGCGGACGGGCCATCCACAACGGTTTCACGACAACCTTCCCGCCGAATACCGTCGTTCCATACGACCGCGACGGGCGAACCTACGACATCGACGTTTCCTCGCTGCGCGAGGGAAACAGTTCGAACGCCCCGACATATGCAGTCGTGACCTCCAGAAGCCACCACGCCGGTTCCGTGGGGTCGCTGTTTCTCGACGGCTCCGTGCGGTCAATCAGTTCCGGCATCGACCGCACGACCTGGCAGTCGCTGGGCACCCGGGCTGGCACTGAGGCCCTCGGCGATTACTGAACAGACTGTTCAGAAACCGACGTCTGATCGTAGCGGGCACTGTCAGACTGGTTCTGACCCAGGATCTGCCCTGCGACCGCGACAGCCCTTCTGGCGGCCATCAGTTCGCCGGCCGAGAAATAGGGTTCGTCGGGAACCCCTCCGGCATGGTCGATCTTCTTGGCAGCCAGCCGATCCCAGCCCAGACCATCGGCCAGATGCCATGCCGCAGCCTGGGCGACCTTTTGCGAGAGTTCCCCACGTCCGAGCGCCTTGAGGACGAGCGTGAGTGCGGGATCGGTGGAAAAGGATTCGATCGCGGTGAGCTTGTAGGGCATCCGGCTCGAGGGCTCCGGCTTGCCGTGCTCGAGGCAGACCGTCGTGACCTTCAGCACCCGTGTTCTCTCGGCGGGGATCGCGAACGCGCCTCCACCACCCATGCCGCCCATGCCGCCCATGCCGCCGCCACCGCCCATGCCGTTCATGCCCTGATTGTTGAGGCCGCCGCCGCCAGTCGTCTGGGCACCACCGCCACCGATGCCGCCGGCACCAAATCCACCACCGCCGCCCATCTGCCCGAGAACGGGTACCCCGGCGAAAGCCGGCGGCATCCTCAGCGTCAGCGGCCGACCGGAACGATTGCCGACCACGATCTGGGCGGAGCGGGAATCGTTGGGGATGTACTTCACGTCCACGAGCCCCTGAGACTCGGCTTCGAGCAGATCAATCGGCGCCTCTGCCGCCGCGGCGGAGAAGCTGTTCGATGATGGCTCGCGGGCCGTGAGCGTCGAGGCCGCAAGCAGGAAAGCAATGCCGGAGACAAAAGCGAACGGGAGGGCGACGATCCGCGACATGGTCCAGGGCCTCGCGATGGGGAGTCGAACAACTCTCCAAGTATGCCCTCGATTTCAGGACGGCCCAAAAAGCCGGCAAAAACGCCTCCGGCCAGCCCCCTGAGACCTGCCGGATATGACGATATTCCGTCCTCTGCGGGGGACGGACCTGGCAAATGCACCCGGATCCAGGAGCCGGAACAGCTCCCGGAGCCGAATCATCGCTTGGAGAACTGGGTGCCTCGTCGGGCGCCGCGGAGTCCGTACTTCTTGCGTTCCTTCATCCGGCCGTCGCGGGTGAGAAGGCCGCTGTGCCGCAGCGGTTCTGCGAGTTCGGCGTCAAACGACTTGAGGGCACGGGCAATGCCCAGCCGACAGGCCCCAGCCTGCCCCGTGGGACCACCCCCGTCGACCGTGATGTCGACATTGACGGCCGACTGCTTCCCGACCTGCTCGAGGGCACCCGAGACGAGCACCCGATCCTTGATCGCAGGGAAGTAGACCTCAAGATCCCGGCCGTTGACCTTGATCGCGCCGGAGCCGGGACGGAGTCTGATTCGGGCAACGGCAGTCTTGCGTCGGCCAGTGGCCAGCACGTCGGTGGTTCGGACTGATTTCGTGGACTGCTCGGCGGCCATCGTGTTCTCGACTCCGGGAATGATCAGAGGAAACGTATCGGGGAATCTGTCGGGATGAATCTGGATCCGTGAAACTGTTTTTTGGCGTTCGGTTGAGGGCGTTCGGGCGAGCCCAAAACGGATTTCCGCTATTTGACGCCCACTTCGAGTGTTTCGGGCTGCTGAGCCTGATGCGGGTGATCCGTGCCGGCATAGACCTTCAGTTTGTCGAGCATCACCCTGCCCAGCCGGGTCTTGGGAAGCATGCGACGCACCGCTTCCTCGATGATCAACTCTGGGCGACGGTTGAGGCGGTGTTCGGCCGTTTCTGACTTGAGACCCTGGTAGCCGGTGTACCAGCGGTATTCCTTCTGCTGCCACTTCTTGCCGGTGAACTGAATCTTTTCGGCGTTGATCACGATGATGTAATCACCTGTGTCGACGTGCGGAGTGTAGGTGGGCCTGTGCTTGCCCATCAGCACCGTCGCGATGTCGCTCGCCAGCCGGCCGACGATCTTGTCACTCGCGTCGACGAGCCACCAGCGCTGTTCGATCTCGCCGGGCTTCGCCATGTATGTCTTCATCGTTCGACCTGATCCTGAATCGGGAGTCGGGGAATATGGGCCAGCGACCGACCAAAACCGCGATCCTGCCACACCTTTGGCCGGCAGTCCGCGGATCCGCCCCGGTCTGAAGCGGAGCCCCGGAAGATACCAATGCCTTTGGGGTCGGGCAAGCCGCCCCGATCTTGGCCGGGGAACGCCCGGTCTGGGTCTTGAAGTCGGCGGACTGCCCTCCTCTCGATCCCCGCATCACCGTAAAACTGCGGCCCAGAGCGAGTCCGACAGGAGCAGCCCCTCCCGGGTCAGACGCAGTCTCGAGCCCTCCTCCTCGGCAAGCCCAGCCGCCTTCCAGCTGGCGATCGCCTCGGCCGCGAGCTCCTCGAGGCTGAAGCCGCTGGCCGCCTTGAATGCGGCCCGCTCGATCCCGTCCCGTCGCCGAAGGCCGACGACCAGCCGTTCGCGGGCCGCCTCCTCGGCGGTCATGGCATCTCGATCCCCTTCGGCATCGCCTCTCTCGAGCACGAGCCGCATCCAGGCATGGGGGCTGCGATGGTTGGTGATTCTCGTCCGGCCGTCGAATCGGGCGGCCCCCGGCCCGAACGCCTCCCAGGGCTGACAGTCCCAGTAGGCCTGGTTGTGCCGACAGCGGAAGCCCGGCCGGGCAAAATTCGAGACCTCGTAGTGCTCGAACCCCGCCGCCCCGAGACGATCAATCGCCAGTTCGAACATCGCCCGCTCGAGCGGTTCGTCGACCGGCTGGAGCCAGCCCCGCCGCCGCTGCGACTCGAACGCCGTCCCTTTCTCCCAGGTCAGGCAGTAGACCGACAGATGCTCTGCGCCGAGCCCGGCCATGGCACCAAGGTCCCGATCGACTGCCTCGAGCGATTGGCCAGGTGCCGCCACCATCAGATCGACGTTCACGACGAGGCCGGCAGAACGCAACAGGCCGACAGCCCGCAGCACGTCATCGGGCGTGTGATCCCGGTCGAGCGCACGGAGCGTCGTCGCGTCGAGCGACTGGCCGCCGAGGCTGACCCGGGTGACACCAGATTCCACAAGGGCAGCCACCAGCGGGACATCGACGTCTGCGGGATTCGCCTCGACGGTGACCTCGGCTCCCGCAGCGACCGCAAACCGCCGGCCGAGGATCGCAAACAGGGTTCGCAGCCCCTCGGCCCCGAGATGGGAGGGCGTGCCGCCACCGACATAGAGCGTTGTCGGCCGGAGCCGTGTTCGGGGTCGGGGTTGGTCGATACCGGCCCCGACCCGGTCGAGTTCCCGGTCGAGGGCCTGGAAATACCGGCCGACGAGGTCGTCGCGACCCGCCACGAGCGAAAAGTCGCAGTAGCCGCAGCGGTGCCGGCAGAAAGGCACGTGCACGTAAACCGCCCGGGCTTTGATCAGATCCGGGCCCCGGCTTGGTTGAGGCGGGGTCAGAGCCACAGCTGCAACCGCCCGCCGAGCATGTCGGGCAGTTTCCTGGCGATGATGCGGCGGATCCTGTCGTCTGTGTAACGGGTCGAAAAGTGGGTTGCGATCACCACCTCGTTTCGGAACCGTTCCCGCCGGGCGAGCAGGTCGTCGAGGTGCATGTGGCCGAATTTATGGATTTTTTCCTTGCGGTGATTGTGGGCCACAAACGTCAGTTCCGTGATCAGGACCGTGGCCTCGAACATCGCCGGACAGCGGTCGAGTCCCTCGGGCGAACTGTCGCCGAGATAGGCCACGAGCGGCGTTCGGACCTCGTGGGTCACATCGACGCCGGAAAGCCGCAGGTCCCTGATCCGCTCGCCGGGAAAACCCTGATACTCGGCCTTGAGTTTTCGGCGCCTCTCCCAGACGACATAGCCGACGCTGGGCAGGGTGTGACAGGTTTCGGAGACGGTGACGACGTGTTCCCGTGAGAGTTCGATCTCGTCGCCGGGTCGGGCGGCCAGGAGGGTGCAGGGAAGTCGGCCACGGTCGAGACGGGAGACGGCCTTGAGCAGCCTCTCGATCGGCTCGATCGCCGTCTCGGGCAGATAGATCACAGGCGGCTCCATC
>CAMDFJ010000027.1 GCA_945897435.1 Candidatus Kuenenia stuttgartensis | reverse complement strand
CACCAGCGACCGGAGGTCGCCAAGGAAAATTCGGCACGATGCCGAGATTTTCCGTGAAGTCAGACTTCTGCTGCCCCCTCGGCTGCCTCACGCTCGGCCGACCAGCCGACACGCTTCTTGGAGAGGCCGATCTTCCGATCGTCGGTGTCGACCCGGAGGATCTTGACCTCGATCGGATCGCCAACCTTCACCACTTCCTCGGCATTCTCGATCTTGTCCTCGGAGAGTTCCGAGATGTGGAGCAGGCCCTCGAGGCCGTCCTCCAGGCCGACAAAGACGCCGAAATTGGTGATCTTTGTGATCGTCCCCTTGACGACATCGCCCGCCTTGTAGCGGCCGGGGATGTCGGTGGTCCAGGGATCGTCGTTCATCTGCTTGAGTCCAAGGGCGATCCGGCGACGCTGCTGGTCGACGGAGAGAACCTTGCATTCGATCTCCTGGCCCTTCTCAACCATCTCGCTGGGATGGGTCACCTTCCGCGTCCACGACATGTCGGTCACATGGAGCAGGCCATCGATGCCGTCGTCGATCTCGATGAAGGCACCGTAGTTGGTGAGGTTGCGGACCACGCCCTTGACGATCGCCCCCGGCGGATAGTCGGCGGCCACCTTCTCCCAGGGATTTTGCTGGGTCTGCTTCATGCCCAGCGAGATTTCCTGCTTCTCCTTGTTGATCGCCAGCACCACGACCTCGACATCGTCGCCCGGCTTGACCAGTTCGCTCGGATGGCTGACCCGCTTGGTCCAGCTCATCTCGCTGATGTGCACGAGGCCCTCGACGCCATCCTCCAGCTTCACGAACGCTCCGTAACTCATCACGTTGACGACCGTTCCCTTGCAGACGGTGCCGACCGGATACTTGTCGGCCACCTTCGCCCAAGGGCTCGCCGTCCGCTGCTTCATGCCGAGGGCGATCTTCTCCCTCTCCCTGTCGATGTGCAGCACCTGAACCTCGATCTCCTGGTCGATCGAAACCATCTCGCTCGGATGGCCGATCCGGCCCCAGGACATGTCGGTGATGTGAAGCAGGCCGTCGATGCCACCGAGATCGACGAAGGCGCCGAAGTCGGCGATGTTCTTGACGATGCCGCGACGGACCTGGCCCACCTCCAGCGTCTCCATCAGCTGCTTCTTCCGCTCGGCCCGCTCCTGCTCGATCAGGGCCCGGCGGGAAACGACGATGTTGCGACGGGCTTCGTCGATCTTGAGCACGAGGCACTGGATCGCCCGGCCGCAGTAATCGCCGATGTCGGCGGGACGACGGATGTCGACCTGGCTGGCCGGCAGGAAGACGTTGACGCCCGAGATGTCGACGAGCAGACCGCCCTTGATCTTGCGGGTGACGTAGCCGGTGACGACGTCGTTCTCCTTGACGCTCTCCATCACCCGGAGCCAGTCCTCGATCCGGCGGGCCTTCCGCTTGGAGAGCGTGATCAGCCCCCTCTGCTCCTCGAGTTGACCGTCCTCGAATTCCTCCAGCAGCACCTTGACGATGTCGCCGACCTGCGGCGCCGGCTCGCCCTCGTCCCACTCGTTCCGCGGGATGTGCCCTTCGCTCTTGTAGCCCACGTCGACGAGCACGAACTCGTCGTCAACCCTCAAAACCCGACCCTGAAGCACCGAGTTGACCGCCAGAGTCGAGGTGCCGACCGAGTATTCCCCCTCCTCGGCGCCGGCCATGGCGAGTTCCAGTTCCTGATCGAGTTCGTCTCCAAGTTCGAGTTCGCGGATGAGGTTGCGGTTGACCATGCGTGTGGGGGTTTCGGGGAAAACGGGGTAAAAGGACGAATGCGAGCGGGCCACGAGAGAATCGAGCCTCGCAGTCTAGCAGCCGCACTGTCCCTGAACAATCGAGTGTTTTGCCCCGGCCTCCCCTTTTTCCCGGCCGGCACCTCGGACGGGTTCCGACAGTCCGCCGCTCGATTCTGCCGATTCAGTGAGGGAAGATGTCGGCGGAGGATCGGGCGGCAGGGGGCGAGGGGACGATGAGACAGGCGGGGCATTGGCATTCATCGAATGGCTTGAGCTTTCTGCTCGTGGCCGCCTGCACGCTGCTGACGGCGTCCTCGGCTCACGGGCAGTTTCTCGAGACGCAGGCCGCGGCCGGAGGCCCGACGCTCGGCGACGTCCGCACGCAGTCCTATCGGGTCGGCGTCGAAGTTCGGGCCGAGGGCGGCCCCTGCCGCGGCATCTATGCCTCGATGCCCGTGCCGGCCGACTGGCCGGAGCAGAAGGTGCGGATCATCAACGAAGACGCCTCGGCCGACGTGAAGTCGATCCGCTATCGGACGCTCCCAGGCGGTGTGAAACAGATGATCGTCGAGATTCCCGATCTGCCGGTGGGCGACCTGGCCCGGGCCGTGGTCACATTTTCCCTGGAGCGGGCGTCAATCGTCGCCCCGAGCGAGACCGATGGCCTTGCGATCCCCGAGAAGCCGGACCGGGCCCTGCGGGCATTTCTGGGCCCGAGCCCATACATCGAGACCCGCCATCCGAAGATCGTGAAACTCGCAAAGGCCACGGGCGAAGACCTCGTCGGCTGGCAGAAGGTCGAGGCGATCTACGACGTCGTGAGAGAGAAGGTCGAATACCGCAACGGTGAACTCAAAGGTGCAGCCCGGGCCTTGGCCGACGGCTGGGGTGACTGCGAGGAACTCACCTGTCTGTTCATCGCGATGGCCCGAGCCGAGGGCATCCCGGCCCGAACCGTCTGGGTCGAGGGCCACTGCTACCCGGAGTTCTATCTTGTCGATGCCGCAGGAACCGGCTGGTGGTTCCCCTGCCAGATCGCCGGCGCCCCTGCCTTCGGCGGCATGCCAGACCAGCTCCCGATCCTGCAGAAGGGGGACAACTTCCGCGACCCCGACAGGCCCGGCAAGTCGCTCCGCTACCTGTCGGAGTTCATCAGCGGTTCAGCCGTTGACGGCGGCGGTTCGCCGAAGGTTCGCTGGATCCGCGAGCCCGGCTGAAGCAGCCCGAGGCCTCCTGGATCCGCTCCGACGGGATCACTCGGCCGGCACGAATGCGTCGACACCACCAAACGACCCGGGCTCCTTGGCGACCGGCAGGAACCAACGGGGCACGATCGGCAGACCGGCCTCACGCCAGCCGGCCTCAAGCCTGTCACCGGCCAGCTTGACAACCTTCTCGCGGCCGCGGCCGGTGAGATTCGTCCGGTCGGCACAGGGGGTCACTGGACCGTCAAACCCGGCCGCCTTCGCCTGCGTGAGAACTTCGCCCATGCCGATCACGCCGGTGTCGCCGGGCATCAGTCGATGCTGATAGGTGAGTTCGCTGACAGCGACGTCGCGAGGCACATCGGAGAGGCGAACCTCGACGATCCGGCCGGCGGGAACCTTCGCCATCAACTCGAGCGGCTCGCCCGAGGCGTGCAAGGCCCAGGAGTCGACGATCGCGCCGATGCTCGGGTGGGATGTCTGCACCAGTCCGATCAGTCCCTCGAAGGTGCTGATGAAGGCATTGGCCTTCCCTTCTCGGGCGGCGGCCTCGGGAATGTAGGAGAGTCCGAGCATGATGCCCCGCTTCGCGAGCAGGTCACCGATCGTGTCGAGCCGCTTGCGGTGCAGTTCGAAGTAGTCCTTGAATCCGTGCTCCTCCGAGGCGGGGGCGACCACCGCCGAAGCCCGCAGGGCCTCGGTTGCCTGGGCCATGTCGAGCCGCTCCGGGAGACGCTCCATGTCGCGGGCGAACGACTCCTCGTCGCCAGAGATGTCGACCGGGAGTTCGAACATCCCGCTCTTGAGGCGGGCGCTGACCATCAATCGGCGGGCATGCTCGACGCCGAAGGCCTCTGCCTGTTGCTGGAAGTCGATGATGTCGATATCCATCGAATCGAAGCCGAACGAGAGGGCGAGCTCGATGAGTTCACTCGGACGTCCGGAAAGGGGCAGGCCGACGGTGCTGAGATTGCGGAACATGCGAAACTGGCTCTCCTGGGTCGAAAGGGGTTCGGTAGTATGACGAACAGCGGGCCTCATTAGAAGACGGCTGCACGGAACGGCTTTTTTCAAAGGAGCATGGCCGCATGACGATCATCGAGGCCGTCACGCTGGGGGTGGTGCAGGGGCTGACCGAGTTCCTGCCGATCTCGAGCACTGCCCACCTGCGGATCGTGCCTGCGCTGTTTGGCTGGGACGACCCCGGGGCCGCCTACTCGGCCGTGATCCAATGCGGCACGCTGCTGGCTGTCTGCCTGGCCCTGCGGCACGACATCGCCGCCCTTCTGCGGGGCCTCGCGGCCGGTCTTTGGAGCGGCCAGCCGTTGGCCACACCCGACTCGCGGGCGGCGATCATGGTCGCCCTCGGCACGCTGCCGATCGTGGTGGTCGGATTCGCCTGCCGCCACCTGATCCGCGGCGAGGCCCGTCGGCTCGAGGTGGTGACGGCGGCACTGTTCGCAGCCACGCTCCTGATGGCCGGGGCGGAGCTGCTCTGCCGCTGGCGTTCACGCCGCGGCGAAGCCGGCCGCAGCGGGATCGAGAAGATGACGTTCGTCGACGGGCTCACGATGGGACTCGTGCAGGTGCTGGCCCTCGTTCCCGGCACCTCCCGCAGCGGTGTGACGATCTCGTCGGGGATGGCCACCGGACTCGACCGCAGCACTGCGGCACGGTTCTCGTTTCTCCTCTCGCTGCCTGCTGTCGCAGCGGCCGGGCTGCTCGAGGCCTGGCAGCAGAGGCGGGAGATATTTGGGTCGACCGAGGCGGTCGCAACCGCGGCGGTCGGCACGCTCGCGGCCGCGGTGGTCGGCTATCTCTCGATCCGCTGGCTGCTGCGGATTCTGACGAGCCAGACCCTCTGGCCGTTCGTCGTTTACCGACTGGCGCTGGTGGCATGGCTGGTGGCGTGGCTCGCCGGGGGCCAGACCGTTGCACCGGCCGGGTGATCGGCGAGATCCATCCCCAGCCGCTTCAGCTTTTTGTAGAGCGTGGTGCGATTGATGCCCAGCGACCTCGCGGCGGCGTCCCTGCGCCAGCCGTTTCGCTCCAGTGCGGCCAGGATCAGCTGCCGCTCTGGCTGGGCCATCGAGGTCTTGAGCGAGGCGGGCGGCGGCAGTGGGTGGCCGCCGCGGATGGCCCGAGGGGCAGCAATCGAAACGGGCAGATCGCAGACGTCCAGCAGCGGGCCGCGACCGAGAAACACGCCACGCTCGACCGCATGCTCCAGTTCGCGAACGTTGCCCGGCCAGGGGTGGGCGAGCAGGGCCTCGACCGCGGCGGAGGTGAAGCCCTCGATCTGCCGTCCCGCCCTGGAGGCGGCCATCCGCAGGAAATGGTTGGCCAGCAGCGGAATGTCGCTCGCCCGGCTCCGCAGCGCCGGCATCTCGATCGCGACGACATTGATCCGCCAGTAGAGGTCGGCCCTGAATTTCCCCTCCGCGACGAGCCGCTCGAGGTCCTCGTGGGTCGCGAGGACCACCCGCACGTCGACCGTGTGCGTCCGGCCGCCGCCGACCGGTTCAAACTGCAGTTCCTGCAGCACACGCAGCAGTTTCACCTGCATCGCCGGAGAGGCTGTGGCAATCTCGTCGAGAAAAATCGTTCCTCCATCGGCCTGCAGAAACCGTCCCTCCCGGTCGGACATGGCTCCCGTGAAGGCGCCGGCGACGTGGCCGAAGAGTTCACTTTCGAGCAGTGAGTCGCTCAGGCTGCCGCAGGCCACCTCGACGAATCGGCCGCGCCGGCCGCTCGACTCGTGGAGGTGTCGGGCGAGCAGCGACTTTCCTGTGCCGCTTTCCCCGGTGATCAGCACCGTGGCCGGAGTGTGTGCGATTCGCTCAACGATCGAGAGGGCTTCGAAAACCGCCGAATGCTCGCCGAGCAGCGGCCGGCGGGTTGGCGAGGTGACCGGATGCTGGATGGGTGTGATCGGGCGGGGCATGGCCTGGCTCCTGGGAAACGTTGTGCGCGTCGATGGCGTCTCATGTTTCCTAGGTTGCAAACGGGCGACGTCAAAGTCGCCGCAGGGCGACAGGTCGACGAAACCGTCGCCCGCCGCCTGTCACAACCCGCACGACCGGCGAAACCGGCCTTCCGGCTCTGTTTCCGTCCTGCGATGGATGGCTGCCTGCGAAGCCCCGTCAGTCGTTCTCGCCGCGGTTCACATCGCCGAGATTGACGGCGTCGGCGATCCGATCGGCCGCGGGGCCGAAGATGATCTCGCGGTTTTCAAACAGTGCCTCCGGATCCTGGTCGAGCATCCGGATTCGGCGCTGGCGGAAGGAAAAGAAGGCGATCACGGCCAGAGCGGCGAGCGAGGCCAGCACGACGGCCACGGTGAGCCCACGTTCGGCCGACTGAATCAGGCCCGTGATCCGGTCACCGAAAAGGTATGCCAGACCGAAAAAGCCACCGATCACCACCGACGCGCAGATGAAGTCGGCAAGCAGGAACCAGCGATACTTCACCTTGAGGATCCCGGCGGTCAGATAGAACGGGCTGCGGAGGCCGACCAGAAACCGGGCCACGAAGAAGGCCTTGATGCCATGCTTTTTGAGCAGGTCCTCGATCTTTCGTTCCCGCTCCGGCGTGAGAAATCCCGACCACCATGGGTGCTCCCGCAGGATCCGGGCCCCGAAAAACCGTCCGATGGCATACATCAGGCTGTCGCCGAGCAGGGCCCCGACCATGCAGGCCGGCAGGGCGTAATACCAGTGCAGTGCTCCGGCCCGGCTCGCCACGCCCGCTGCCACGATCGGCACCTCCTCGGGAACGGGCAGGCCGATCCCCGTGAGCGTGAGGAAGAACACGATACCGAGGTAGGAACCCCGCTCGAACCAGTCGAACATGTGTGGCGGTGGTTGGAGCGGAGGCGCGGGGTGATGGAACCTGTTTTCGAACGGGCCGTGGACGGCTTTTTCCACAGCCACTCCAGTGTACCCAAGGTGACCCCGAGTGGCAGGCTTCCCTTCCAACCGGGCTTGCGGCGGCCGCTCGCCTTCTGGGAGGACCCCCGGAGAGTCCTTCTGCCGCCGCCGTGTCAGCCATGCGCCGTCCAGCCTTTCTCGGCCGATCCGCCGGGCTCGTCGTCGCCTGCATGCTGGCGGCCGCCTGCCCGCCAGTCCCGCTTCGGGCCGCTGCCCCCTCAGAATTGGACCTTGGGTCTCGTTCCCCCTGGACGCGTTTTCTGGCCGAGGTCTTTCCCGAAGGCATCGACCAGCAACTGCTCGAACGGCCCCACACGATTCGCGACCCCGGGCCCGACACCGCCAACTATCCGAACAGCCCAAACACGATTCCCCGGGGGGCGGTCTATCTGGAAACCAGTCCGGTGCTCTACACGGGCGGCATCACAAATCTCCAGCCGCCGATCTACAACACCGAATTCCTGCTCCGGCTGGGCCTCACCGACCGGGTCGAGTTTCGGCTCTTCTCCAACGGCTTCACCTGGCAGGCGGCGGGCCTCGGCAATCCGGAGACCACCGGCTTCTCCCCGCTGGCCTTCGACACCAAGATTCACTTCTGGGAGGAGAACCGGGAGTGGTTCCTCCCAGCCGTCGGCTTCGAGGCCTACATCCTCACCCCCTGGGGCTCGCCCGCCTTCGAATCGGGGACGGAGCCGTCGATGACGATGCTCTTTCGCAACACGCTCCCCTGGTGGGGACTGATCGCCGAATACAACGTCGGCCTCGCGGCAGACGCCTCCCGCGACGGCTACGTGCCGATCGACATCGCCCAATGGGCGATCACCAAGCCGATCACGGACGACTTCGAGATCTTCTTCCACGGCTTCCAGAACCAGTCGGCCCTGCCCAGGGTCGCATTCCAGACCGTTCTCGGCGGCGGGTTCGTCTGGTTTCCGAGTGACCGGCTCTCGATCTACGGCAACTGGGGAGCAGGCACCGACAGGAAGGGTCCGCCGACGACGTTCCAGCTCGGCTTCGCGAGTTCGTACTGAGGACCGCTGTCGCTCCTCATCCGCGGGGGTCGACCGCGGGTTTCGAACGCAGCACCTCGACTTCGAAGTCGGGGCCGGGCTCGAAGGCGATGTCATCGCTGTCGAGATTGGCCACGACCACCCGCAGCCGGCCGGGCGTCTCGGCCGGCGCCACGATCAGGCCGCCGACATCGCCCCCCTCGGGGGCGATCAGCGGCAGTCCCGCCGGCCCGAGCACGTAGAGTGCCGTCGAGAGTGCGTCGGACTCCGCCGCTGTGGGCGCGACGACGGTCGCCGAGAGCAGGCCTTCGGCGGGCAATCCGCTGCGCGGGTCGAGGATGTGGCCGAGCCTGCGACCCCGGTCGACGAAGAACTGCGTGCCCGAACCGCTCGTGCCGAGGGCCCGATCCTGGAGCCTGATCGTCGCCAGCCTGCGGTCGGTCCGGAGCGGATGCCGAACCCCCACGGGCCATCCCCGCTGGCCGCCCTGGACGCCTCCCTGGGAACCGATCGCCCTGACGCTACTGCGTCCACCGTGGACAAATCCGCTCTCGACCCCGGCATCCCGCAGAAGCTCCACCACACGGTCGAGCGCCCAGCCCTTGCCGATCCCGCCGAGGTTGAGCTCCACCCCCGGCCGGGCGAAGCGGACCCGCTTCGTCGCCGGATCGAGTTCGACCAACCGCATGCCCGACCGCTCCCGGGCCGCCTGCAGCGACTCGTCGGTCGGAATCCTGCCCCGACGTTCGAGAAACCCCCAGGCACGCACAAGTGCCCCGGAGGCGCAGTCAAAACCGCCCCCTGTTCTTTCGCCCAACTGGCCTGCAGTCACGAGCAGATCGAACAGGTCGACGGCGACGGTCTGCCAGCCTTCCGACGCCGTGGCGTTGAGCCGCGACAGTTCGCTGCCATCGCGATAGACCGTGATCCGATCCTCGATCAGGTCGACGAGATCGAGGGCCGCGACGCCGAGTTCGGTGGCATCGGCCGTCTCGCCGGCATTGAAGACGACCTCGAACCGGCAGGCCATCGCGTCGCGGCCGACGACGATCGTGTGCATGGCTAGCGGGGCGCCAGGCCGCGGTCGAAGGCGTCCTGATCCCGACGAAACACCGCCAGCACGGTGTCGAACCGCTCCAGCGGAATCTTGTAGACGGGCTGCTCGCCCGTGTGGGCGTGGCAGTGGGCGACCAGCAGTTTGTAGAGAAACTTGAACAGCTGTCTCGGCACCCGCAGGCTGCGGAGCCCGTCGAGCAGCCGCCGCTGATCGACCTCGGGGTCGAAGAGTTGGGCGAGCGTGGCCGGGGGATTCCCCACGCTGGCCGCCTTGACCCGCATCGAGGCGATGTCGTAGAGGGTCTCGCCCGACCATTCGAGCGAGGGCACGAGGTTCTGTTTGTCGAGCCGGGCTCTCTGGTTGAACTGCTCGTCCTCCCGCTCGATGAACCGGTAGAGCTCGACGGGCAGCAAGAGCTTGAAGCCCATGCCCGGCGACTTGAGAAACTTATTGTCGAGCATCGGCCAGATCACCTGCTTCATCCGCTCGGCCGAGCCGTTGATGAGGTGCGGCTCGTCGAGCCGATCGACGATCACGACCATCCCGGCGTAGCCCTGGGCGGCGAGGATCGCCTGGAACTTCGCCAGCAGTTCATAGCGATCGTCGCTCCGGGGCATCAGCGGCAGCGGCTGGCCGGCGAGATCGACTTCCGGCATCCGGGCCAGTGCAGACGCCAGCTGGCCCACGGTGCGGTTGCCGGTTCGCATGCTGCGGACGATTCGAAATGCCGTCCACCAGGCCCTGGCCCGACGCACCGCCCACGGCCCCCAGGCCGCTGCCAGCAGAAGCCAGGGCCACCAGGCACCGAGCCATCCGGTGCCGCCACGGGAGGAGCTGAAGGCGACGGCCAGACCGAAGGCCAGCGTGGCCGCGAGGCCGGCCAGAAACGGCCAGAGTCCCAGCCAGGCGGAATAGCCGGTGCGGCTTCTGAGCCGGCTCCAGCGGGAGGGAAACGTCTCGCCCGTCGACTGGTCATAGCAGGCGGCAAGGAGGGCGAGATCGCGGGCCTGTGGCGGTGTGAGCCTGGCCGCGGGCCTCGCGGTCGAGGCATTGAGATCACTGACGAACTGGGTCACGGCCAGCGACAGGATCGCGTCCATGTGGTCCCAGAGCTTCCACTGGGAGAGCACCTTCTCGACCGGACGATTCGGGCCGACGGCACTCACGAACCGATCGAGAAAGGGATTGAAATCGTCGTACAAAACCACGAACGTCCGCCGTTCCGGGGCGGCGGCGTTGTGGAGGTCGAACTGCCGCACCATCTGCAGCTTGAGGGCCGTCTTCCCCGCCCCCTTCTCGCCAAACACGATCGCGGTGCTGGGATCGGCCGGATCGCCGTAGATCTTGTCCCAGGCAGGATGAAACGTGTTCTCCAGGCAGGTCCGCTTGAAGACCGTGTCGTTCTGGGCATCCTCCTCCGCAAATGGATTGCCCGCGATGCCGTGGTGCTCGAGAAAGTCCTGGATTTTCATGCGGTCTGAATTTCCCTGCGGTTTCGAATCTCAGGCCGAACTTCAGCCTCCGAGACCTGCCCGACCGGGCAAGTGGTGATCAGGGTGGATGGGTCTAACGCGGTGCCGCCACCATGCCCTCGACCATCCGACGAAAGCCGTCGGCGTGCTTCGCCACCGTGGCGGAAGGTCCGTAAAACTTGAGAAAGTAACTGCCATCGCCGGGCGTCTCGACAATCGCCGCCAGCATCCTGTAATCGGGCCGATCGACCGCCGCGCCTCCAGCGAACGGGCCGGCTGGCATGTCCTTGTAGGTGCCGGAGATGTCGACGAACGTGACCGAGCATTCAGCCAGTTTGATCGACTTGGTCGTCGCCTTGTCCTTGGTCTGGCTGCCATCGGGCTGGACGAACTGTCCGATCCAGCGGTCGACGTTGGCCTGAACGCTGCCACCGGCGCCCATCACGGTCATGCGGCCGGGCTGCAGACCCTCGCCCTCCGAGGGCACGGCGAACTCCGACTCCACGATCCGGGATTTCGGCGGCACCTGCTTCCAGCCCTCGGGCGCCTCGAGCGTGTAGGAACCGCCGGCGATCGCAAAGGCACGGGTCTCGCGGCCCTCCGCCACAGCCTGGGCATGGCAGGAGGCAGGGCCCATGACCGCCGGCATCGAGCCGGATAGCAGGCAGGAGAGCATCAACAGCATCGCTGCCGGCGCGGCAACGGTCTTCGGGCGTGACGACATGGCGGTGGATCTCCAGCGGGGCGGGCCGGCGGAAATGGCCGACCCAGGCAGGAAAGTCTACCAGACCGGAATCAGCCCGTTTCAACCGGCATCAGTTCGGGAAGCGGCCGCATCGCCGCCATCTCGGCCAGACCGGCCTTCACCATTTCGGCCGCGGTGACATACCGGTGCGTCCGAATCCACTGGGCGATCAGTTCGGTCGCCCCACCGAAGAGTTCGCCGAGCAGGACGTCCATCTCGCGTTCCAGTTCGGCGAAGTGTCGAGACCACTCGGCAGCCTCGGTGATCCCGATGTGCTCCTCGCTTTGCCACTTCATCGGGTGGAAGAGGAATACGCTGTATGGGGTCACGATTCGCCGCGTGCAGGTGGCAAACGGCCAGAGTGCCGCCGACGAGCACTCCCCGGTCACGATTCCAGTGGCCCGGATACCCCGAAGCCGAAGAAGCGAGACCAGCGACATCGCGCAGTAGGGGGAACCGCCGGGGGAATCAAAGTAGATCGTGCACTCGCCGCCCGGCTCGATTCCCAGCAGGCGGTCGGTCAGGTCGGCCTCGTTGTCGGTCAGGTCACCGACGAGGGCGATCTCGAGAGGGCCGCGACGCTCCTGCTCCTCCTGCTCCGGCTCTGGCTTCGGCTTGTCCTGGCGTGGCATGATGGAGTGAGCCTAAGATCGTCAGTGGAATTCGGCAAGTTCGCGGGTCATCGCGCGGTCGGTCGGCAAGGGGACCACTGGAGCAGCCGATGGGAATCGTCGCCCATTGCCCGAACGGGCATCGCCTGAAGGTGAAGGACGCCTATGCCGGCAGGAAGTGTCTTTGCCCGCAGTGCGGCACCAAGTTTCGGATTCCAGCGGTAGCGACGCCGGCAGTCGCCGGACTGCCAGTCGCCCGACTGTTGGAACTCGATCCGGCTCTGGTCGAAGGGCTGCCGCGGGTGATCCGGCTCGAGGACTCGCGCGAGACATCCGCAGACGTCGACCCCTCCGATCCGACCGGGCGGAATGACGGTTCCTGAAGAAGTCGGACCTTTTCGAATGATGTTCGGGTGATCCCAGCCGCTGATCTTCTGCGGATCAACTCCGGTAGTCTCCGTGGCAGGCGTCGCACGACTTTTTCAATTCCCCGACGGCCGTGCGGGCCGCCTCGTAGTCGTTCTTCCGGGCCGCCTCCCGCGCCTGAACGGCCGCCTCCCGCATCCGCGCGGCATGGCCCCGATAGGTTTCATCGTCGTGATCCTCGAAGTCGGGCTGCTGGATCACCTCACCGATCGCAGCCACCATCTCAACCTCGTGGAGGAAGGCCTCGACCTGCCGACTGAAGTCGGTCTTGGAAGCGATCGCCGCTGCCATCCGCCCTTCGGCGGCCTCGAGCCTTTCCATCACTGCTGGCCGCCCGGCCACCATGCTCCAGAGAAAGGCTTCCTTCTCCTTCCGGGGCGGGATGCCGCTGCCGTCGAGCAGCGACTCCAGATCGGCGAGCCGGGCCTTCGATTCGTCGAACGTCTGCTGCGAGCCAACCTTGCAGTTGTTGCCAACCCGGGCGAAGAGATCGCGGGCGGTCTCGGCATCCTTCTTCCAGCGAACATCTCCGTCATAGGCCGCGATCACGCCGAAGCAGAGGGCGGTCGATCCGTAGGCGACGCGAGCCTCGTCGTAGCCGCCCCCCTTGAAATCGGAGGCCGAGGCGACCGCCTTGGCGACCACCATCTTCATCTGTTTGATCTCGTCGACGAGCGTGTCGCCGCCGATCAGCGTTGACCAGGCGAATCCCTGGACGTTCGCGGCCCTGCCGCCGGGAGCGGAAGAATTCCCATCGCCGCCGATCGCTGGGGCGGCCTGAGCACGGGCGGCGGCAAAATCGGGCCGCTCTCCCTCGAGCGTCGAAAAGGCATCGTCGAAAAAAGCTCCGGCGGTGCCCTTGTCGATCGTCGTCAGCGGTTTTGCCCGGTCGGCTGGCTGCCGGCCGCGAAGGCTCCGCGGCGGAGCCGCATCGGCGGGTCCGGTCAACGCCATGCCGAGACCGAGTGCAAAACCAGTGGCGGCCGCGATCAGGAGCAGTTGTCTCGAATATCCGCAGCCGGGCTGGCGACGCTCTCGACCGGCAAAAGATCTGGGCGGGGGCATTCGTGGATCCTTCCGCGACAGACTCTCGGAGCCTGCCGTACCTTCCAATCGGAGACCTCTGCCAGAGAATACCGCAGCCCGCGGGCCAGCTCCCAGAATCGCTGGTTTGCCGGCGTTTCCGCGGCCAGTTCCGCGGCCAATTTCGGCTTGACCCGTGGCGACCAAGGCGTCAGTCTTCCCGCCCCTCGGCCTCATCGCCGGAGCCACTCGTCAACCGTTTGGAGGCTGCACCATGTCTGCCGCAGATCGCCACCCCTCAACGACCGCCTGGACCCTCTGGGCAGCCTGCTTCCTGGCCGGTTGCGGAACGCTCGCAGCCCTCGGGCTCTCCGGCTGCTCCGCGGGCGAGGGCTCGGGGTCGTCTGCCGCGACGGAACCCGCCAAGGCGGCCGTCGTTTCTTTTCTCGACGCGATCAAGCGGGGCGACGACGCGGCCGCCTGCGGCATGCTCACGAAGGTCGCCCGGGCCAAGACCCAGGAACTCGGTCTCTCGGTCGCTCCCCCGGTGAATCCGTCCGCCACCTACTCGATCCGCGACTGCGAGATGGTCGGCGATTCCGGCGATCTGGTCCATGTCGCCACCACCTGGACCGACACCGATGCCGACGGCTTCACGAGCACCGACAACGTCGTCTGGGTCGTCCGGCTCGATCCCGAGGGCTGGCGGGTCGTGGGCATGGCGATGAAGGTGTTCGACGACCTCGCCCCGCTGCTGCTCAACTTCGAGGATCCGGAAGACATGGTCGCCAAACAGGAACTCGTGGCCAACGAGATTCAAAAGCGGTCGGAGCAGACGGCGGCAAAGGCGGCCGCCGAAAACCGCACCGCCCGCGGCGATTCGCCGACGACCAAGTAGTCGCTCGGCTGGGGGAACGATCTCCAGCCGGCCCGGCGGATACCCGCTGAGCGACCGCGAACAGCGGAAAAGAGGGGCGGCCGGGTGCGACCCGTGGCCGCGACGGCTGGACTGCAGCCCGGAAGGGTGCTAGGGTTCGATTGCAGGATTTCGTCGATCAATCCTCTCTGGCCTGCCACAGTCTGACAACGCTTCTGGGGCGGCGATGCGGGGAACCAGTCGCGGAAATTTGTCCCATGGGTTGCCCAAGTCCGCTCTGCGTTCGGCGAGTGGCCGCTGTCGCCACGGTGGCATTCGTCACCTCGTCGATGGCCTGGGCATCTGAGCCCGCCCACCTGCCGCTCGACTTCAATCGCGACATCCGGCCGATCCTGTCGGAAAACTGCTTCTATTGCCACGGTCAGGATGGCAATAAGCGGGAGGCGGGCCTGCGGCTCGATGACCGGGCGGCAGCGATCGAGGCCGGGGCGATCGTGCCTGGCGACCCGGGTGCGAGCCTTCTGCTCGAACGGATCCATTCGACCGATGCCGACGTTCTCATGCCGCCGCCGAATTCGAATCGGCGGCTCTCCGACGAGCAGAAGAAACTGCTCGACCGCTGGATCAACGAAGGGGCGGTCTACTCGCCGCACTGGGCGTTTGCGCCGCCTGCCCGGCCCCAGTTGCCGGAGGTGAGACAGGACGGCTGGGCGAAAAACGAGATCGACCGGTTCGTGCTCGCAAAGCTCCAGCCGGCGGGTCTCAGGCCATCGCCGGAGGCCGATCGGGCCACGCTCATCCGCCGGCTGCATGCCGATCTGGTCGGGCTGCCCCCGACACCCGATGAGGTCGATGCCTTCGTCGCCGACACCGATCCGGAGGCCTACGAAAAACTGGTCGACCGGCTGCTCGAGAGCCCCCACTACGGCGAGCGGATGGCGCTCTCCTGGCTCGACACCGCCCGCTATGCAGATTCCAACGGCTTCCAGCAGGACGGCGACACCTGGCAATGGATCTGGCGTGACTGGGTGGTGAAGGCCCTCAACGACGACATGCCGTTCGATCGATTTTCCACCGAACAGCTGGCGGGCGACCTGCTGCCGAATGCCACGACGGATCAGAAAATAGCCAGCGGATTCAACCGCAACCATCTGCTGAACGGCGAAGGTGGGGCGATCGCCGAGGAGCAGCGGTTCAACAACCTCTTCGACCGGGTCGACACCACGAGCACCACCTGGCTCGGTCTGACGATGGCCTGCGCCCAGTGCCACGACCACAAATACGATCCGATGACGCAGGCCGACTACTATTCGCTGCTCGACGCATTCAATCGACTGCCGGAGTCGGGCATGCCGACCCGGTTCTCGGCGCGGATCCGGGTCGCACCGCCGCTGATCGAACTGCCGAGCGAGGAAAACAGCCGGAAGCTTGCCGAACTCGAGGCCGCCATGAAGGGGCTCGAGGCCGACGCCAGGCCGATGATCGACGCCGCCTATGCAGCCTGGAAGGCGGGCCTCTTTTCCGACGGCGAGGCGGCCGACGGCGGGAACCTATCCCGAAATCTCACGCCGCTGTTGCGGAAGCCGGAGAAGGACCGCACCGAAGCCGAGAAGAAATCGATCGAAAACCAGCTCCGCAGCCATTTCGATGCCAACGTCAAGGCCGAGGTCATCAAGGACCTGCCGCAGGTCGTGAGGTATGAGGACGCAAAGAAGGCCTTCGACGAATACAAGGGGGATCAGCTGCCGCGGGTGATGGTGATGAGCGACGCGAAGCCGCGGGAGACGAAGATCCTCGACCGCGGCGACTACCTGTCACCCAAAGGTGAGAAGCTCAGCTTCGCGGCTCCCGTGTTCCTGCCGCCTCTGCCGGCCGCCGCCCCGACCAACCGGCTCGGCCTCGCCCAGTGGCTCTTTCTGCCGGAGCATCCGCTGACGGCCCGGGTTCAGGTGAACCGGATGTGGCAGCACTTCTTCGGCACCGGGATCGTGAAGACGACCGAAGACATGGGGGTCCAGAGCGAGTACCCGGTCCACATGCAATTGCTCGACTGGCTGGCGGTCGAGTTTCGCGACCGGGGCTGGAGCCAGAAGCAGATGCACAGGCTTCTGGTCACGAGTGCGACCTACCGCCAGGCGAGCAAAGTGACGGCGGACCATCTGGCGAAGGATCCGGAGAACAGGCTCTTCGCCCGCGCCAGCCGGTTTCGGATGCCGTCGATGGTGCTCCGCGATCTGGCGCTCTCGGCCAGCGGCCTGCTCGACCGGCGGCTCGGCGGCCAGCCCGTCTATCCCTACCAGCCCGACCAGATCTGGGAGGCGCTGGCGATCACGAAGGAGCGCGACTTCAGCTATCCGGCGTCGCAGGGGGCCGACCTCTACCGCCGCAGTCTCTACACGTTTTGGCGGCGGACGGTGAACCCGGCCAACATGTTCGACATGGCCAATCGGCAGACCTGCAACGTCCGCGCCAGCCGCACCTGCACGCCCCTGCACGCCCTCACGACCCTGAACGATCCGACCTGGGTGGAGGCAGCCCGTGTGCTCGCCGAGAAGGCGATGCAGTCCTCTCCCGAACTCGATCCGAGACTCTCGTTTGGCTTCCGCCGGGTGCTTGGCCGCACGCCGACCGACTACGACATGACGATGCTCCGCCGGATGCACGGGCGGCAACTGGAGGCCTTCAGGGCCGACCCGGAGGCGGCGAAGCAGCTCGTGGGCGTCGGCGAGAGCAATCGTGACGAATCGCTCGACCTCGCCGAGCATGCGGCCCTGTCGGCCGTCTGCCTGGGTATTTTCAATCTCGACGAGGCGCTGACACGGGAATGAGGCACCGCCCATGACTGACATTCGTCGCGAAACCATCGAGCGATTCACCCGCCGGCAGCTGTTCGGCTCCGCCGGCATCGGCATCGGCGGAGTGGCGCTGGCGTCGTGTCTCAATCGCGACGCGTCCGCTGCGGTTCCCTCGCAGTCTGGCGGTGGGATGCCCGGCCTGCCGGGGCTGCCCCATCATCCGCCCACGGCGAAACGGGTCGTCATGCTCTGGCAGGGGGGCGGGCCATCGCATGTCGATCTCTTCGATCCCAAGCCCGCGCTCATCAGCCGCGGCGGCGAGGACATTCCGGAGAGCGTCCGCGGGGTGACAAGGCTCTCGACGATGTCGAGTGGCTATGCCAAGTGGCCGGTGGTGGCTCCGATCAAGGGATTCCGGAAGTATGGCAAGTCGGGCATCGAAATGAGCGAGATGCTGCCGGCCATCGGCGGCATTGCCGACGAGATCTGCCTCGTGCGAAGCATGCAGACGGAGGCGGTGAACCATGCGCCGGGGGTGACATTTTTCATGACCGGTTCGCAGGTGCCGGGCCGGCCGAGCATGGGGGCATGGGCGAGTTACGGCCTCGGCTGCGAAACCGACGAACTGCCCGCCTTCGTGGTGATGACCTCGTCCGACAAGGAGAAGAGCTGCGGGCAGTTGTTCTTCGACCACTACTGGGGCAGCGGGTTTCTGCCGAGCCGGTTTCAGGGCGTGCGGTTTCGCAACACGGGCGACCCGGTCCCCTATCTGGCCAACCCCGCCGGCGTCAGCCGCGAGTCGCGACGGGCCCTGCTCGACGACATCGCCGCCATGAACGCCGCCCACCTGGCCGATTACGGCGACCCCGAGATCGACACCCGGATCGCGCAGTATGAAATGGCCTACCGCATGCAGGCGAGCGTGCCCGATCTCGTCGATTTCTCGAGCGAGCCGAAGCATGTGCTCGACCGCTACGGCCCGGACGTCCAGCTGAAGGGAAGTTTTGCCAACAACTGCCTGATCGCCCGCCGACTGCTGGAGCGGGGAACGCGGTTCGTGCAGCTGATGCATGCCGGCTGGGATCAGCACGGCAATCTGTTCACGCAACTGGAAACCCAGTGCCGCGACACCGACAGGCCCTCGGCCGCACTCGTGCAGGACCTCAAGGAGCGGGGTCTGCTCGACGACACGCTGGTCGCCTGGGGGGGGGAGTTTGGCCGCACCCCGTTCGGCCAGGGAGATCCGGCCAATCCCAAGGGCCGCGACCACTTCGGAAAAGCCTATTCATGGTGGCTGGCCGGGGGCGGCGCGAAGGCGGGGCATGTCTACGGTTCGACCGACGACTATGCCTGGAACATCACATCCGACCCGGTGCATATCCACGATATGCAGGCCACGATCATGCACATGGCCGGCATCGACCACACAAAGCTCACCTTCCGCTACCAGGGCCGCCAGTTCAGGCTCACAGACGTGCACGGACATGTCGTGAAGGGCGTTCTCGCCTGACCGCCGGGCCAGGATGCCCGGCTGCCGAACCAGCGACCGGCGGTCGCCAAGCAAAGCACGGCCGGACGCCGTGGCGTTCCTTTCCACGGCCTTCTGTCTCGCGACCTTGCAGACCCCGGATTTTCGGGGGGATTTCGCAGTTTCTCGGTCCATTCTTGACAGTCTGGCCGACTCCGCTAGCCTAACAACCCAGATTCCCCAGGCGGAATCTCTTCGCCAACCCGCAACGCTTACAGGGGAGTGTTGCTGGTTGGCGGACAAGGGTCTGCCTGCGGTTTTCTACCGGTTGATCAATCGTTCGCTGCGGTCCGGTGGCCGTCCCGGATCGGGGTTTTTTCGTGACGGCTTCAGGACGCATAGCGCGTTGGATTCCCTTCCCAGGAGATATGTGATGAAGCGTTTTCTCGGATTCGCGGTTGCGATGTTCGTCGCCCTCGTTGCCATCGCCCTCGTCGGCGGTGACACGGGTGCCGTTGCCGGCCACGGTTGCCACGGTCGGAAGTGCCACGGTGGCCTGATGGCCAAGCATCGTGCCAAGAAGGCCGCCCGCAAGGCTGCCAAGTGCCACGGTGCCGAAGCTGCCCCGGCCTGCGAAGCTGGCTGTGGCGAAGCTGCCCCGGCCTGCGAGAGCGGCTGCGGCGAAGCTGCTCCGGCCTGCGAAGGCGGCTGCGGTGAGGCTGCTGTCGTCGAAGGCGGCTGCTCGAGCTGCGGTGGCGGCGAGGTGGTCGAGGGTGCCGTTTCGGGCGGCTGCGTCGGTGGCGGCTGCTCCGGCGAAGGCGTGATCTCGGAAGGCGTTCCGACCGAGGCTGCCGCCCCGGTCGCCGCTCCGGCCGCTCCGGCTGCCCCGGCTTCGGGCACCTGATCCTGTCTGGCTCGTCGTGTTTTGCCTGCCCTGAGGCCAACGACCTGCCAGCCTGAATGAAAAGAGACCGGGCCTTCCGCAAGGAAGGCCCGGTTTTTTATTCTCGAACGACAGGCTGAAGCCTGTCCCACGTCGGCAGGCTTTCAGGGCTGTGGAGTTGGGGCTGCAGGGTCGCCAGCTGGCGGGCGGGTCAGTCTTCGCAAAACCCGGCCTCTCCTTGGTGGGGCAGCCGTATCGGGATTCTCGCCGCCAGCCGCGGCACGTTCGGCCCGCCGCTTGGCGACCTCGTCGAGCACGCCACCGACGAGGTCGATGACCGCGTCGGTGGACGGGTCGCGGGCCACATCGGCCGGCAATGCCGACTTGATCCGCTCGAGTTTTTCGGCGGTTCCCTCCTTGGCGTTCGGGGCGGTCTCCTGCTTGGCAATCGGCTCCTTGGTGCCGGCGGTCCTCGTTTCCCCTGGCGCCGGCGGCTCCTGCTTTGTTCCGGCAGCATCCTTGCCGTCGCGGGCGGCGGCTGCATCAGCTCGTCCCGCGGGCTGGGGCGGGATCCAGTTGGGTGTGGGCGGCTGCGACGGCTGGGCCGGCTGCGGCTCGCCGCGATTCCGCAGTCGGTCAACGAGGTCGGCGATCACGTCGCCGGCGGTTGCCCGAATCGACCCGTCGAAGTTCACCTTCGGCTGGCCGAGGACGCCACCGATCCCGATCGAGATCGACTTGCCGGCGAGGGCGGCGAGCATGGGACGATCCCCGGGCAGGTCGCTTGGAATCGGCAGGGCAAACTTCAGGTCGAGCACCTTGTCGTCGAGCCCGACGGAGCCGCTCGATTCGATGTCGAGCCGCTGCCCGGGCTTTGTCAGGGGCACCCCAAACTCGAGCCCCTTGTGCCAGACCCGCCGCTCGGCCAGGTGAAACTCGACATTCGAGTCATCGGCGACCCGGATCGACGAGGGCAGTTGGAGCCTGCCCGGCAGGGCGTTCATCATGTTGGCGACGAGCGGGCCGGGCCCGAGATCGACTTCGTGCATGGCCAGCGACCCCGACAGCCTCGCGGCCTCGGGAGCCCCGACGGGAAACGTGCCGCCGTCGATCTTCAGAGAGAATCGGCCGCTCGTGCGGGTGGCGTCGGCGAGCACAGGCGCGATGTAGGCCAAAACGCCCTGGGCCACGTTGGCCTCGAGTTTCGCATTGTCGAGAAGCTTCACGCCGTCGATCCTCCACTCGCTGAAGTCGCCGTCAGCGGATGGCCCGAGGGCCACCCGGATGTCGGTCGGCTCGCTCTCCCACGGGTCTGGCGACCATGGCCCTTCGATTCGTGCGACGGCGTCTTCGATCTCGAATCGCACCCGCACGGGGCTGCGTCGCGGCGGCCGCGGGCCTGCGGTCTGCCCCCTGGGACCAGTCGGCATGAACAGGTCGCTGAGGTTCGAATTTCGATCGGCATCGAAGACCACATCAGACCGCATGCCTTCAACCCGAAACCGACCAAGATCGCCGAGCGAGAGCAGCATTCCAGCCAGGCCGTGGCTCCCCTCGATCCGGGCGATCGAGAGCGGCGACCGGCTCCCGTTGTGCGGCACGAGCTTCACATCCTCGAGCAGGATCGGCCCGATCCAGCCAATGCTGGCCCTGCCGATCGAGACATCGGCCTGGAGGCCGGGCACCGCCTTGGCGATGAACCCGGAGATCCGAGCCGGATCGGAGAGCAGCCAGGGAACGACCCCGACGCCGAGCAGGACCGCGGCCAGCGCCGTCCAGAGCGTCGTCGTCGCGAGCGACGACAGAAACCGCTTCGGTGCCGGGGCCGATGTGTCCGCGACACCAGACTGAACGCTCGGCTGACCATTGGGATTCGGCATCGACATGCACTCCGAGAGAGAACCGGAAAAGGCGGACAAAATGGCGGCACCTCGGCCGCGACCTCCAAAGATCATACTCCCATCCGCCACTGGCATCCTCGCCCGGCGAGCCGGCCGCGAGTTGGCCGAGACAGTTCGCTCAGACCGGGAGGTGCAGCCCGCGTCAATTCTGATAAACTCGCGAAATCGGTGGTCTCCGCGGGCGTAGCTCAGTTGGTAGAGCGCTAGCTTCCCAAGCTGGATGTCGAGGGTTCGAGTCCCTTCGCCCGCTCTTGTCGCAGGTTTCGTTTTTCCGTCTCTCGTCCCAAGAAAAAGGCGCCCATCATGGCCAAGAAGACTCCGTCCACCATTGCCGCAGCAGAGATGCTTCCCGCCGACGTCCTCAAACAGGCCAAGGAACTCCTGACGGCGGCCGAGCGGAAGTTCTTCGATTCGAGTTTCGGCTCGGCGTTGGCGAAGGCGACCCACGAGCAGGTGCAGGCGGCGACGAAGCAGGCCCGGATCCTGCGGAACAAGTGGCGCGACCTCCACCAGAGCCAGACCCGCTCCGCCAAGAGGACGGGCAAGACGGGCGGCGGCAAGGTCAACGCCCGCACCCAGGAAAAGCACGACCTCTTCGCCGGAGCGGTCGAGCGACTGGAGAAGCGACTCGGCGACTTCAAGCGATTTGTGACAGAGGCCGTATCGGCGTCAAAGGCGGCCGCCAAGCCCGCGGCCCGCAAGGCGACTGCCGCACAATCGGCCAGAAAGGCCTCGCCCGCCAAGGCGGCCAAGAAGCCTGTCAAGAAGATGGTGCCGCAGACCGCACCGACCATTTCAAAGAAGGCCCGGTCTGCGGGCGCTCTCGCCGAACTTGCCCAGTCTCCCGCAACGCAGGCCGTGCGCCTTGATCGTGCCAAGCAACGGTCGGCCGTCACCGCCGCCAAGTCTGGCCGTCTCAAGATCGAGGGGCTCGGAGCCCGCCGGATCGGCCACGCTGCGGCCCTCGGTCGTCGCACTCAGGCCCGTCGCGACACGCGGCCGAGGTAAATGGACCGCTCCCAAGACAGGAAAGTTCTTCGGGAAGTTCCGGGGTCAGGCGGCTGAAAAGTCGTCCAACCGGTTTCCGATCCCGCTGATCCTGGCGCCGACGCTGCCCGGCCGTGAAATCGCGTTGTCGCGAATCCCCACCAGCAGGCGACCGTTGAATGACAGGGCAAGCGAGTTGCCGACGACATCGAACTGCATCAGGCCGCCGCCCCGCGGTGCGGCCCGGCTGGCAAGCAGTTGCCAGACGCCCTCGACATTTCGCCAGATCTGACCGACGAAGCCGGCCGGTCGTTTCACGAGCCGCGCAAGATACATGTTCGAGTCGCCGGCACCGCCATACCGGGCCACGAGGCCCACGGCCTGACCGTTGACAGCCCGCACCGTCACCTTTGCCCGCAGGTGCACGTCGGCCACCGAGACACGGCCGAGCACCATGACGGAATTCCCTCCAGTCGTGGAGATCGCGGTATTTGACGAGATCGCGATCCGTCCGACCGCCTGCACCCAGTCCGGTTCCGCGACCGGTCCCGCCGGGCGGTTGAAGGCATCGCTGAATGGCAGCATCTCGGACCGGGCCGGGGGCGTGGCCGCAGGCAACGGGGCAGGAGTGGGGGCCGGGGCGAAGATGCCGAGCGAGGCCAGGGCGGCGGCGGCGTTGAGCCGTCCACCCGTCGCGGTTTTGCCCAGCAGGCCGGCGACCGGGGTCGTCGTCCCCAGAATCGCTGCCCGCACCTCGGCCAGGGTGATGCCCGGCTTTGCGGCGGCCAGCAGTGCCACCACCCCGGTCACCTGGGGCGCCGCCATCGAGGTTCCCGAGAGGATGCCATAGGTGCCGCCTGGAAACGTCGATTGGATCAGCGAACCGGGGGCGGCGAGGTCGACCGTGGTGCCGCCGTAGTTCGACATCGATGCCAGCGTGTTCGTGGTTGAAAGGGCCGCCACGGCGATCAGGTTCGGCAACTGGTAGTTGGCCGGATACCTTGGGGTCGCGTCGTTGTTCGAGGCCTGATTGCCGGCGGCTGCGACGAAGGTCACGCCAACGTTTCCCTCGGCGCGGATCGCCTCCTGAACGACCAGCGAATACCCGGCCGCAGACTCCCAGCTGGCATTGGCGACCACGATGTTGATGCCGTGATCCCGCCGCATCATCGTGATGTAGTTGAGGGCCTTGAGAACCGCGCTCGTGGAACCGATGCCGCGGCTGTCCTGCACCTTGAGCGGCAGCAGCGACACCTGCCAGGCGATCCCGGCGACGCCGAGGCCGTTGTTGCCCACGGCACCGATGATGCCCGCGACATGGGTGCCATGGCCGTAGCCGTCGGTCAGTTGATTGTTGTCGTCGATGAAGTTCCAGCCGTGGATGTCGTCGGTGTAGCCGTTTCGATCGTCGTCGATGGCGTTGCCGCCGGCCTCGTTGGGATTGGTCCAGATGTTCGCGGCCAGATCGGGATGGTGGATGTCGATGCCGGAGTCGACCACCGCCACCACGACGTTTCGGGTACCCGTCGTCAGGCTCCAGGCCGCGGCGGCGTTGATGTCGTTGCCGATGGTGCCCGCATACTGGCCGCTGTTCTGCAGGTTCCACTGGGATGCCAGCAGGGGATCGCTCGGCAGCGATGCGGCGCGGATCGCGAGATCGGGCTCGAGTCTGGCCACGGCCTTCGTGCGGGCCGCCCAGCCGAGCACGGACTGTCGGGTTGCGCCCGGCGTCGAAAGTGAAAAGAATCCGCCGCCGAGCGAACTGGCATGCCAGCCGGGATGCCGGGAAGTGAGTTGCCCGACGAGCACTGGGCTTCCGTAGGCCGCCTGATCCATAGTCGCCGGGCGGACGGCAGCCAGCCGACCGACCCACTGATCGATCCTCGCCTCGACGGCATGCCCTCGCCATTCGATCCGCTCGATGCCCGCCGAAGACCCGACGGACACGCCGGAGAACAACGTCCGTGGTTCCAGTCGCTCCGGGCCGCCAAGCCGGCCGGTGAGCGGCTGCCTTCGTCTGCGAAAAAAAACGGATGCTGGCCTTTCCATGCCCGCCTCCATGCCGGCCGGTCGAAGAAGTCCGTCCCTGGACTCCTCCAACCGGGTTCCTGAGTTCCTTCAGCCGCCGGAACACCGACGTCTCACGTCCTGCGAGTCCGCATCCTGCGATCAACGCTGTTCGCGAGCAACGCCCACTGCCGTCTCACTGCCTCCGAACCAGCGACCGCTGCCGGTCGCTCTTCCTGAGTCCTTGATCCACTTTGTTGCGTGCGGAGAAAGTCCTCGGGGGATCATTCGGGGCCGCCGGGCGGGATTCCAGCAGTGTCCAGGGAAGGGCAAAAAACCGGCTGATTCGGCCGTGCGAGCGATGCCCAGAGGGAACCAGCCGCTCGGACAATTAGGAAACTTTGTTTCCTACTCTTCCCAGCCCACCCAGGCTCCGACCCGGATTCCCGGACCGGCCCCGGGGCTGGTCAGCCGGTGACCCGGACGATGATCGGCGCGATCCGCAGCGGCGGAGCGAGAAACGTCGACGCCGGCAGCGTGGCTGTCTGGCTCGAGCTGCGGTTGTAGGCCCGCACCCCCTTCGCCCCGGCGCCTCCGTTGAGACCCTTCACGCCGTAGATGTTCTCCACGATTCCCGGGTTGGCGATGCTGTCGAGTGCCGCCGTGAAGACGCGGGCATTCTGCTTGGTGAAACTCGAGAAGGCCGACAGCTTGGCGAGATTCGTTCCCGTGTCTCCATCGTAGATCTCGACGATCGAACTCCCGCCGACGCCGGCACCGACGAAGATGTCGTCGATGGCGTCGGAACTGTACTTCGCCGTCGAGAGCGTGACGCCGCCTTTGAAGTTTGCTCCGATCGGCTGGAGCGTGCGGACGACCTTCGCCGCTCCGGAGACGTCGAACACCCTGACCGTCGCCTTGATCCCGGCGTTGCTGCCCACGGCAATCTCGGCAATGCCGTCGGGACTGGTCGATGTCTTCGCACCGTTGACGAACGTTCCAAAGTCGCCCGCCGCGATCATTACGCCACCGGCATAGGGGCCGGGGATTCCGCGGAACGACCTCGAGGGAACATTGGCCACGGGATCGACGGCGTTTGGGTTCACGAGGAATGTTCGCACGAGTCCGGCACCGCTCGACTGCCCGGCGATGATGTCTCCCACGCCGTCGCCATCCAGGTCGCCGACCGTCACCTCGACACCGCCGCGGTAGGCCGCCCCGAAGGGGAGCGTGCGGTAGGCGAAAAGTTCACTGTAGTTGGTCGAGCCGGCTGGGTTGGGCCCAAAGACGCGGATCTGCCCCACCCGATTGCGGCCCGGGGCGACGATGATCTCGGGAATGCCGTCGCCGGTGACGTCGCCGGTCGCCACGCGAACACTGCCGCGGAAGCTCGACTCGTAGGCCAGGAACTCGGAGAGCGGGGCCCCGGTTTCGGGATCGAGCACCCGCACCAAGGGCGGCCCATTGCAGCCGTCATCGCTGCCTACGACCAGCGCCCGAATGTCGGCCGTGGGAATGATCGGGCCGTCGAAGGCATTGATGTCGGTCGCCGACACCGGCTCGCCGGCCCCCTGCGGCGGCGTGGCGGTGACGGTGTTGATCATGTCACCGAGCGCGGTCGTGAGGATGTTGGCGTTGATGGTGATCGTCACCGTGCCGGTGACGGCCTGCAGACTGACCGTTCCCGAGATGTTGCCGGTGGTCGGCGTCGTGGGGAGCGTGCCGCTCGAGTTCACATAGGAGGCAAACCATGTCGTCGTGGCCAGATCGAGCTGCGGGGGCAGCACGTCGATGACGGTGACGCCCGTCGCGTTGGCCGGTCCCTTGTTCGTCAGCACGATCGTGTAGGTGGTCGTTCCGCCCGACTTGTAGGTGTCGGTGCCGTCGGTCTTCGTGATCGCAAGGTTCACCAGTGACGAAATCGGGTCGGTCACGGTCGAGGTGTTGT
>CAMDFJ010000026.1 GCA_945897435.1 Candidatus Kuenenia stuttgartensis | reverse complement strand
GCAGCCACTGCCGCCATGGGGCTCGGGCACTGCGAGCCCCCAGAGGCCGGCCTCGCCGAGTGCCTCCTCCGCGGCGACCGAAAACCGCCCCGCCGTGCCTGCGGGTGCGTCGTCGAGCGGCGCGGTCGGCGGATCGAAGGTTGACGCGGGCGGCTCGTAGAGGAGGCCATCGCGACGCAGTGAGTCGAGTGTCTCTTCCGACCGCTCGATCACCCGGGCGACCAGCTCGCGGGTTTCGGTGGCGGCGAATGCGGCCGCTACGGCGAATCCGTCCGCCGGCTGGCCACCATGCCAGAGGGCAGCGGCGAGCGGGCTCAGGGCTGCCGGTGTCGGCCCCGGTGGCGTCGAAGCAGCGCCGCTTCGCTGCGGCGCTGCCGACGGAATCTCCGCCATCCAGGCCGGCGGCTGCGGGGAAGAGGCAGCCTCGACTGCCCAGTGGAATCGCTCGGCGATCGTCCGACGTCTGAGTTTCAGCGACGGCGTCAGTTCGTCCCGGGCAGCATCGAACGGCCGGCCGAGAAGGATGGCCCGACGCAGCCGCCAGGCCGGTGGCAGCGACCGCTGGCGGCGGGCGATCCGCAGACCAAGCCAGCGGAGCAGCTTTGGGTGGCGCAGTGCCTGACGACGGGAGAAGATCCGCAGTCCCATCCGCCGGATGGCGGCCCGGAGAATCTCGGGTTCAGGCACGATGATCGCGAGTGGGGCCTTCAGTCCGTCGCCGAGCACGCAGATCTGGGCGAAGGCCTGATCCTCGGCGAGTGTCCGCTCGACCTCGGCCGGAGGCAGCTTGATGCCGCTTGCGAGCTGGAGCGTGTCGACGAGCCGGCCCGTGATCCGGACATGCCCTTCGGTGTCGATCACGGCGAGGTCGCCCGTCTCCATCCACTCGGTATCGAAACGGCGGATTCGGCTGCCGTCCTCGGGATCGATCAGGCCGAGGCCGCGGCTGGCAGTTCGCACGAGCAGCTGGCCCCGACGATCCGGCCGATCGTCGAGCGAAAGTTCGACGCCCTCGATCGCCTGCCCGACGCTGCCAGGGCGGGCTGTCCGCGGATTCGAGAGCGTGACAACGGGGCCTGCCTCGGCGAGGCCGTAGCCCTCCACGAGCGGGATGCCGCGGCGGTTGAAGGCATCTGCCGTTCTCGCCCTGAGGGCCGCGCCGCCCGACACACAGACCCGCACCCGGCCCCCGAGCGCCGCCCGCAGGTCGGGGATTCGGCCGCTCTCGGCCGCCCGCGCGAGCCGCTCGTAGAACGCCGGCACGCCGAGGATCACCGTGGGCGGACAGGCCCGGCAGGCGTCGAGCACCCGGCGGCGGTCCGAGACCAGATTCAAGCAGCTGCCGCGGACCATGGCCGTGGAGAGGTCGCCGGTCCGGGCGAGGGCATGGCTCATCGGCAGCCATGCCAGTCGGACGTCGTTCGGCTCGTCGAGAAAAACCTCTGTCGCCGCCAATGCGTTTGCAGCCAGCGAACGTTGCGAGTGAACCACTCCCTTCGGGATGCCCGTCGTGCCAGAGGAGAGGAAGACGATCGCCGGTGCGTCGGGGTCGCAGGCGGCGGTGCGGCGGGCAAGCTCGCCCCTGATCGCATTCCGGCGGGCCCCCGACGGCGGGAAAGCCGGCGAGAGTTCGAGCAGATCACAGCCTCCGGGCAGATCCCGGGAAGACCAGCCCGACGTTCCTCCGCTGAACACGGTCGCCCGCGGAGCGAGCCAGCGAAGCTGTTCAATCGACTCTTTTCGGCGGTTCTCATGGTGCAGCGGCAAATGCACGACGCCGGCAAGCAGGCAGGCGAGATCGACGAGGATCCAGTCGACGCCGTGTGGGCCGAGGTGGGCGAGCCGATCGCCCTGCTGCAGCCCCGACGACTCGATTTGCCGGGCAAGATCGAGGGCCGCGGCGATCGTGTCACCCCAGCTGAGCCTGCGGCGCGCGGGCTCAGATGTGGCGATCGCGGGGCGATCCCAGGAGTCGTCGCAGCGGGCGGCGAGCAGATCGAGCAGCGATCGGCCAGCGGCCGGCGCCTGCTGTTCCCGGTGCACTGCGGCAAGGCCTGGCGTCATCGGTCGATCCGTTCGAAGAGCAGGGCGATCCCCTGGCCGAGGCCGATGCACATCGTCGCCAATCCGAGCCTGGCCTCGCGGTCATGCATCGCGTGGATCAGCGTGGTGGCGATCCTCGCCCCGGAGGCGCCCAGTGGATGACCGATCGCGATCGACCCACCGCGGACGTTCACCCGCCCGGGATCGAGCCGCAGCGACTCGATGCAGTGGATCGCCTGGGCGGCAAAGGCCTCGTTGAGTTCGACGAGGTCGATCTCGTCGATGGAGAGCGACGTGCGGGAGAGCAGTTTTTGCGTGGCGGCGATCGGGCCCGTGCCCATCAGGGCCGGCGGCACGCCAGCCACCGCCGTCGCCACGATTCGGGCCAGCGGTTCCAACTCCTGGCGGCGGGCCTCCGCCTCCGACATCACGACGACCGCGGCTGCGCCGTCGCTGACCGGTGCGCTCGTGGCCGCTGTGATCGTTCCCAGCAGCGGCAGAAATGCCGGCTCGAGTGCGGCCATCGCCTCGGGACTTGTGTCGCGACGGATCGACTGGTCGTGGAGGGCATCGATCAGGGCCCCCTCGGGGTCGTGCCCGGAAAGAGGCACGATCTCGGCTTCGAATCCACCGGCGTCAACCGCGGCGACTGCCTTGCGATGGCTGTCGAGGGCATAGGCCTCCTGCCGCCGCCGTGAGATGCCATGCACTGCCGCCAGATGCTCGGCCGTGAGCCCCATCGAGAGCATTCCCCTGCTCGTGCGGGCGAAGGCCCGCGGATGAATGTCGATCGCCGAGTCCATCGGCAGGTGGTGCATGTGTTCGACGCCCCCGACGACCTGCACGTTTTCGGCCGCGGCGACGATCGCATGGCAGGCCTGTGCGATCGCCTGCAGTCCAGAGCCGCAGAGCCGATTGACCGTGACGCCGGCGGTGGCAAGCGGCAGGTCGGCCATCAGGGCCACGGTGCGGGCCACGTTGCCGCCGAGTTCGCCCCGCTGCTGTGTGGCCCCGAGGATCAGGTCCTCGATCGAGCCGGGGTCGACGCCGCTGCGGTCGACGGCAGCCTTGACCGCGGCCACGGCCAGCGAATCGCCACGGACGTGGCGAAACAGGCCGCGGTCGGGATGGGATCGGCCGATGGCGGTCCGACAGCAGGCGACGACGACGGGAGTCGTCTCGGGAGACCGGGGCAGGAGTCTGCTGCGGGGTGTGGTCATCGGGAATCGGTGAGAGGTGATCGTCTGCTCGCCCCAGGAACGCGCACCAGTGACGCGAACGTCGCGCCGCTGCGGGCCATCTCTGCGAGTCGCGGCGTCGGCAGCATGCGGATGCCGAGGTCGGCGAGCGGTTCCAGCCGACGGATGATCTCGGCGGCACCGATGGAGTCGGCCCAGGCGAGCACGCCCCCGCGAAACGCGGGAAAACCGAGGGCGTGGATCACGGCCAGGTCGATGTCGCGAACGTCCCGCACGATGCCCTCGTCGAGCACCCGCGTCGCCTCGAGCACGACCGGCAGCAGGAGGCGGTTGGCGATCACGGCGTCGCTCGTTTCCCGCGCCGGCAGGGCATAGTCCGCGATCAGCGCGGAGACGGTGGCGTCGTTGCCCCGCTGTCGCCCGCGGCGGGTCGAGTCGACGGCCGCAGGCGAGCGGATTCCCGCCGGGACATGCTCATAAAAGCCGGCCCCGGACTTGCGGCCGAGGCGGCCCGCCCGCACCAGCGCCGGGATCACGGGCGAGGCCTCGATCCGGTCGCCAAAGGCCTCGTCCATCACCAGCCCCGCGTAGAGGGCCGTGTCGAGGCCGATCATGTCGTAGAGTTCGAGCGGCCCCATCGGCATTCCGAAACTGCGGGCCACTCGGTCGATCCGCTCCGGGGCGGTCCCTTCCCTGAGCATCTCGACCGATTCGTGCAGGTAGGGCATCAACAGCCTGTTGACGAGAAATCCCGGGCTGTCTCGAACGACGATCGGGCACTTCCCGAGCCGCTTGGCATGGGCGACCGCGATCATGATCGTGCGGTCGCTCGTGGCCGGTCCGCGAACGACCTCGACGAGCGTCATCCGGCGGACAGGATTGAAGAAGTGGATGCCGCAGAACCGCGAGGGATCCTCGAGCGCCGTGGCCAGTTTTGTGATCGGGTTGGTGGAGGTGTTGGTGGCGATCACGGTGGCGGGGCCGACCGCCCGCTCGATCGCGGTCAGCACCTGCCGCTTGACATCCGTCCGTTCGACCACGCTCTCGATGACGAGGTCGGCATCTCCGAGGGCCGGAAGACTCGTCGCCGTTCTCAGGCGGCCGGCCAGTTCGACTGCGCGGGAGGGATCGGTTCGTCTGGCCTGCCGGTCCCAGGCAGCCTCGTCGAGGATCATTGGAACGGCGGCCGCCAGCGCCTCGGCCTGAACGTCCACCAGCGTCAGCGAAAAACCATTCCGAAGGTGGCTTGCGGCAATGCCGGCCCCCATGATGCCGGCTCCGACGACTGCCGGGCGCTCGACATGGATCGCAGGCTCCTCCCCATCTCTGGTGCCCTCGATGCCGATGTCACGGCGGTTCCACTCGCCGAGGCGGAACAGTCGTACGAGCTCTGTCGACACTGGCGACATTGCCAGCGTCGCGAAGGCGGCCGACTCGAGCCGGGCGGCCTCGGCCGCATCGATGGAGCAGCCGGCGAGGATCGTCTCCAGGATCAGCGGCGGCGCCGGATAGTGGCCGCCGCTGCGGCCGAGAATCACGGCGGCAGTCGTCGACTCGAGAAACGCCCGTTCTGCTTCGTCCAGTTCCACGGCCCGCATCAGTCGTCGGCGGCGGGCAAGGTGGGCATGTGTCTGGGCATGGGTTTCGAGCAGCCGGATCGCCGAGGGCAGGGCCGCGTCAACTGCCACGCACCCATCGACCAGGCCGAGCCGGGCAGCCGACTCGCCATCGATGCTGTCGCCGGTGGCGATGAGTTCGACGGCGGGCCCGGGGCCGATCAGTCGCGGCAGTCGCACCGTTCCACCCCAGCCGGGGAGCAGGCCGAGCTTGACCTCGGGGAACCCCAGCACAGTCCGCGGTTCGCGGGTCGCCAGCCGGAGATCGCAGGCCAGTGCCATCTCGAGTCCGCCGCCGAGGCAGGCGCCGTCGATGATCGCAACAGACGGCCAGGGGAGTTCCGAGAGCCGGGCGAAGAGTCGCCGGCCGATGTCGCAAAGCCCCTCGATCTCCTCCCGCGTCCGAAGCCGCAGGTCGTCGAGGCGGTTGATATCGGCGCCGGCGAAGAAGGATTCCGCCCGGGCGGAGCGGAGCAGGATTCCGCGGGGCTGCGGACCCGATTCAAAAAGATCGAGGGCGTCTGCGAGATCCCGCAGCACCTCCTGCGTGATCACGTTTTGACGGTGTCCGGGCACGAGAAAAGAGATCATCGCCCAGCCGCCGTCGAAGCGTTCGATCGACAGCGTGGTGAAGTCCCTGCCAACTGGCGGCATGGCGGTGGTTCCGTCTGATTCGCCCTCCCGGCCGGCTGGCTTGCTCCGGCGGGGAAAACCGCTAGTGTATCGGGAGTTTCCCGCCTCAAACACGGAGGTTCCGGCCGCCCATGAAGCCCGCTGTGTCTTCGACCGCTGTCTCGTCTCCTGGCTTTCGACTCGGGACCGAACCCAAGGCCTCCGAACCGCTCCCGGCCGGCGGCCCGGCCGACCGGCCCAACTGGGCCGAACTGGCAGTCCTCTGGATCATTCTCGTCGGGATCGGGGTGGTCGGCAGGCTCTGGCAGCCCGGCTGGAACGTCACGCCCATGGCGGCGGTCGGCCTTGCCGCCGGTGTTGCTTTTCCGCAGATGGCCGTGGCAGCGAGCGTGCCGCTGGCCGCCCTCGCCATCAGCAATCTCGCGATGCCCTCCTACGGGTCGATGGCCATGGCCGCAGTGGTCTATGCCGCGACCGCCTGGCCGGTGATTCTGGGCCGGGTTTTGCGGTCCAGTCGCGGGTGGTCCAATGGCATCTCGTCGAGCAACTCGTGGACTGCGATCGCCGGTTCCGCGCTTGCCTGTTCGCTCGTCTTTTTTCTGTCCACGAACCTCGCCCACTGGTGGCTGACCAACGATTATCCGCAGACCGCGACCGGCCTCATTGCCTGCTTCGTTGCGGCGTTGCCCTTCTATCGTTGGATGCCCGTGGGTGATGTCGTCTGGGCCGTGACGATCTTCGGCGGGATTTCGGCGGCGACCGCTGCCGTTCGGGCATCCCGCGCCGGTGTGGTGGCTTGACTGGCCCTGATATCGGCACAGAATGCAGATGAGTTTGAAGGTCATCGGCGGCACGCCTGCTGCCGATGCGGGCCGCGAGAGGCCGAGACAGCGAGACAACGAGACAACGAGACAACGAGACAGATTTGCTGCGGGAATGGCGGAATTGGCAGACGCGCCAGGTTGAGGGCCTGGTGGTAGTAATACCGTGCAGGTTCAAGTCCTGTTTCCCGCATTTTGGTTCGGTGACGTTGGGTTTTGTGTTTGGTCGGTGCGCAGTTCCACCCTCGAGATTCGCATGAGTTCGACGCCGCCAGATTCCCAGCCTGACGCGGCCGCCGCGTCGGACCCGGTCGATGCACCGGAGACGACGCCAGCCCGTCGGATTCCGATCGGTACGCAGCGTCCCGGAGCCGCAGTGCCGAAACTGCCGCCCCGGCATCAGTACGTGGTGTCGACATCACCATCGCCGGGCGATGTGGGCCTGTCGGCCGAAACAGAACCCCGTGCTGCAGCACCAGAGAATCCGCCTGCGGCATCATTGGCGGAGCCGGCTCAGGCCGAGAGCGTCGCCCCCTCTGGCCATGGTGCCAGAGACGCTTCGCCGCGGCAGTCGGAGGGCCGACGTCGGGAAAAGCGTGGCGGGCAGCAATCGAAGTCGCCGTTCAGCGACGTGCTGCCGCCGCAGAAGCGAGTTGCCGTTCCAAATCTGCGGGCTGATCTCGAGGATGACCTCGAATCGGATTTTCTGGCCGCTCTCGAGGGCGTCTCGGTCGACGAACTGCTCGTTGGCACTGTCCCCGCAAAGGCCGAAGCCCCTCTCGATCCGGGCGCGAGGGTCGAAGGCAGGGTGGTCAGCATCGGCCACGACACCGCCTTCATCGACCTTGGCGGGCGTCGTCAGGGGGCGATGAAGCTGATTGGTCTGGAGGAGATTCCGAACGTCGGCGACGTCGTTCAGGTGTCGGTCGGCAGCCGCAACGACGACGACGGCCTCTACGACGTGGCTCCGGCCAATCGGGCCGTGAGCGTCGAGGATTGGTCGCAGCTCGAGGCCGGAATGATCATCGAGGCTCGCGTCACCGCTGCCAACAAAGGCGGCCTCGAGTGCGAGGTGGCGGGCCTCCGCGGCTTCATGCCCGCGAGCCTCGTCAGCCCGTGGCGGGTCGAGAACCTCGAGGAGATGGTCGGCCAGACGCTCGAGGTGCTCGTCACCGAGATCGTCCCTGCCGCTCGGAGGCTCGTGCTCTCCCGCCGTGCCGTCGTCGAACGTCAGGCAGCCGACGCCCGGGCCAAACTGCTCGAAACGCTCGACGTGGGAACGCTGCTCGACGGCATCGTCCGTTCGGTTCGCGACTTCGGCGCCTTCGTCGACATCGGCAACGGTGTTGAGGGTCTGGTGCATGTGAGCCAGCTCTCCTGGGACAGGGTGGCGAATCCGGCCGACGTTCTCCAGCCCGGCCAGAAGGTCCGGGTGGTCGTGAAGAAGGTTGATCGGCAGACCGGCAAGATCGCCCTCTCAGCCCGCGACATGATCGAGAGCCCGTGGAAGCAGGCGGCTGAGAAGTATCACGTCGGCGCGACGGTCCGCGGCAGGGTGAGCCGCATCGCCCAGTTCGGCGGCTTTGTCAAGCTGGAGCCCGGCATCGAAGGCCTGGTACACGTTTCGGAACTCGCCCATCGGCATGTCCGCAGTGTCGGCGATGTGCTCAAGGAGGGTGAGGAGATCGAGTGCCGGGTGCTCGCCTGCGATCCCGACGAGCAGCGGATCTCCCTCTCGGTCAAGGCACTGGCAGCGATGCCATCCCCGGCCGCCCAGCCTGAGCAGTCGGTCGAGGAAGCAGTCGAGGAGGCGGCTGCCCCGGCCGCCAAGAAGCGTACGGGTCCGCTCAAGGGTGGGCTCGGCGGGTCGTCAGCGGGCGAACGCTTTGGGCTCAAGTGGTAGAGCCCGATCTGCCGCTGCGGCCTGAATCCCTGGGCTGGGATCGGCCTGGCAGGATTTCTCGCCCGGCAGACGGAACCGATCTCAGCGGGTGATCGTGTCTTTGCCGACCCAGGCAACGAGTGCCTCCGGCACCCGTACGGAGCCGTCGGCCTGCTGGTAGTTTTCGAGGATCGCGACGATCGCCCGGCTGATGGCGACTGCGGTGCCGTTGAGCGTGTGCGCAAACGACGTTCCCTTCTCCCCGGCCTTGCGGTAGCGAACGCCGAGCCTGCGGGCCTGGTAGTCGGTGCAGTTGGAGGTGCTCGTCACCTCGCCCCATTCGCCGGCCGTGCCCCGGCCCGGCATCCAGGCCTCGAGGTCGAACTTCCTGTAGGCCGGGCCGCCGAGGTCGCCGCTGGCTGTGTCGATCACCCGATAGGGAATGCCCAGCCCGTCGAAGAGCCGGCATTCGAGGTCGAGGAGTTGAAGGTGCATCGCTTCGCTCTGCTCGGGCAGCGTGTAGGCAAACATCTCGACCTTGGTGAACTGGTGCACGCGGTAAAGGCCGCGGGTGGCCCGGCCGTGGGCCCCGGCTTCGGTCCGAAAACAATGGCTGATACCACAGAGTTTCAGCGGCAGTTCCTCGGCCTCGAAGATCCGCTCGTGCATCGCGCCGCCGAGCGTGATTTCCGCGGTCGCGACGAGTGAAAGATCGGATCCGGTGATCGAGTAGATCTGCGTCTCGGGGCCGCGCGGCATGAAGCCGGTGCCCTCGAGGATGGTGTCGCGGGCGAGGTCGGGCGTGGTCATCACCGTGAAGCCCTCACGCATCAGCAGGTCGACCGCGTATTTCTGCAGTGCCAGCTCCAGCAGCACCGCTTCATTGGTGAGAAAGTAGAACCCGTGCCCTGCGACCTTCGCGCCGGCGTCGAAATCGAAGAGCGACAGTCGCCCGCCGATGTCGACATGGTCGAGCGGCTTGAAATCGAAGGTCGGGATGGGTGTGGCCCCGCGGCGGACCTCAACGGCGGCGTCCTCGCCGCCCAGCGGCGCGTCCGGATGGGTGAGGTTGGGGATCGCCCGCAGAATCTCCTCCGATTCTCCGGCGATCTCCGCCAGCCGACCATCGATTGCCGTCACCTCCTCCCGCAGCCGTCGCCCTTCCGCTTTCCGGGCCTCGCGTTCAGCCGCGTCGGCAGCCTTGGCGATCGACTTGCTGACGAGCCCGGCCTCGTGGTTAAGCCGGTCGACGTCCGCCTGCATCTGGCGTCGCAGGCGGTCGAGCTCGGCGAACCGCCCCACGTCGGCTGATGAGCCGCGCTGACGGCAGTTGGCGGTCACGAGGTCCACATTGTCGGCGACAAAACGACGGTCGAGCACGAATCAGTTCTCCTGAGGGTGGCGGCGAATATACTATCGTCTCAGAGCCATGTCCGACTCCGCCGCTTCAGCCGTCGCCGATCCGCCCGCCGACACCGCATCGGGCGCGGTCGTGGCCGCAGCCTCACAGAAGGCGGATGCAAAGCCGAAACGGCAGCCCCGGCACCATGTGATCCTCTGGAATGACGACGACCACAGTTACCAATACGTCGTCTCAATGCTGAAACAGCTCTTCGGCCATCCGCTGGAGAGGGGTTACACGCTCGCCAAGGAGATCGACGAGAAGGGCCGTGCGGTCGTGCTGACGACGACCAAGGAGCATGCCGAACTGAAGCGGGACCAGATCCATGCCTTCGGTGCCGACCGGCTCGTCGCCCGCTCGAAGGGATCGATGTCGGCCTCGATCGAGCCCGAAGCCTGACCTTGCCGACGTGGGACAGGCTTCAGCCTGTCGCCTTCAGCTACTGCCACACAGGCCGGGCCTGTTCAGGCCTGCTTCAGGCGACGGGCGAGCCCCTTGCCGATTCGGTCGAGCGTGATGCTGCGGTCATCGATGCCGATGTGGGCCCGGATCAGGCTCATTCCCGACGTGTCGGCAAGTGCCTTGCTGATCGCGTCGTCGAACTCGCCCTCCGTCCGGACCTCGTAGCCCGTGCCGCCGCCGAGCACCTGCGGCAGGAGCTGGTATTGCCAGGGGTTGATGTCGTTGAACGAGCCCTCGTGGATCACCCGCTCGGTCCCGTAGCCCTTGTTGTCGAGAACGATGACGGTGACAGCGAGTCCCCGGCGGACGATCGAGGAGAGTTCCATGCCGGTCATCTGGAAGGCGCCGTCGCCGACGAGCACGACCACCTTGAGGTCGGGCCGGGCCATCTTGGCGCCGAGTCCTGCCGGCACTGCGAATCCCATCGAGGTGTAGTAGGCGGGGGAGAGAAACTCCGTCTGACCCCGGATCACCAGTTCGCTGGAGGCGAAGAGCGCGTCGCCAACGTCGGCGATGACGATCGTTTTGTCGTCGAGCGATTCGTCGAGCCGGCGGACGAGCCGGGTGGTCGTGATCGGCCTCTCGGGCTCGAGCGTGAACGGCTGCTGGGCCGCAGCCGGCCCCGGCGGAAGCGGTCTCTTGGCGGCCTTGGGCTTGGCGGCCACGAGCCCGCGCAGAAAGTCCTCGAGCAGAACGTTGTGGTAGTGATGATGGCTGATCCGCAGCTCGTCACAGGTGGCGAAGACGCTCTTCGTGGCGTCGAGCTTTGCGGTGAAGATGCCGAGGTCAAGGTCGGTGAGCAGCGCCCCGAGGAGGATCACGCAGTCGCTCTCCTCGACGAAACTCGTCACCTCCTCCCGGCCGAGAGCCCCCTCGTAGAGACCGATGTAGAGCGGATGGACCTCGCTCACCACGCTCTTCGAGAGCATCGTCGCGGCGATGGCGATGCCCGAGGCCTCCGCCAGCGCCACCACCTCCGACTGCAGCCCCAGCCGATGGAGTTCGACACCCGCGATGATCACCGGTTTTTTCGCCGCCTCGATCCGAGACACGGTGTCGGCGACGGCCTCCGCCAGAGCGCTCGAATCGCTCTGCCATTTCGGGGCGGCGTAGGGGCGGATCTGGTCCGGCACGACCGAGACCATGTCCCGCGGCAGTTCGATGTAGACGGGCCGCTTCTGCCGGTGTGCCGTGTCGAGCAATTGGTCGATGTCGCGGAAGGCGGTCGCCGGATCGGCAATCTCCCGGCTGGCGGCGCAGATCTTCTCGAACACGTCGAGCTGGGTGTGCCATTCGCGGACCCGGTGATGCAGCAGCGGATCGTTGACCCGCTCGCGGATGCCCGGGGCGCCCGAGATCAGCACGACCGGGCTCTTTTCGGCATAGGCTCCGGCAATGGAGTTGGCGAGGCTCAGGCCACCGACGCCGTAGGTCACGCAGACCGCACCCATGCCGTGGACGCGGGCATAGCCGTCGGCGGCAAACCCGGCGCAGTCCTCGCGGGTGCAGTTGACGAGGTCGAGCGGGCTGTGCTCGAGCATGCTGTAGAACGAGAGCACGTAATCGCCCGGCAGTCCGAAGACATGCCTGATCCCGTAGTCGGAGAGCCTGCGGATCAGGTACTGGCCGATCGAGAGACCCGTGACGCTCTGCTCGGTGTCAACGGCGGGACGGCCGTCGGGCGAAACTCCGAGGCCTGTGTCGAGTCCGGATCGCAGCGTGATGGGCATGGGCACCTCCTGGGGGGTGCCGGAGTATACGGCTGTCAGCCCGATCTACCCGCGCCGATCGCGGCGGGCCGTCGTCCGCAGCGTGGAGAGCATCGCCAGCCAAAAGCCGAGGAAGGCCGCAACGCAGCCGAGCACGACCAGAGGCCGGCGAGCGTCGTGGTTCAGCGTCCAGGCGCCAAACGCATGGAAGGCACCCCAGACGACGATCCCGACCATGATCCAGCGGAGCAGGCGTTCGGCGCCGGGCGGTGGTGCGGAGGGCGGCATCGCTTCTTTATAGCCGCAGGGCCAGCAGATGGATTTTTGATTGCTGGAGCGGGGCCCGACCGCCCTGCGCCGTGCGATCGGCCGCGGCGCAAAAAAAAGGCCCCCGGAACGGTCCAGATCCCAGGGGGGCGGGGAACCTGAACCGTTTCCGGGAGCGATTGGTCGGCTGCGAGTCGCCTCGCATGCCCTGTGGCTCTCGAGGAGGGCGGCGAGCATCCGTGCTGCCGCCCGTCGTCGAGTGGGGCCTTTCCGCTGCCCCATGGCCTTCAGGCGGGGCGAACAGTAGGGAGAGGGGCGGTCGCGAATCAAGGCCGATTTCTCAGGCATTTTTCCCGAAAAAAGGCCCTGGCAGGTATGCTGCCCATGCAATCGAAGGTTTTCTGGAAGTTTGGATCGCCGACAACCCAATCCACAGGCTCGAGGGAATCCCGCATGGCCGCCCCCGTCTCGCTCACACCACCTGCCGGTCCGATCGCCGGAGCCGGCCTGCCCCCCACGCCCGAAGCCTGGCAGGCCGCCTTCGCCGCTGCCTTGCCTTACGGCGACTTTCTCGACCGCCATGCGACGCCGGACCAGCGGGGCCGCTGGGATGCGATGCACGGCAGGGTGATCCTCACGCCGGCGCAGAAAGCCCTGCTCTCCGGGTTCGTCAGGCGGATGCCGGTGATCGTTCTGACCGGTGCATGGTGCGGCGATTGCGTCAACCAGTGTCCGATCTTCGCTCACTTCGCGGCTGCGGCACCGGTCATCGATCTGCGATTCCTCGATCGTGATGCCAGGCCCGACATCGCCGCCCACTTCAAGGTCTGCGGTGGACAGCGGGTGCCTGTGGCCCTGTTCCTCTCGGAGGACTTCACGCCGGTCCAGTTTCATGGCGACAGAACGCTCTCGGCCTACCGGGCAGCGGCTGCAGCTGAAGTCGGAGACAGCTGTGCAAGCGGGGTGACGGGGCCGGCGGCCGACGCCCTCGCCGCCGCGACGTCCGACTGGCTCGACCAGTTCGAGCGAGCCCAGTTGATCCTGCGGCTCTCGGGTCGTCTGCGCCAGATCCACGGCGATTGAGGGAGACTCCGGGCTCGATGACAAGCCGCGAACGCTGGACGGTCTATCCATTGCTCTTTCTCGCGATCGGCCTCGCGATCCGTGCCGCGGTGCTGCCGCCAGAGCGGTTCGACGCGGCCCGGATCGACACCCTCGAGGCGGTGCGGGTGTCGTGCCGGGAGATCGTGGTCGAGGCAGATGATGGCACCGTGCTGATCCATATGGGCCGCGTGATCGGCGACGGCGGCGGCCGGATCGAGATCAAGGACCGGCAGGGCATCGATGCGATCGCAATCGGCACCCAGCCGAACGGCCGGGCCGGCGTGGTCGAATGCTACGACGAGACGGGCCAGCCGGCAGACTGCAAGCAGCCCCGTTGAGCCTTGGCGGCAAAAGCTCGGTTGCAGAGCGGTTTGGCGATCAATCCCGGGAGGCGTCTGTGGCGGCCCGCAGTTCGGTGCTTGAAATGTCGAGCCGAAACTCCCGCTGCGAGACGCAGTAGGCGATCTCCCGAAGCGGCGCCGGCACGTCGATCTGGGCCGGGTCGAGAAACACGCCATCCCGCACGCGTCCAAAGACGATCAGGCCCCGGGCAGCGGCGGCGATCCGGGCCACACCCTCCGCGGCCCCGGCCGACGAGCCGCCGTAATACCTCGGATCGGCGAGCCGGACGAATGTGTCGACGCCCAGCACGAACGTGCTGCCCGGAAAGACCTCCAGCTTCTCCAGGAACGTCGCCGCCCGCGTCAGCCAGAGCGTCTGGCCGGCGAACTGGCCGATCCGCTCTCGCAGCTCGATGAAGTCAAGCGACGGCTTGTCGACATTCGTGATCGAAAGCTCGAACTCGACCGGCCGTTCCGCGATCTCTTCGGCGATCCGGGCCATCCGTCGGTGTCCCTCGTGGAGCGGATCGAACGATCCCGGAAAGAGAAGCCGACCCGGACCGCCCGCCGCCGGCGGTTGCCCGACAGAGGCCGATTTTCGATCGCCGGCGAGCAGTTCGATCCATTCCTGGGGAGGCGTTTCCCGCTGCCATTCGACCCGCTCGTCGGGCCGCAGCCAGGCCGCCAACAGCGGTTCGCCGATTGGTTCAGAGGCCGCATGAGCCGCACCGACCGACCCACGGATGAGTTCGAGGACGAGGGCTGCGGCCAGTCGCTCTTCATCGCCGCGGGAGCGGGCTTCCTTGTCGAGCAGGAGGTTCGCCACGGTCGATGAGTGCAGCGTCTGGACGGCCGCGCAGATGCGATGCTCTCCGCGCTTCGGTCGGAGCGTCCGCAGGCTGGCTGCAACAGCGACGCCCACGGCCCTCTCAGGATCGGCACCCCGGGCCCGGGCCCGCTGCCAGGCGGCCATCGCCAGTCGGCGGGCGGTACGAGGAGAGCAGTATTTTTCCTGCCGGCCGCCGAGCAGCGTGTCGACCGATTCCCGGGCGTAGGGAACGAGCCCTTCGATCACGACTCCGCTCGCGCCAGGAGTCGTGACCAGGTGCGAGATCGCCTCTGAACCGCCCCCGGAGGCGACGATGACCAGCCTCGCTCCGAGCACTTCCAGCGACTCGATCAGTTCGGATGCGTCTGGAAGTTGCATGGTGTGTGTGCTGGCAACGGGCGAGATCCCGGCAGACTCTTCCGGCGATCCAGTCGGTCGAAGGCCGGCGTGGCCTTGCCCTCCCTTCCGATCTTGTGCGGTTTCCCGGTGCTGCCGGCGGCCGGGAAAACCTGCTTGAGCAGGTGCCCGACTGCAGCCGATTGGATCGGTGGAGGCCGAACTGATGATAACGCCACGCTGTCTGATCTTCGCCTGCTGGATCGGGATCGGTCTGAAAACGGTGGCCGCCGTCAACGCTGCCGAACCGGTCACGCCGCGGCCAGACCCGCTCCGGGGCACCCCCGCCATCAGCCCCCAAAAGACCGGCCCCGAGGCGATGGGCCTGATGGCAAAAATGCTCCCCGGTCGCAGCGACTCCCCCTACGACTGGTATGCCCCGGTGGAGCCGCTCCACGTCGGCTGCGAGCCCTATGCGCTTTCGCCCTGCGTGCCCCCGCCCCCCTGCCATCCGAGCGAACCGCCCCAGCCCTACGATCTCGTCGGCGTGCGGGGCGAACCCTCGGGCGGACCGATCTACCGCGGCCCCTGCGAGCCCCGCACGGGCACGCACGATGCCTGCCCCCGTCCGTGGTACCATCGCCTCCACGACCGCTTCTTCGACGCCTTCTACATGTGGAAGTAGCGGTCCGTCGAAATCGAAGCGGGTCGTCGAGGAGATGAGAGAGATGCGTGCGGCCATCATCGGTATCGGTGCGATCGCCCGGCTTCATGCCCGGGCTCTGGCCGAGATACCCGGCGTCAGCCTCGTGGCCGCGACCTGTCGCACCGAGGAGAAGGGCCGTGGCTTCGCGGCCGAGTTTGGCTGCTCATGGTATGACGATACGGCGCGGATGCTGCGTCGGGAAAAGCCCGACTTCGTGACCGTCGCCACGCCCTCCGGTGCCCACCTCGAGGCGGTCCTCGCGGCCGCCCGCCGGGGCGTGCACGTGATCTGCGAGAAGCCGCTCGAGATCACGCTCAAGCGGATCGATCGGATGATCGCCGCCACGGCCAAAGCCGGCGTGACGCTGGGGGCGATCTTTCCGCAGCGGTTCAATCCGGTCGTGCGCACAGTCCGCGATGCGGCTGCGAGCGGCCGATTCGGTCCGCTCGCCGTTGCCGCCAGCTACGTGCCCTGGTGGCGGGACGACGCCTACTACGGCCCGGGACGCTGGCAGGGCACGAAAGCCCTCGACGGCGGTGGCGCCCTGATGAACCAGTCGATCCACGGGGTCGACGCGTTGCAATGGATCGTGGGGGCCGGAATACCGGGGCTCGCCGCCGGGGAGAACCCGGTCGAGAGCGTGATGGCCCTGACGGCGGTACGAGCCCACGACGCCGAGCGGCTCGAGGTCGAGGACACCTGCGTCGCGGTGCTCCGCTTCAAAAACGGCGCGATCGGTCAGCTCCTGGCCGCGACCAGCCTCTATCCCGGCCAGCTGCGACGGTTTCTGTTCGGTGGTCGCGACGGCACCGCCGAGATCCTCGAGGAACAGCTGGTGACCTGGCGGTTCAGGGCCGAACAGGCCGAGGACGACTCGATCAGGGCGGCGTACGGCGGCTCGAGCGGCACCTCTGGCGGGGCCGCCGACCCGATGGCGATCAATACCTCATGCCACACCCGGAATTTCGAGGAGTTCATCGCCGCGATCGCTGCCGGCAAGACCCCGCCACTCGACGGTGCGGAAGGGCGCAAGGCGGTGGCCATCGTCGAGGCCTGCTATCGCTCGGCCCGAACCGGCCGGGTGGGGGTCTTGCGTTGATCGCGGGGCATTCGGCTATCATCGCGAACCGTGTTTGGCGGGTCCAAGTCCCGGAGGAATCAATCGTTCATGGCTGACCTGCCCCACTTTGCCTCCGGTCCGAGCACCCCCTCCTCGCCTGCCGACGGCCCCTGGTACAGCGGCATGACCCGCTACCACTGGTTCGTCCTCACCGTGGCGGCCCTTGGCTGGCTCTTCGACTGCCTCGACCAGCAACTCTTCAACCTTGCCCGCAAGCCGGCGATGCAGACGCTGCTCGCGGCGGCCGACGGCAGTGTCGACCCGAAGGCGGTCGACTTTTACGGCGGCCTCTCGACCTGCATCTTCATGCTCGGCTGGGCGACTGGCGGGCTGATCTTCGGCGTGATCGGCGACCGCCTCGGCCGTGCCAAGACGATGATGATCACGATCGTCATCTACTCGCTCTGCACCGGGCTCTCGGCCCTCTCGCAGGGATTCTGGGACTTCGCCTTCTACAGGTTCATCACCGGGCTCGGCGTGGGGGGCGAGTTTGCGGTCGGCGTGGCCCTCGTGGCCGAGGTGATGCCCGATCGGGCCCGGCCCTATGCCCTCGGCCTGCTGCAGGCGCTTTCGGCAGTCGGCAACTTCGCGGCGGCACTGATCGGCATCGGCCTCGGGCAGGCTCAGCTCCACATGGGAAGCAAGATCATGGGCTGGGAGCCGTGGCGGTGGAAGTTTGTGATCGGGGCGTTGCCGGCCCTGCTCGCGCTCGTCATCCGGGCCGGTCTCAAGGAGCCGGAACGCTGGCAGGAGATGAAGGCCCGCGCGGCGGAAACGGGGGAGAAACTCGGCGGCTACGGCGCCCTCTTCGCCGATCCCCGCTGGCGGAAGAATGCGATCCTCGGCATGCTGCTCGCCTGCTCGGGCGTGATCGGCCTCTGGGGCATCGGATTCTTCTCGATCGACCTCCAGCGGAGCGTGTTCGAGAAGTCGTTCAAGGCACAGGGCTACTCCGGTCAGGAACTCGCCGGACGGCTGACGATCTGGACCGGCGTCGCGATGATGATGATCCAGATCGGGGCCTTCACGAGCATGATGCTGGCCGCCCGGATCTGCCAGAAGATCGGACGCAAGCCGTTCTTCGCCCTCGCCTTCACGCTCGCAATGCTCTCGACGGCGATGGTATTCCGCTATCTCGACGACATCAGCGACATCTGGTGGATGCTGCCGATCATGGGCTTCTGCCAACTCTCGCTGTTCGCCGGCTACGCGATCTACTTCCCCGAACTGTTCCCCACCCGGCTTCGCAGCACAGGCACGAGCTTTTGCTACAACGTCGGTCGGTTCATCGCCGCCAGCGGACCCTTCCTCCTCGGTCAGCTTTCGAGCAGCGTGTTTTCAGGGATTCAGAGCCCCGAGTGGATGCGGGAGCCGATGCGGCCCGCCGGCATCGCCATGTGCTCGGCCTTCCTGTTGGGGCTGGCCGTTTTGCCGTTTCTGCCTGAAACCAAGGGTCGCCCGCTACCCGAATGACGGTCTGCGGAAGCACGAGCGGCCGCTGAGCGGTTGTTTTTCGCAACCCGGAAGATGATAGATTGACCGCTTCGTCAATCCATCATCTTCCGGAGGATATCGTCCATGCGTTGGGAAGGCCGTCGTCAGAGCGAGCGGGTCGAGGATCGTCGCAGCCAGGGCGCTGCCCCGATGTTTGTCGGGGGCGGACTGCTCACGCTGCTGCTGATGTTCCTTCTGATGTTTCTCGGCATGGATCCGATCCAGGTGGCCCAGATGGCGCCCGAGATCACCGCCCCGGCGCCGCAGCGGGCACCAGGCAAGCCGCAGAACGACGAACTCGCGCAGTTCGTCAGGGTCGTGCTCGCCGATAATGAGGATGTCTGGGGCAAACTCTTTCCGCCGCACTTCGGCGGTCGCTACTCCCCGCCGACGCTGGTGATGTTCACCGGTCAGGTCCGCAGCGCCTGTGGCTATGCCAGCGCCGCGGCCGGTCCCTTCTATTGCCCCCTCGACAAGAAGGTCTACATCGACCTCGCCTTCTACGACGAACTCAAGCGGCGGTTCGGTGCCCCGGGTGATTTCGCCCAGGCCTATGTGATCGCCCATGAGATCGGCCACCACGTGCAAAACCAGCTCGGCATCAGCAACAAGGTGCAGTCGATGCGGCCGCGGCTTTCCGACCGGGACTACAACAAGCTCTCCGTTCGAATGGAGCTCCAGGCCGACTTCCTCGCCGGCGTCTGGGCCCATCACGTGGCCCGGTTCGCCGGAACCGTCGACGAGCAGGATATCCGCGAGGCTGTGAACGCGGCCGCCGCGATCGGCGACGACAAGATCCAGCGGCAGTCGCAGGGCTACATCGTGCCCGACGCCTTCACCCACGGCTCGAGCGATCAACGGGTTCGCTGGTTCCTCTACGGCCTGAAGACCGGCGACCCGAGGCTGATGGACCGGGCCTTCGAGGTCGACAATCCCTGATTCCCGGGCATATGCCCGGCGGTCCCCGAAGGCATGCGATGCAGATCCTCCTCACCGGTGCCACGGGCTATGTCGGCGGCGTGCTGCTTCCGGAGCTCGAGCGGCAGGGGCACTCCGTCCGCTGCCTCGTGCGCAGGCCCGCGAAGATCGCGGGCAAGACCGGCCCCGGAACGGAGGTCGTCGTCGGCGACGCCTCCGATCCGGCTGATCTCGCCCGCAGCTGCGCCGGGATCGACGTGGCCTACTGGCTCGTGCATTCGATGGAGAGCGGCGTCGACTTCGAGCGGTCCGACCGGCTGGCGGCGGAACGGTTTGCCGAGGCGGCAAAGTCGGCGGGAGTCCGTCGAATCGTCTATCTGGGCGGCCTCGGGGCCGACGACGACACGCTCTCGGCCCACCTGCGCAGCCGCCACGAGGTGGGCTCGATCCTGCGGGCCAGCGGCCTCGACGTGGTCGAGTTTCGGGCTTCGATCGTGATCGGGGCGGGCAGTTTCTCCTTCGATCTGGTCCGCACACTGGTGGAGCGGCTGCCGGTGATGATCTGCCCCGCCTGGCTTGCCACCCCGACCCAGCCGATCGCGATCGCCGACGTCGTCGACTATCTGGCGGCCGCGGCGGACCTGCCGCCGGGCAGATCGCGGATTTTCGAGATCGGCGGTCCAGACAAGGTTTCCTATGGCGCTATCATGCGGGAGTACGCCCGACAGCGTGGTCTGCACCGGCTGATGATCCCGGTTCCGGTGCTCACGCCGCGGCTCTCGAGCCTCTGGCTGAAACTGGTGACCCCGCAGTATTCGAAGGTGGGCCGGAAGTTGATCGACGGACTCAAGAACCCGACGGTCGTCACCAGCGACGCCGCCCTGCGGGAGTTTCCCTTCCGTCCACGCGGGCTCCGCGAGGCCGTCCGTGAGGCGATGATCCAGGAAGACACCTCCTTCTCCGGACGTCGCTGGGCCGACTTCGCCGATGCCGAGGAACTGCCACCCCGCTATGGCGGCCGCACCGCGGGCACGCGACTCGTCGATCACAGACACCTGGTCGTGGCGGTCGAACCGGCCCGGGCCTTCGCGGCGATCGAGCGGATCGGCGGCGGCAATGGATGGTACGCCTGCAACTGGCTCTGGCAGGTTCGCGGCTGGATGGATCGGGTCATTGGTGGCCCGGGGATGTCGCGGGGACGCCGCGACCCCCTGAAACTTCTGACCGGCGATACGCTCGACTGCTGGAAGGTCGAACTCTGCGAACCGCCGCGGCGACTGCGGCTGGCGGCGGAGATGAAGATGCCCGGCCGGGGCTGGCTGGAGTTCGAGGTCGTGCCCCGCGACGGCGACGTCACCATCCACCAGACGGCCGTCTTCGATCCGAAGGGTCTCGGCGGGCTGCTCTACTGGTATTCGATCTGGCCGCTCCACGAACTCGTCTTCCGACGGATGCTCGCCGGCATCGCCCGTGCGGCCGTCAGGTCCTGAATCCTGGCCGGACGGGATTCGCCGCCCGCATTACAGCACGTCGTCGGGCCGCTGCAGGCAGTCGCGACAGGCCGTCTCTCGCTCGATCTGGATCGTCGTGTGGCCGATGCCGAAGCGATCACGCAGCATCGTCGATGCGGCGTCAAGCACCCGCTCGTGGGCCTCGGCGTCGTGGACGACGAGATGGACCGTGAGCGAGATCTCCGACGTGCTGGCGTTCCAGACGTGCAGGTCGTGGACCTCGGCGACACCCGCGATGCCCCCGAGAGCCGATCTCAGATCGCCGGGGTCGATTCCCCGTGGCACGGCGTCGAGGGCCAGGTCGAGGCTCTCCCGGAACAGTCCCCAGGTGCCGACGACGATCGCCAGTGTGATCGCGAGGCTCACCAGCGGATCGATCCAGGTCAGGCCGGTCAGCAGGATCGCGATTCCGGCGATCACGACGCCAGCCGAAACGGCCGCATCGGCCGCCATGTGAAGGAAGGCCGCCCGCAGGTTGGCGTCGCCCCTGCCACGCATGAACAGCAGGGCTGTGGCCGTGTTGATGACCACGCCGATTGCCGCCACGGCGATCACCACCGTTCCGCCCACAGGTGACGGCTCACGGAGCCTGTGCAGCGACTCCCAGCCGATCGCGCCGCAGGCCGTCAGCAGGAGCACGGCATTGGCAAGAGCGGCGTAGATCGTCGAGCGGCGAAAGCCCCAGGTGTACCGCTGCGACGGCGGTCTTCGGGCCAGTCGACTGGCGCCCCATGCGAGCAGCAGTCCGAGCATGTCGCCGGCGTTGTGGCCGGCGTCGGCCAGAAGGGCGAGCGAACCAGCCAGCAGGCCGGCGGCGATTTCGACAACCACGAAGCCGCCATTGAGGGCAATCCCGATCGCCAAAGCCCTGTCGAATCCGCCGGCGGGCAGTCGCTGGGCATGCGAATGCCCGTGCCCGCAGGCGGTTGATTCGCAGTGGTCGCCGGCCGGAACGTGCATGGGATAGGATCATACCCAACGCCGAATTTCCGGCGGCCGCTTCTCCTGACCGGCTTCTTGTGACGGGGTGAACGATGCGATCGATGCAATCAGGGCCGCTGCGGGTGGCCGCGATCGGCCGCACGGGCCGGGGCGACTGGGGCCATGCGATCGATGAACTCTGGAAGCGTGTCGACGGCACGCGACTGGTCGCCATCGCCGACGAATCGGAGGAGGGCCTTGCCAAGGCGGTCGCCCGCAACGGTCTCGATGCCTCGAAGCCGGGTGTCGCCTATCGGGATTGGCGGAGAATGCTGGCCGAGGCGAAGCCCGACATCGTCGCGATCTGCATGCGACACATCGATTGCCATGCAGAGATGGCGATCGCGGCCGCGGAGGCCGGAGCGAAGGGCATCTTCATGGAAAAACCCTTCGTGCCATCGCTCGCCGATGCCGACGCCGTGATCACGGCCTGCACGAAGGCCGGAACAAAACTCTCACTTGCATTCGTCAACCGCCACTCGCCCGCCTACCTCGCGGCCCGCGAACTGATCGAAGCCGGCCGAATCGGCAGGCTGCTCGAAATCCGCGGCCGGGGCAAGGAAGACGCCCGTGGCGGTGGCGAGGATCTCTGGGTACTCGGCTGCCACCTGCTCGACATGATGGTCGATCTGGGCGGCGCGCCGAAGTGGTGTGACGCCGAGGTGACGGCCGCGGGCAGGCCGATCACCGAGGCAGACATGGTCGCCGGTCCTGAGGGAATCGGGCTGATCGCCGGCGACTCGATCAGTGGGATGTTCGGACTTGCCGACGGGCCGACCGGGTTTTTTGCCAGCGTCCGTGAGGCCGGACTCAAACAGCCGAATTTTGGGCTCACCCTGGCTGGCACCAAGGGAGCGATCCAGATCCGGCCCGATCACCTGCCGCATGCCTATCTCCGGGAGGCTCCTCTCTGGCGGGTCGACAAGGATTTCCCCTGGAAGCCGATCGGGGCCGAGGGTCTCGATTCGCCGCCTCCCGGTAGCGAGGTCGATCGGGCCGCCGAGCGGGCCGATTGGGGCCGCCGAGCCGCCGCCGACCTCGTCGATGCGATTCTCGATGATCGGGAGCCCGAAACGGGCATGTATGCCGGCCGCACGACGGTCGAGATGAACACTGCGATCTATGCCTCGGCCCTGTCGGGAAAGCGGATCACCTGGCCTCTGGGGTGAACAGTCCGCCGGTCCTCCGCCTGCTGCGGCCGATTCGCAGCAGCCGAAAAAAACCCTACAATTTTCATTTCTTCCCGGAGCGAGCCCACGGATGAGCACGCCCTCTGCATCGCGACCCAGTTTCGCCCATCTCCACTGCCACAGCCACTACAGCCTCCTCGACGGGGCGAGTTCGATCGAGCGGCTCGTGGGGCGGACGGTTGAGCTGGGGATGAACGCCCTGGCCATCACCGACCACGGCAACCTCCACGGCGCTCTGGAGTTTTATCAGGCCGCCAAGGCCGCCGGGATCAATCCGGTCATCGGCTACGAGGCCTACATCGCCCCCGGCAGCCGCTTCCAGAAGGACGCAGGCAGCCAGAAGGAGTCGAGCTATCACCTCACCCTCCTCGCCCGTGATCGCACCGGTTTCGCCAACCTGCTCCAACTGGCCACGAAGGCCTTTCTGGAGGGATTTTATTTCAAGCCGCGGATCGACCGGGAGATCCTCGAGGCCCACAGCGAAGGGATCGTCTGCCTCTCAGGCTGCCTGTCGGGCGAGTTCAGTCGGTCGCTGATCGGATCCTCCCGCGAACAACGAGAGTCGCTCGACCAGGCGCGGGAGATCGCCGGCTGGTTCCAGAGGGTGTTTGGCGACCGCTACTTCATCGAGATCCAGGACAACGGGCTCGCCGTTCAGGATCAGGTGACCCAGGTGGCACTCGAGATTTCCCAGCAGCTCGGCATTCCACCCGTCGCCACCTGCGACTGCCACTATGTCAACCGCGAGGACGCCGAGGCGCAGGACATCCTGCTCTGTGTCAACACCGGCCGGTTTCGAAACGATGCGGGCCGGATGAAGATGGAGTCGAGCGAGTTCTATCTGAAGAGCCCCGCCGAGATGCATGAAGCCTTCGCCGGGCTCGATCGCGGGCTTGTGACCGGGGCGGTCTCGAGGAGCCAGGAGATCGCCGATTCGGTCGCCATCGAACTCGATCTCGGAAAACGGCATTTTCCGGGCTTCGAGGTGCCCCAGGGGAGGACGGCCTCCGAAGAACTGCGGCGGCTCTGCCTCGAGGGTCTGCGGGAACGCTACGCCAATGCGGCAAAACGCTGGGCCGACTCGCCGGGAGGCGTGCTCCATCCGCAGGTGATGGAACGGCTCGACCGTGAACTGGGCGTGATCGACACGCTCGGCTTCGCCTCCTACTTCCTCATCGTCTGGGACTTCGTCAGGTATGCCCGCGAGCAGGAGATTCCCGCGGCTGCCAGAGGCTCGGGCGTGGGGGCGCTCGTCGCCTACTCGCTCTACCTGTCCCACGTCTGCCCGCTTGAATACGACCTCCTCTTCGAGCGGTTTCTCGATGTCAATCGGCGGGAGGCGCCCGATATCGACATCGACTTCTGCAAGGAACGTCGCGGCGAGGTGATCGACTATGTGAAGCGGAAGTATGGCGCCGCGAACGTCGCCCAGATCGGCACCTTCGGCACGCTTGCCGCCCGGGCCGCGATCCGCGACGTGGGCCGGGCGCTGGGGATGCCGGTGCCGCGGGTCGATCAGATCGTGGCCCTCGTGCCCGACCAGCTCGGCATCTCGCTGGAGGAGGCATCGGCGCCCGGCACCCAGCTCGCGGCGGCCTGCGAGGCCGATGCCGAGGTGCGGGAACTCGTCGATCTCGCCGGAAGGATCGAGGGTCTCGCCCGCAACGTCGGCACCCATGCGGCGGCGGTGGTGATCGCCGACCGGCCGTTGGTCGAATACGTGCCGCTGCAGCGGGTGACCGGCAAGGAGGAGGTGATCACGCAGTGGGCGATGGGCGACGTCGAGCGGGCCGGCCTGATGAAGATGGATTTCCTCGGACTCCGCTACCTGACCGTCGTCTCCAAGACCCTCGACATCATCAAGGCGACGGCTGGCGTCCGTCCCGATCCGTTCGCCTTTCCCCTCGATGATGCCGCCACGTTCGCCACCCTCTGTCGCGGCGAGACGAAGGGGATTTTCCAGCTCGAAAGCGGCGGTATCCGCGATCTGCTCCAGCGGATGAAACCCGACCAGTTTCTCGACATCGTTGCCGTCAACGCCCTCTATCGTCCCGGGCCGCTCGAGGGGGGCATGGTCGACGACTACGTCGCGGTCAAGCATGGCCGCCAGCGGGCCGAGTATCGCCACCCCGTGATGAAGGACGTGCTCGAGGAAACACACGGGGTGATGGTCTACCAGGAGCAGGTGATGCGGATCCTGGAGCGTCTCGGGGGCATCGAGCTCTCCAGCGCCTACACCTGCATCAAGGCGATCAGCAAGAAGAAGATCGAGACCATCGCCGCCTTCCGACAGCAGTTTGTCGAGGGGGCCAAGGCGAAGGGTCTTTCCAAGACGGAGGCCGAGGACCTCTTCGGCTTGATCGAGAAGTTTGCCGGCTACGGCTTCAACAAGAGCCACTCGACGGCCTACGCGCTGCTGGCCTGGCAGACGGCCTATCTCAAGACCCACTGGCCGGTCGAGTTCATGGCGGCCCTGCTCTCCGGCGACATCACCGGCCGCAATTTCAAGAAGAAGGACGCCCTCGTCGAGCACATCGAGGACTGCCGCCGGATGGGGATCGAGGTCGCGCCGCCCAACGTCAACGCCTCGGGCGTCGACTTCACCGTCTCGGCCGGCAGAATCCTGTTCGGACTGTCCGCCATCAAGGGCTGCGGCGAGCAGGCGTCGGAGGCGATCTGCGCCGAACGGGCTCGGGCCGGGGTGTACCGCGACCTCGACGACTTCTGTGGACGCCTCGATCCTTCGGTGGTCAACAAGACGGCCGTCGAGAGCCTCGCCAAGGCGGGGGCCCTCGATCCTCTCGGCAGCCACCGGGGTGCGATCCTCTCCGGCATCGAGAAGGCGATGGCGGCTGGTGCATCCCGGGTGGCCGACCGCAAAAGCGGTCAGAAGAATCTTTTCGACGCGATCGAGGAGCCGGCTTCGGCGACGGCCGTTGCCAGACCATCAGCGGCAGCCGACGTGCCGCCGCTCTCCGACCTGGAGATGCGGTCGGGAGAGAAGGAGGTGCTCGGCTACTACGTCCACAGTCATCCGCTGGCGGAGTATGCCGGAATCCTCGGGGCGATCTGCACCCACGGCACGGGCGATCTGGGCGATGCGAAGCCGAAGAGCGAGGTCGTGATCGGCGGTCTGGTGGCGGCCCTCAAGCTCTCGAACGTCAAGCAGCCGCGACAGGGATCGACCCACACCCGCTACGGCATGTTCGACCTCGAGGACATGGATGGTCTCGTGCGGACGATCTGCTGGCCCGAGGACTACGCCCGGACTGGCGAGCACATCCAGCCCGACGCGGTGGTCGTCGTGAGCGGCTCGGTCGATCGCCGGGCCGGCAGCGAGGAGACGAATTTGATCGTCAACGATCTCGTCCCGATCGCCGATGTCTGGCAGAAGCCGGTCCGCAGTCTGACGGTGAAGCTGGTCGAGCAGGTCCATGACACCACCACGCTCGACCGTCTGGCGGAGATCGTCCGCCGGCATCCCGGGCAGACGCCGCTGCGGCTGGTGCTCGACCTCGCCGATGGCCGCCGGGTGCTGATGGAGGCCGATCGCGACAGGGTCGGCTGGTCGCGACAACTGCTCGTCGAACTCGACGATCTGCTCGGAACAGGCAGCGTCCGGGCCGCAATCACGCTGGGTACGAAGCGTCGGGAAGCCGAGCAGCCCCGCCGCGGGGCCGGCCGCCAGGGCTACCAGCGGGCTTGAGGTCTGCAACGGGATTTTAAGGCCTTCCGGGCCAAAAATACCCCTTGCCCGACGTGGCCTGCCCAACTACCCTCCGCGCCGTTTCGATCAGGTCACCGATCCTGTCCGCCACTCGGGTGAATCTCATGCCACGTTCGCATTCGATTTCGCAGCTTCTCTGTCGGATTCTCTTTCTGGTCGTGATTGCGGCGGCCACGTCGATCGCTTCGGCCCAGGGGGTCGGTGGCGGCGTGGGTGGCGGTGGCGCTGGCGGTGGCGCGGGCGGCGGTGTGGGTGGTGGTGGCG
>CAMDFJ010000025.1 GCA_945897435.1 Candidatus Kuenenia stuttgartensis | reverse complement strand
TGTGGCTGAAGACAGCGGACTGTACGCCGTGATCGGCAGGCTGGCATCGGTCGGCAGCGATGCCACGTGCGCTCACCTGCTCGTGCCCGGCCAGGGTGACGCCGACAACGGCGCATTCGTGATCGAGGGGGACGACCTCAAGGCCATCGGGCCGTTCGACTTCGAAGTCAAGTCCGTCTATTCAGTTCGCGTCCGCTCGCAGGCCCCGGGCGGCGGACGGTTTGAAAAGGTCTTTGAAGTCAGGGTGGTGAACGTCGATGATCCGCCGGTATTCACGTCACCGCGAATCCTGTCGGTGGCGGAAAACATCTCCCTCGCGACAACCGTCACGGCCGTCGATCCCGAGGGGCTTCCTCTGACCTACACGATTTCCGCCGCGGTGGGGGCGTTCAACGTTGATTCGCAGCTGTTCGCGATCGATCCCGTCACGGGCGAACTGTCGTTCATCGCGGCACCCGACTTCGAAACGCCTGGAAATTCTGCTGCGAACAACATCTACCGGGTGCGGGTTCTGGCAAATGATGGAACGCTGTCGGCCTTTCAGAACCTCGTGATCACGGTGACCGATGCGCTCCCGAATGGCGAACCCGCGGGCACGGACGGCACGGTCGAGATGTTGGAGAACGGGGTCTACACGTTTACTGCTGCCGACTTCGGGTTCACAGATCCGCTCGACACACCTGCCAACGGCCTGCTCGCCGTGGTAATCAGTTCGATTCCCACCGCCGGTTCGCTGGCACTGGCCGGAACGCCGGTGTCGGCCGGGCAGGTCGTGAGCGCGGCCGAGATTCCGAACCTGACCTATGAGCCGGCCGCGTACGAAAGCGGAGCCGGTTATGCATCGTTCACCTTTCAGGTGCAGGACGACGGCGGGACGGTCGAACCCGGTGGCATCGACCTCGACGCGACCCCCAACCTGATCACGATCAATGTGACCGATATCAATGAGCCCGCGGTCATCACGGGCGAATTCACAGGCGACGTTGCCGAGGACGGCATTGCCTCCGCGACTGGCACGCTTGCGATCACAGACGCCGACCTGCTCGACAACCCGGTTGGGTTCGGCGACGTTCCCTCGACTGTCGGCGACAGCGGCTACGGAGCCTTCGAGCTGGTGGGAGGTGCCTGGACCTACACGCTCAATAACGACGCGGTCCAGTTTCTCGACGCCGGCGAGACGGTCAGCGACACGATCACGTTCACGGCGACCGACGGCAGCACCCAGACCGTGACGGTGACGATCACGGGTGACGAAGACGCTCCTGTGATCCTCCTGACATCCGAGATCTTCATCGAAAATTCGAGCCTCATGCGGGGAGAGACGACCGCGATCTGGTTCACGTTCAGCGAGCCCGTCTTGGAATTCGACAATTCGGACATCTCCGCGCTCAACGGAGAGCTTTCTCCGGTTGAGAGCCTCGACGGCGGCATCAGCTGGTCGGCGGTCTTCACGCCGGCAAATGACGTCGTGGCGGCCGAGAATACGATCTCTGTCGATCTGGGCGGCATCCTGATCGAGAGCACGGGCGGGTTCGGCAGTGGAACGACCGCGGCAGTTGTTGCAATCGACACGACGGCGGCTCGCCCGGCCGATCTCGGCGTCACGATCAGCGACGCTCAGGACACCTATGTCCCGGGAAGCAAGGTCACCTATTCGGTGATCGTCAGCAATCAGGGGCTGAATTCCGTCGAGGATGCGGTGGTGAGGGTGCCCCTGCCCGTCGGTGCGGTTGCGGCCTCCTGGACGGCGACCCGCGATGGCGAATCGATCGGAGCCGGCAACGGACCGGTTGAACGGGGCTTCACGATCCCGGCGGGCGGCAGTGTCGTGATCACGTTCGTGGCCACCGTCTCGCCGACGGCGACCTCGGGCCTCGCGGCCTACGCCAGCGTGACGGCCCCGGCGGGTCTCAGCGACCCCGATCTGACCAACAACGGCTTCCTCGACGTCGACACGGTCGCGCTGCCATCCCTGATCGTGGCATCGTCGGACGTCGGTTCGGGCCCGGCTGTCGTCCAGTTGATCGACTCGGCCACGGGCGAGCGGCGGGAGTTCGGGGCCTTCGAGGCCTCGTTTGTCGGAGGTGTCAACGTCGCCACTGCCGATCTGACCGGTGACGGCATCGACGAATTGATCATCGCCCCGGGGCGGGGCCGTCTCGCCGAGATCCGGGTCTACACCCAGTGGGGTGTGGAGCTTCCCGCCTACCGCACGGTCGTGTTTCCCGGGTTCACAGGGGGCGTGCAGGTTGCTGCTGGCGACCTCACCGGCGACCGTCAGGCAGACATCATCGTCAGCATGGCGGGCGGCAAGAGCGAGGTGCGTGTCTTCGAGGTGACGCCGGGCAATGCCGACCCGGTCGCAAATGCTCCCCGGTTCGCATTCCGGCCCTTCGGAAACGGCTTTGCCGGAGGTGTGGCCGTGGCGGTCGCGGATGTCGGCCATTTCGAGCGTGGCGTCACGCTCAATACATCGCAGGCCGACGGTCGCCACGAGCTGGTCGTCGCCAGCGGCGCCGGCATGCTGCCGACGATCAAGGTCTACGACCTGTCCGGCGGCAAGTTCAGGGTGGTCGACACGGTCACGCCCTTCAAGGTGCAAAACAAACTCGGCATCATGTCGCTTGCGGTCGGGCGGCTTGACGGCGATGCCATCGACGACATCATCGTCGCCTCCGCCCAGGGGCTGGGTGGAATCGTGACGGCCTTCAGTGGAAGGGTCGATGACAAGCAGGATGCCCGGCTGATGACGGCCACCCCCTTCACCAGCCCCAAGCACCGCCACGCGGCTCTTTCGGTCGCCGCCATCGACGGCGACGGCGATGGCCGGGCCGAGCGGGTGCTTGTCACCCAGGGCACCGGTGGGGATGTCGGCCTGATCCGGCATCTGGATCCGGCCGGCCAGCCGGTTGCGGCCTCGACGGCTTCGTCGCGCGTGGGCACGGCCCAGGTGCGGGTCGCCGCAGCCAACAGCGGGCTGCGGACCAAGGACTCACGGATTCGGATTTCCGGCAGCGGCTCGCTCACCGGAGCGGGCACAGTCGAGGCGAAGGCGGCCGCTTTCGCCGGTATTGCGGCGGAGGTCAGGTCCCTCAATGCCGACGGTTTCCGGATCGTGGCCCAGGGCTGACCCCGTGAATCAGCCCATTGAACAGAGTCAGACTCAAACTGTTTGCGGATTCGGGAGTGTCATGCCAGAGTTGTTGGATACCCACGAGGCTCGGCAGAGAGTCTCAGCAGGCAGGGAAACCGTGATGTCGTCGCATTTGATCCCTTCCATCAGTTCAGTCGCAGCCTCTCGGGCCGGTATCGGTTTTGGGATGGGCTGGGCATTGATCCTGGCCTTCGCGGCATCGCTTCCGCTTTCTGTCGCCCACGGGCAATTGGTGGAGGTCCCCGAACCCAAGGTCGATCCGGTGGCCGATCCGGACGGCCTGCGGGCCGAGGTGCGGTCGTACCTCGTCGATTCGCTGAAGACGGTCCCTGTTCCGCTTCCCAGCACGATCACCGAGTTTGTCAAGGATCAGCGGGCAGCCGTCGCCCTCGGCAAGGCGCTGTTCTGGGACCAGCAGGCAGGATCCGACGGCATGGCCTGCGCGAGTTGCCACTTCCACGCCGGGGCCGACTCGCGTGTCAAAAATCAGCTGTCACCCGGCCTGATCGGCGGCAATGGCACGTTCGAAAAGCTGCCGTCGAACTCCAAGGCCGGCGGCCCCAACTACACGCTCACCCGGGCCGACTTTCCGCTCCACAGGAAGGTCGATCAAAAGAAACACGACCTCGGATCGAACGTCAGATTTGACACCGACGACGTCGTGTCGTCGTCGGGTGTGGCCTTCGCCGAGATCAAGAATCTCGGCCCCCAGGTGGTCCGTGCTCCGAAGACCGCGGCAGTGACCCAGGACCTCGTCACCAACAGGGCCAATGCGGCCGCCGGCATCGTGCCCAGTTCTGCGACGAATGCCACGATCGTGCCGAACGCCGCCAAGCGTCCGCCAAGAACGAGCGTGGCCGAAATGTTCAATCTGGGGAAGGCCGATCCGCTCGGGTTCTTCATCACGGTCGGTGGCAAAAAGCTGAACACCCGCCGTGTCGAACCGCGGAACACGCCGACGGTCATCAATTCCGTCTACACGCACCGAAATTTCTGGGACGGCAGGGCAAACTTCCACTTCAACGGCCGCAACCCCTTCGGCCCGCGGGATCCCAATGCCAAGGTCTGGAAGTATGCCGGTGCCAGGCTCAGCTCGGTCTCGATCCTGCTCGACAACGCGAGCCTGGCCTCCCAGGCGGTCGGCCCGGTCGAGAGCGTGCTGGAAATGTCGGCCCACAACCGCAACTTCCTCCACGTCGGCCGCAAACTGCTGCTCTCGACGCCGCTGCTGACGCAGATGGTGGCTGCCAGCGACAGCGTGCTCGGGCCCTATTCCCGCTCGATTCCGACCGCGACGAGGACCGGCCTCAAGGTCGGCTACGGCGATCTGATCAAGCAGGCCTTCGCCAACCAGTGGTGGGAGGCTCCTGGTGATCCGATCGTCATCGACGGCGTTGCCTACTCGCAGATGGAGGCGAATTTCTCGCTCTACTGGGGCATCGCCATCATGCTCTACGAGCGGACGCTGATCTCCGACGAGACACCCTTCGACAGGTTCATGGAGGGCGACAACACCGCCCTCTCGGCCGAGCAGAGGACGGGACTGTCGCTCTTTCTCCACGAGGGCAAGTGCGCCAACTGCCACGCCGGCCCGGAGTTCACCGGGGCCTCGATCAGCCATCTGAAAAACAGCTCCGGTTCGACCAAGTACCAACTGGTCGAACGGATGCAGAATCGATCCAGCCCGGCGATCTACGACTCCGGCTTCTACAATATCAACGTCCGCCCGGCGCTCGAGGATGACGGAGTGGGAGGCAAGGATCCTTTCGGCAATCCGCTCTCGTTCTCGGCCCAGGCGACCGATGCCGGCCGAACCGTGGACGTTTCGCCGCCATTCGCCGATCCCTCGAAGTTCGAGGTCGGCAGCGGCAGGCCGCCGGCGCCCGGAGAGCCGATCTCCGTCGTCGGGGCATTCAAGACCCCGTCGCTGCGCAACATCGATCTGACAGGTCCCTACTTCCACAACGGCGGCTATCTGACGCTCGAGCAGGTCGTGCAGTTTTACGCCCGCGGCACCGACTTCGTGGATTGGAACCGGGCGCACGGATTCGAGACCGATCCCGACGTGAGCGTCATCCCCGAGATCAACGGCGATCGGGAGAAGGTGCGGGCCGTTGCCGCATTCATGCGATCCCTCACCGACCCACGGGTGGCCTACGAGCGGGCCCCGTTCGACCATCCCTCGTTGAGACTGCCGAATGGCCATCTGACGACCGCCGACCCTGTGGTTCCCGGCGCTATGAGGTCGGCCTTCATCGACAAGCCGGCCGTCGGTGCCGCCGGCAATCCAACCCCGATCCAGCCCTTCCTTGGCGGCTCGCAGGTTGGCCCCAATGGCGTCCCGGGAGATGACGGGCTGAACTGAGCCGGTCCGAAGCCAGGAACATCTGGCCGGAGGACTCCCTTCCCCGCCGCCCCGCCGCATGAACAGCACCGATCGCATGACCAGACAGACCCACAGATCAGCCGGCGGCAGGAAGCCTGCAAGGGCGGCCTTTTCCCTCGTCGAGATGCTGGTGACGATGGTCATCATCTCGATCGTCGCCTCGCTCTCGCTCTCGGGGCTGGCCGGTGCCCGCACCCGGGCGAAGGTCGCCAGGTCGCAGAGCACGATCAGGAAGCTGCACGAACTCGTGGCCCCCCGGTATCTCGAATATCTCGACTGCCGGCTCGACGATTCGGGCTGGGACAACTTGGAGGACGAAGCGAAGCGTGCGGGCGCTGATCTCAAGAAAGCCGAGTTGACAGATTCCGAGTTGGCGGCCTGGATGCGGCTGGCCCAGATCCGGGGCATGCTGGCCCACGAGATGCCCGACCAGTGGATCGATGTGCGGCAGGCCACCTACCCGAACGGCGCGTTTGGAACGATGCCCGCGGTCAGCCGCTATCTGCGGTTTCTCGAGGCCCGTGTGTCGGCCGTGGATCCGGCCAGAAACACGCTCGACAAACTGCGTTTCGAACTCGGTCGGACGAACGCCTCTGCCGAGACGCTTCACCTGCTGGTATCGGTCGGATCGCTCGACACCGACTCGCTCGAGTCCTTTCGGAACGATGAGATCGGCGACGTTGACAATGACGGCGCCAGCGAGTTTCTCGACGGGTTCGGCAGGCCGATCCACTTCCTCCGTTGGGCCCCGGGCTATTTCCGGGAACGCGGCCAGACCACCATGGCCGACCCGTTCGATCCCTACCGGTTTGGCGGGCGTGACGGAAACGACTCGTTCCAACTGATGCCGCTGCTCGTTTCGGCCGGGCCAGACGAGCGGTTCTCGCTGCTGCGGGACGGCTCCCGATCGATCGAGGAGCAGGGCGATCCTCGGACCGCGGTCAGCGAGGGCGGTCAGCGGTTTCTGCCGCTGCCTTACGATCCGTTCACACCGCGGGAGTGCGGCCAATCCGATCCCTCAGCGGCCGCCCTCGCCCGCGACAACATCACCAATATCGGAATCAGGTAGCCGTGAACCAGACCGCACCCCGCCGCGGCCGCAGCGGCATGACGCTCCTCGAACTGCTCGTCGTGGTGGCGATTCTGGGCCTTGTCTCGTCCGCCGTCATGCCCGTCATCGGTGGCGGCGACCAGGTTCGGGCCGCCCGTGCGGCCTGCTCGTCGATCACGAGCCTCGCCTCCCAGGCCCAGGCCCAGGCGGTTGGCAGGGAGAATCCGATCGGGCTCTGGATCGAGCCCCTCTCGGCCGGGCAGGCCATCGATCTGGCGATCGCCCGCCAGCCCGACCCCTATCGCGGCGACACATTCGACGCGACGGTCTCACTTTCGGGAACCGTGTCGAGCGGAACGATGCAGTTGCTGTTTTCTGACAGCGGCAGCAAGGTCACGACGCTGACAGCCCCCTCGAGCCCGGCCTTCGCCTCGACCGGCGACTTCATCCAGCTTGAGGGGTCACCCGACAAATTCGCCCTCGTCTGTCCGAACCCGCCGACCTTCGACGGCTGCAAGGTGCGGCTCAGGCCCGAGGCCGGCCAGACCACGGCCAACACCGTCTGGCCGACGCCGACCGTCGAGGGGACCGGAACCACCTGGCATGCATTCTCCATCATCCGCAGGCCGGCACCCGCCGGGGAAAGCATCTCGCTCGGATCCGGCATGGCGATCGACCTCGCCTGGTCGGGGATTGGCGTTCAGCGGTTCGGGCTGGCAACGCTTGATGGCGATGGTTCGGCGACGGGCGACCCAGCCGACGACCTCGCGCCGCTCGGCCGCTATGCGGCCGGGCAGTCGATTGCAGTCATGTTTGACCGCGTCGGAGCGGTCGGGGAGGTCGGTTTCTTCAACACATCGCTCTCCCCCCCGAATGCCATCGAGGTCCGGATGCCGTTGCGGGCGGCTGTCTATCTGCTCGTCGGCCGGATCGATCGCTGTGGGCTGGGCTATCGGGCCGCGGCCACCGACGACGCCCCGGGTGCAAACTGGCAGTATCCGGATTCGTTCTGGGTGTCGATCGATCCAAAGACCGGCATGACCCGCTGGTCGCAGTGTGCGATCAGCGACGCAGACGGGCCCGTGACCACAGCCCGCCGGTCGCAGGTGGGGATTCGCTCGGCGCTGTAGAGAGTCACGTGTCCAGATGGATCGCTCCCGCCGACTCCGTGGTCCAGCCGGGATCACGCTCCTCGAGGTGCTGGTGTCGATCGGCATCCTTGCCATCGGCCTGACGAGCGTGCTGTCGCTGATCCCGCTCGGCCGTTCGCTGCTTGCAAAGACGGTCGCCTACGACCAGAGCGGAACCCTTCTCGATAACGCCCACGCCACCGTGCTGACGCTGGGGCTGGCGAATGTCGACGCCCTCACCGGCACCGCCGGCGGACCCTGCCCCGACTCGCCGATCGTCATCGATCCGCTGGGAATCTCGGCTGGCGATTGGCCGGCCGCCAGCGGCCTCAATCCGGCGGTGTTGCGGGCGGGTGCCACGCTCACGGGCACCGCCCCGGCGAGCGTTGGTCCACGGTCATGGCCCGTCAGCGGGATGCTCTTCTCCTCGGGAGACGATGTTCTCGTTTCAACACCGGACAATGACGACAGCCCTGTGACAAACCGTTTTTCCCAGGGTGTCCGCCAGACGGCCGGCCGGACGACCTGGCTGGCGGTTCTGGCAAAGAGTTCCGGCACCACCCCCTTCGTTGCCGGGGAACTCGCGACGCTCTCGATCGTCGTCTGTAGAAACCGGGTGCCGGGCCTGATGCCGCCTGCCCCGGGAACGAGCCCCATCCAGGTGACGCTCCAGGGCCCTCCCTATGTCCTCCGCTGGCCGACTGGGGCCCAGATCTTCCCCGATCGGGAAAACCGGGAGGTTGCCCGGAAGGGGGCGATTCTGCTGGTCGTCCCCTCCCAGGATGCCGATGCTTACCGGGCCCCGAAATTCCTCACCCTGGCCGCGGCCACGCTCCTGCCGACGGCCGACGGAGCAGAGGTGACTTTCGAGGGAAATCCGTCACTGGAACTGGCGGATGGGAGTCCGCCCCTGCCCGTTCTGATCCTGCCAGATGCTACGGCCGTCCGGGAGTTTACGGCTACAATCGAGGGGTTCAACGAGTTCACCCGATGAACGGCAAACCGCTCCTGCACCAGATCTCAGCATCAGCCGTTCGGGATATCTGCCCCGGGCCGGCAGCGGGGGCTGTCTGGTCAGGGCGAGGGCACAGGCCCGGCGGCCAGCCGCGGGGCGTGCTCCTGCTGCTTGTTTTGAGCATGCTCTCGCTCTTCATGGTGCTCGGCATCATGTTCGTCGTGATGTCGAGCCGAGCCCGGACGATGGCCCGGGCCCTGGCCAACACCACCCTTTCCGCAGCCGAGGCCACGCTCCCCACCGACCGCCTGCTCGATCATGCCGCGATGCTGCTGATTCGCGGGCCGCAGGCTTCGACGGCGGCCGACAGGCAGCCGGCCGCCCTCGGACTGCCCGAGGCGGCGAACCCGCCCGGGGAAGAGCCGGCCGAAGATCCGACACGTGCCCTGGTCTTCGAGTCGCTGCTCGTCGATCAATACGGTACGACTCCGCCTCTGGAGGCCGAACTCGTCGAGATCGCCGACGCCGGGCCGGTCTGCACGCTCACGATCGACTTCCCGGAGTCTGCCGAGTTTGCGCTGGCGGAACTGAGCGGCCGGGTGCTGTCGCTGCTGCCGGTCGGTGCCGCCGCCACCAGCCATCGGATTCTTCGGGCCCAGGCCGGCGACGAACACCCAGAGGGCAAGGATCGGATCAGGCTCTGCGTCTCCCACCTCGGCCCGCAGTTTCCCCGATCAGCGGACGGCAGGGCATTCGTCCTTCCGTCCGCCGGCACGAAGGTGATCGTCAGCAGCCGGGCCCACAGTTCTCCCGGCGCGGCCCGCAATGAGTCGTGGGATGGCTTCGACGATGCCAACCCGTTTCTGGCCCATGTCGAGCCCGATCCCGCCACCCCTTCCCGGCAGATCGTCCTCAGGCCCTCGATGTTCAAGGTCGAGGCGGCTGCCGGACTCAACGACGTTGATGAGAGCAACGACGATCTCGACGGCGACAAGGTCGACGACCGGGCCGACAACGACAACGACGGCGTCTTCGACGGCTGGTTCTTCGATCCCCGTCTACCCGAGATCGTCTCACCGCGGACCGGCATGCCGATCGCGATCCACATGTCGTGCCTGATCGTCGACATGGACGGCAGGCTCAACGTCAACGCCCACGGCTCGGTCAACGACCTGCTCTCCCGTGCCGACGTCGTTCCCTTTGGAAGCGGCTATGGTCCCGCCGAGATCGATGGGGGAACGGTGTTTCGCTCGCTGGCGGATTCGAGCGGCAGTACCTGCAGCGACAACCCCTGGATGAATCTGCTCCTCGGAGCCAGAGCCGGCTCGACGCTCTATTCGGGGGCCGCTCCCCGCCCCGGCGACCGACTGATGCCCCTTCAGTATGCCGAGGGAACGGCGCTCGAAGGCCGCTACGGCTGGAAGGGCAACGCCGATTCGAGTCCGATCGGCGGCGTCGCCAGTCGAGACCGGCTCGGGCTCGTCGTTCCGATGCCCGGCTTCAATGACCGTGCCGACGAGGTCGCCGCCGATGGAATTCTCAACCTCGCGGCAGTGCCCGCCGCAAACAGATCCTGGGCCGTCGACCTGCATGGACGCCTGCAGACCCGGGCGAATCGCGATCAGAATCCAGGCAAGGCGCCGGTGCCGACGCTCACCTACGCCAAGGCCGACGTGAGCGATGAGTTCCTCGACCAGCCCTACGAGATCAGCCTCGATTACCGCAGGCGTCGCACCGGTCTCCACGATCCTGGAACCAGCGGAACCGAGGTCAGCCCTGTCGCCGACAATCCCTTTTCGCCCGCCGAGTTTGAACGGGTCTTGCGGCCCTACGATCCCGATTCCCCGACACTCCCGGAGCGGCTCAGCGGACTCCTCGGATCGCAGGCCGAGGCGGCCCGGATGGTCGTCACCACGGACGGCTGGGACACGCCAAACATCGTCGGCGAGGCGGCCCAGCGAATCTACGACTGGTTCTCGAAGGTTCCGACAGCCGTGCTCCACGAGCACTTCGCGACCGCCGGCGAGTGGGCCGAGGTGGAGCGCGGCGAGAGACTGCCAAACAATCTCATCCCCGCCGAGTTTGCCGCCGGCCTTCGGATGGACGTCGCCCGGCCGGTGGGCGGTTCGGCGGGCCAGCGGAGGCTGTTCTTCAAGGATCTCTACATGGCCGCGGTGGCGCTGTCGGTTCCGGCAGGCGAAAACCCCTCGGCCGAGGTCGCCCGCAACTGTGGCCAGTGGGCCGCAAACGTGATCGAGTATCAGGATGCCGATTCCACCATGACCCGGTTTGAGTACGACCTCCGGCCGCTCGATGGCTGGGACGTCGACGGCGACCCGCTGACGGCCGAAACGGATAGCGGCATGGTCTGGGGTGCAGAGCGGCCGGAGGTGGTGATCACCCAGACCCTCGCCTGGGAGGAGGAAGAAAAGAAAGACGACGAGGACGAGGACGAGGACGAGGAGACTGAAGACGGCGCGGCAGCCGGCAGGAAACAGGGCGAGCTGTTCGTGGTGCTGCATCATCCCTGGGACGGCCGCCTGGGGACTGGACAGCCCGGTTCGGCGGAGCCGGTCGATCCAAACCTCGCCGGCCCGGAGGGGCCTGGCTATGTCGATCTGGGCCGAAAGACGCCTTCCGGAAGCGGAATCTGGCGGCTTCGCTGCGGGGATACGTTCTCGTTTCCTGCAGCCGGCACGTCGCTCGGGGCCAATCAGTGGCTGTTTCTCAAGCCCGAGGGTCCCTCCAAGAAGGGCGTTCAAGTGCCCGGGCCCGATTCGACGACGCGGGTCGCCTCGATTCCAGGGTTCCAGGCCAGGCTTCCCGAGCGGAGCGGCGAGGGCATGCTGGCTCTCCGTTCGACATCGGTCTCTCTCGAACGGCTTGCCGATCCCCGGGCCCCGCACGACTCGAGGCTGAATCCCTATCTGATCGTCGATGCCCTGTCGGTGTTCGTCGCCGATCGTACCGAAAAAGACGACGACAAGGCCGACGACGATGAGGGCAATCAAGCCGACCGGGAAGCCGGCGGTGATTCCGAGACCGCGGAACCAGAGGAGCGCAGTCCCGACGAACAGTTCACGGCCTGTCGGCGACACAGCGGCTGGGACCAACTGCACGAGGAGCGGAAGTTTGACGAGACTCAGAGCCCGGCGCTGACCGCCGAGTGGGAGGGCGATCCGCGCTGGTTCAGCTGGCCGAATCGGCCGCTCGCCAGCCCGGCCGAACTGATTCTCGTGCCGGGCTTCACCTCCCTGCATGTCAACGACGAGACGCAGGCCGACGGCGAAGGCATGCTCTTCAACTATGTCGCCGATCCTGATGACGGCATCTATCTGCCCGACGTCATTCCCGGCGACAAACTGGTCGCGCTCGAGGTGTTCACGGTGCCCTCCCGGTTTGCGGGTAGCCGGCAGACCGTCGACCGCAGCGCCCGCTACTGGGACGCACTCAAAGAGATGCACGTCGGGTTTTATGGCGACAGCAACTCCACGGTGAAGGCTCCCTTCGAGCACAACGAACTCTCGACCGGCCGCGAGCCGGGAAGGGTGAATCTCAACACGATCACCTCCGACGCCGTCTGGGAGGCGGTGGTTCAGGGAACGGTTCCGCGGATCAGTGACGCCGATCCTGCCCAGCCGCCGTATGGGCTGGTCAGGGGCCGCACCAGCGGCACGAGTCCGACCGATTCGGGCTTCGCGGAACTCGTCTCAACCGGATCCGCGGGAACCCTCAATCCTGCCAAGACGACCGGGCAGTTGCTGAGCCTCTCCGGTGTCAACGAACGTCCGACACTCGTGCTCAACGGCAGTTCGTCGATCCCCGACGCGGCGATCAATCCGGCACACGCATTCCACACGGCGATGCGACTGAGCAACATCGCCACCAACCGCTCCCACATCTTCGGCATCTGGATCACCCTGCGGACGATGGAAACGACCGCCGACGGTGGCGTCGATCGCGACAGCGTCGGTTTCCAGAGGATGTTTCTGCTCTTCGATCGCTCCCAGCCGCTGGCCTTCGAGAGCGGCCTCGATCACAACGTCAGGGACGGAATCATCCTCCAGCGGGTGCTGCATTGAGCCGCTGTCTCCGAGGCGGCGGTGACTGTCGTCGCCCGAGTCGTTCGGGCATGACGCTGGTCGAGATGCTGGTCGCCACCACGGCCGCGGTGATCATCATCGGGCTGATCGCCCACGTGTTCGCGGAATTTGCCCGCGGTGTGGGCAACAGCCGTGGCCTGATGGAGCTCGGCTCCCGGATGCGGACTGCCGCGCTCTTGCTACGACGGGATCTGAACGGGGCCACGGCGCCGCTGCTGCCGCCGCTGAGCCCATCCCAGGGGGTCGGCTACTTCGAGGTCATCGAGGGGCCGCGTCAGGATCGCGATGCGGCGGCCGGCTCGCCCGACCTGCAGGCCGACATCGACGATCTGCTGCTCTTCACCACCCGCGACGAGAAGACATCCTTCACCGGCATCTCCGAGGACGGCCAAAACAGCGGCGTCATCCATGGCAGCACCGCGGAGGTGGTCTGGTTTCTCCGGCCGACACTGCCGCCGACGTCTCCCGCCACCTACACGCTCTACCGCCGGCAGCTGCTCGTCGTCGGGCAATTCGGGAAGCGCGAGCTCGACCGGGCCAACGCACTGTTTGCCGAGGGGGGATTGTCGCGGGTCTACGACCGATTCGACGTCTCTTTTGCCAGGGTCGATGCCTCGGGACCCGGCAGGTTGGTTCCAAACACGCTCTCCGACCTCACCCGCCGGGAGCGGCGGTTTCTCCACAGTCCGCTCGACGGCTCGGAAAACGGCGGTTTTCCCCATCCCTTCATCGCCAACCATCAGCAGCCGTCGCTCTCGCAGACGCAGGAGTCGCTGCCCCCCGCCGCCAGCGGACTGATCTTCGATGCGGCAAGCCCGCGGTCCGGGGAGGATGTCGTGCTGACGGGCGTGATCGCCTTTGACGTGAGGGTCTTCGATCCAGCGGCACCGATCGCGGTGGCGGGCGCAGGAGCCGCCGCCGTGGTCTTGTCGCCCGGCGATGATGTCCAGATTGCCGGAGGTCTCGCCAACGGGGCCTACGTCGATCTCGGCAACGGTATTTCCCTCGCTGCCGGCTCGCTGCCCTCCGGGCAGATGCCCAGATTTTCAGGCTATGGCCATCCGCTCAGCGGATCGCTTGTCGGCTCGGCCACGACGAGGCGGACCTACGACACCTGGAGCACCCACTACGAGACCAACGGGATCGACGAGGACGGCGTGTCGGCCGCCGATCAGGGAACCAACGGACTCGACGACGCCGTGCCCGCCAGGACCGGTGCCGCGGTTGCGGAGCAGGCCGCCGATGGAGTTGCCGACGACAGCGGGGAGATGGAGACATCTCCCCCCTATCCTTTTCCCCTCCGGGGGATAGAGATTCGGATTCGCTGTTACGACCCCGCCAGCAGACAGGTGAGACAGGTCACCGTGCGACACGCCTTCGTGCCCCACTGAGCCACTGCTCTCCGTCCACTCTGTCGGCGGCAGAAATCAGGCAGCCAGCGTCAGCCGACCGTCAGCGTCACGGTGAAACCCACTGGTGACCGGTCCGGTGCACGCAGCCGGAGTTTGTAGACCTGCCCAGCCACGAGTGCCAGTCCGGAGGCCGTGCTGACACCGGTCTCGCTCGGCTCCAGTTCGACCAGTTTCAGGTCGCCGACAAACCGCTCGATCTCGAGGTCGGCGTAGACGCCACTCTCGCCGGGTTGGAGGACGACACTCAGCGTGCTCGCGCCCTCCGGGGCCCGGAACGTATAAAACTTCTTGTCGTCCTTGCTGGCCGACGTTCCGGTCACCGTGGCCGATCCCTCGACAAACTGGACGATCGCTCCGCGGTTCAGCAGATCGAGATCGTTGTCTCCGTCGTCATCGAGGCTGGCATTCGAGCCGATTCCGCCCCGGATTCGGTCGCGGCCACGGCCGCCATTGATGGAGTCGTCGCCGGCTTCGCCGAACAGGTCGTCGGAATCGTCTCCGCCATCGAGCGAGTCGTCACCGTCGCCGCCCCGAATCTGGTCGCGTCCGGAACCGCCGGTTAGTCGGTCGTCGCCGGCCTCGCCGAAGACGTTGTCGTTGCCGTTGTCGCCGGCGCCGGAGTCATTTCCGTTTCCGCCGAAGAGGTTATCGAAGCCGAAGCCGCCAGTCAGCGAGTCATCGCCATCCTGGCCGCGGAGAACATCATTTTCTCCGCCGCCGTCGAGGGAGTCGTTGTCGTTGCCGCCCCAGAGACGGTCAGATCCGCGGTCGCCGCTGATGTTGTCATCGCCGCTGCCACCGTCACCGAAATCGTTGCCGATTCCCAGATTGATGTCGTCGTTGCCGCCGTTGCCGCGGACGGTGTCGTTGCCGGCCTGGGCCCGAATCGTGTCCCTGCCGTCGCCACCGTCGACGACATCATTCCCATTCCCCGCATCGATCGTGAATTCGATCGGGTTGTTAGAGACATCGCGGATGCCGGGAGCGACCAGAATCCGGTCGTTGCCTCCGAGCGATGAAATCGAGACCCGCGAAACGTCGTTGAAGACGGTATCCCTGGCGACGCCGGCGACACCACGAAGCGAGACGCTCCCCGCGATGGGACCTGGCCGAACCTCGATCACGTCCGCTCTCTCGGTGCCAACGATCGTCAGCAGGCCGGATTCGTCGACGTTTGCGGAGAGCATCGCCCGCGGCTCGAGAGACTCCATCGGCCGCAGGGCAGCACGCGATTGCGAAGCAACGTGGCGACTCTGCCGGCCACTGCTGCGACGGTCTCCGGGAACCCGGCCGAAAAGCGAACGGATGATCGAGGACATACAAGCTCCAGGGCTAGGGGGTGCTTCTGCAGGGGGGATGGTTCGAAAAAGCACTCGAACACCTTCGAAGGTACTCAGGCCCTACGTCGGTGGCAAGGATTTGGTTCGCGGAACCGGCTTAATTCAAGGAACAATAATTTTCTCACAAACCAAAACCTTGCCCAATCCGTAACCCCAACTATCTTGTCTTTGTCCCGTTCATGCGTGCGGCGTGGACGTGCGTTGAGCCTGGATTCTTAGCAACCTCTCAATGACACCGACGAAACGAAATTCGTCTCCCCGAAATTTCTCTAGGAAAGCAATCGAAATCATGGCGAAGCATCGCAAGGCCTGCAGCAACAACTCCCGCCGTACCTTCATGGCCACGTCGCTTGCAACCGCCGCCGTGGTCGCGGGCAGCACCGCGAAGGCCGCTGCCGTGAAGCCCTCGCCGCTGTTCAAGGTTTTGAAGCACCCCGACTCGCCGCTCACAGTCGACCTCTCGACGGTCGTCAATCCGCTTTTGAACGAGCAGATTCCGCGCTGGGTCGATCCGATCGTGTTCCCCAAGTGGCTGCCGCCGATGTCCACCGGCTCGCTGCCCCAGCACTATTCCTCGGCTGTGGGTGACGTCCATCACGGCGTTGCCCCGGAGTGGTTCGATCACCCCTCCGACTGGGATCGGTTTCCGGTGCAGTATTACGAAATGCACCACATGACGGGTGCCTATCGGTTCCTGCCCAGCACCATGAAGATCCCGGCCACGAACTTCTGGGGCTATGCCGGCAGGGCGGCCGATGGGTCGATGGTTCCTTCGGCCCTGCCGCCGATGTTTCGGTTCCGGATCGGCCAACCGGCAATCGTGCGAATGGTGAACAATCTTCCTGATGAGATGTCGCTCCACATGCACGGCGGCCATTGGCCCGCCCATTCCGACGGGCATCCCAACTTCCTGATTCTTCCGGGCGAGGCACGAGACTACTACTATCCAAACGTCGTTCCGCGTGAGCATGGCGGAAACGAGGTTGGATCGCCGTTCGATTATTCCGAGTCTGTCAGTACGATGTGGTACCACGACCACGCCGTCCATCTGACGGCGGCCCACGTCGCCCGTGGTTGCGGCGGCGGAATGTGCCCGACACTCGATGATCTGGAAATCGATCTGATCAAGAATGGCGTGCTTCCCGGAATCCGGGGCGTGTCCGACGTCGGCCCGGAGTATCGAAATCCCTACGACATGCCGCTCGTGATCCGCGACGACATCTTCGACACCTCCGGTCAGGTGCAGTATGTGTCCAATGGACACAACGGATATCTCGGCAATGTCATTCGGGTCAATGGTCTGGCCTACCCCCACATGAAGGTGGAGGCCCGGAAGTATCGTTTCCGGGTGCTCATCGCGAGCAACGCCCGTTGCTTCCGACTCCGACTCAGCGACAACTCGCCATTCATGCGGATCGCGAAGGATGCCTGGATGTTTCCCAAGCCTCAGCAGACCCAGGCCTTCCTCGGCTACCCGGCGTTGCGGGCCGATATCATCATCGACTTCAGCAAGTACAAGCCGGGAACCGAGATCTATCTGGAAAATATCCTTCCCCAGATGGACCCGCGTGGGCCGACGAGCAAACTGGAAACCGAAAATGGGACCGTCGTTCGCGGGGTTCCGCCGTATCGCCATCGGATGCTGAAGTTCATCGTGGGTCCGCGGAACACCAGTTTCCCCGACGCCACCATCAATCTGAATTCGTCGCTTCGGCCTCACACGCCGATTCTGGCGAGCGAGGTCACCGCACGGCGGACCTTCAACTTCGAGCGGAAGAACGGCGCCTGGGCGATCAACGGCCAGTTCTGGAACGAGGCCCTGGCCAACGTCATTCCGAAGACCGATTCGGTCGAGGAGTGGACGCTCAAGAATGGCGGCGGTGGCTGGTGGCACCCGATCCACATCCATCTCGAGTCGCACATGCAGGTCGCGGATCTGCAGACCAAGAAGCCGATCCCGTATCATGACAGTTTCAAGAGCGACACCACCATGCTTGGGCCGGGCTCTGAGATCGTGTTGCGAATGAAGTTCCGCACGTTCAAGGGTCCGTTCGTGTTTCATTGCCACAACATCGAGCACGAGGATCAGGACATGATGTTCCAGTTTGATCCGCGGGCGGTCGTGACAGGGGATCGGGCTCCGCAGGCCTGGTATCCGTGATAACCAACGGACGCATGTTGCTGCCGCGGCCTGTTTTTCGGACTGTTGTGGGCCATTTGCTCGTGCTGGTTGCCTGTGCGGCCTGTTCGGCGGACCTGTTGAATCAGCTTGCTGCCGAGGAGCAGGTTGAGGAACAACCGCAGGATTCTGCACGGGCCGAGGCCGAGGGTGCGATCGTCGGACCATCGACGATCGCACCGCTGCAAATGATGCGGCAGTCGATCGGCGACAGGCTCCCAGACACGCTGCTGACGGATGATGCTGGTCGTGAGGTCAGGTTTTTCACCGACCTGGTGAAGAATCAGGCCGTGGTGATCAGTTTCTTCTACACCAATTGCCGGGGAACCTGTCCGGGCACCAATCTCGTGCTCTCCGACGTCCGCGACATGCTCGCCAGGGATTTCGGCAAGTCGGTTCGGTTCATTTCGATCAGCGTCGAACCCGAGAAGGACGACGTGGCCGCAATTTCCGAGTATGCCTCGCAATTTCGCCGGCAGGCCACCGATCCCGACACGCCCGAGTGGTATTTCCTGACCGGCAAGCCTGAGGACATCCGCGAATTACGGTTCAAACTCGGCTATTACGAGATCGATCCCGAGATCGACGCCGACCCGACGCAGCACGCGGCGACCGTCATCATCGGCAACCAGGCGACCGGCCGCTGGGGCATGATGCCGGTCGGCATCGGAGCCGAGAAACTCGCCGGAAAGGTCCGGTATCTGGCGGGCTGGACCAAGGCCCAGCGTTTTTCTGACATCTACCGTGGGCAGAAGAAGGCTGACGGCAAGTCCGATCGGGAATGAAGCCGATTTCTTGCCGAGGTTTCTGGCCTGATTACATTGGTTATGGGCCGGTGTAAAGCTGACCGAGACTGATTTTCCTCGTGGGTGAATAGCATGGTGTTTGGAAGGCGTTTTCAGAGCCGCACGGCGAACCCGCGTCGGCGGATCCAGGTTGCCAGAGACCTGCGGCTTGAATCGCTGGAGAACCGGATCGTTCTCGCAGCCGGCATTCGCTTCGATTCCCGGAGCGGAATCATGACGATCGAGGGATCCCAGCGAAACGACTCTGCGATCATCTCCGAGAACAAATCGAAGCTTGTCGTCGCCCTGAGAACGCCCGTCGGGTCTTTTTCCCGATCCGTCAATCTGGCCGCCGTCAAGCGGATCGGATTCGCCGCCCTTGGCGGAGACGACTCGTTCACGAACAACAGCCGCGTACCGTCGAACGTCGATGGTGGCGTCGGCAACGACACGCTCGTCGGCGGCAGCGGCACGGATCGTTTCGTCGGCGGCCTCGGCAAGGACAGGCTCTCCGGCCGGGGTGGAAACGACGTTCTCTCTGGCGGCCTGTCCGACGACTCGCTCGACGGTGGCGAGGGAAACGACTCACTCGACGGTGGTGAAGGCATCGACACCCTTCTCGGTGGGAGCGGTGCCGATTCACTCGTCGGCGGCAATGGCGGCGATCTTCTCGACGGCGGTGACGATAATGACAGCCTGAACGGCAACGCTGGCGACGACCAGCTCTACGGCAGCGGCGGCAACGACCGAATCCTCGGCGAGGCCGGCGACGACAAACTCTGGGGCGGCGCCGGCAACGATGATCTCGATTCCGGGGCCGACTGGGACGTGATCGACGGCGACGAGGGAGACGACATTCTCAAGGGAGGCGATGGCATCGACCACCTCCTCGGCGGCAACGGCAACGACACGCTCCACGGTGGCGGGGATGACGACAACGTCGACGGCGAGGCCGACGACGACATCCAGTATGGCGACGGTGGAAACGACCGCGTCGACGGCGGCAGCGGCAACGACCGGCTCTTTGGTGGCGACGGCAACGACGAGATGGTCGGCAACTTTGGCGACGACGTTCTCGATGGCGAGTCGGGTGACGATTGGCTCGACGGCAACGAGGGTCGTGATTCGATCCGTGGCGGCGATGGCAACGACGACTGCTTCGACGACGATTCGATGGAAGACCACGGCTCCAGCGACGACGGAGACAATGAACTCGCCCGCGGAAACAACGGCCCCGCGACGCCGATCCTCTTCGATTCGACCGGTCTGTCGATCGTGACGGGAACGAGCTCCAACCGCCGCGATCGCAGCTACTACAGTTTCAGGGCCGCGGCCGACACCGACCTCGTGGTCAGGATGTTCAAGGACGCGCCCGGGCGGTATGCCGATCTTGAACTCGAGGAGGTTGGCTCGGCTGGCGATCACCTGCTCGAACTCGAGCCCCGCAGCGAGGCGACGAGTTCTCGGCGGGTCGGCCTGCGGCAGGGACGCACCTACCTGATGCGGATCCGCTCGCAAAACATGGATCCCGTCGGCTTCGTCGTCGAGCTGAAACTGGAGCCGACGGCGACGGCCTGAGCCTTCCGACGTGATCGGGGAAGCCAGCCCAAGCGGTCAGGAGCGGCCGATCAGGAACGATGTCCGCATCGGGCCCTTGCCCTTCACCTCGACCTCGCCGCGGTCGACGAACGTGAACCGCCCCTCCAGCAGGCTGCGGGTGGCCTCGGAGACGTGGACCATCGACGGCTCCCCGTGCGACTCCATCCGGCTGGCGATGTTCACGGTGTCGCCCCAGAGGTCGTAGATGAATTTGTGCTTGCCGATCACGCCGGCGACCACGGGTCCGGAGTGGAGCCCGATCCTGACCTGCAGGTCCAGACCCAGCTGCCGCATCAGGCCGGCGAACGAGTCCCGGATTCCGAGGGCCATCTTGGCCACGGCATCGGCATGGTCCGGCCGCGGTTCGGGCAGTCCGGCGACGGCCATGTAGGCGTCGCCGATCGTCTTGATCTTCTCGACGCCGTGGTCGCTGGCGAGATGGTCGAAGAGCGAGAAGATCCGGTCGAGGATTTCGACGAGGTGATGGGCGTCGACCTGCTGGGAAAACTGGGTGAAGCCGCAGAGGTCGGTGAACAGCACGGTGACCGCCGGAAAGCTCTCGGCGATCGTCCGCTCCTGGTTTTTGAGCCGCAGCGCGATCTTGGTCGGCAGGATATTGAGCAGCAAGGCCTCCGATTTCTGCCGCTCGGCCTCGAGTTCGCGAAACGCCTCATCTCGCTCCAGCCGGCGCAGGTGGGCCTCGGAGTGGACCCGCAGCCGGGCGATCAGTTCGACGTTGTTCGGGGGCTTGACGAGATAATCGTTGGCCCCTGAGTCGAGCAGCTGGGCCTTGACGACCGCCCCCTCCGTCGCCGAGAGCATGATCACGGGAACCGTCGCCGTCGCCGGAACAGACCGGTAGAGCCGGACCATCTCCAGGCCGTCGACCTCGTCCATCACGAGGTCCTGAAGGATCACGGTCGGCCGGAAGGCCTCGGCCTTGGCCACCGCCGCTGAGGCGTCGTCGCAGAACTCGAAGACGAACTCAGGCTGCCCCTCGAGAATCCGCCGGACGAAGGCCCCGACGAGCTTCTGGTCGTCGACCATCAACACCCGATGCACGGCCGCCGGGGGCGTGGTTTCGGGGGGAGCGTCGCTGGTGGCGGCTGGAATGACCATGGCGGTTGCCGGAGAGTATCAGAATCGCAGGCTGAAGAGGCGACAGGCTGTCGGCCGCCCGATCGGCCGCCCACCCGGAGCCATCTTTCGAGCCGCTGGCCGAATAACCGGTCCAATCAGAGCCAGCGGCATCGAATCGGCGGGTCGAGGGCCCGAAGGGGGTTTGCTGGCCATGAAAATCGGGGCTAGGGTAACAGTGCAGCCTGTGTGGCCTGGGAGAAATGGCCGCAGTGTGCGGGCGGCGGACGTGTTCTCCCGTGGCGGTCTGGATCGAGTCTTTCCGATGCCCTACGACCCGTCCCCCATCTCTTCCAGGCTCGACGAGGTCGTCAAACTCGTCCAACAGATCGGGCTCGAACTGCAGTTCGTGGATCCGGTCCGGGAGAACGGCATCCAGGGGCTGCAAACCCTGCTCGAGTCCCTGGCGACTGCAGCCCCATCAGACCCGCCCAAACCGTTTCTGGCGGCGCTCGAGGAGGCCCGAATTGCTCTCGATGACCGGGCTTCCGCCGATTCGCGTCTGACCGCCGACTCGATCACCTTCCTGCGGGACTGGCATCCGCGACTCGTCCTGGCCGTGAGCGGCTGGTCTGTGCCGCAGCCGAAGCCGGAAATCGTTGCCGGCGGTCATGCCGTCGAACACGCTCCCGTTCAGAGGGCGAGCCTCGACAGCCCAGCCGTCGAGGCCCAAGCCGTCGATGTCTCGATCGCAGACGCCGATCCTGAGATGCTGCAGCTCTTCTGTGCCGAGGCCCAGGACCTGCTTCAGGACGTCGAGCAGGGCGTTCTCATACTGGAGTCGAACCCCCGTGACGCCGCGACGATCGACCGGGTGTTTCGCGCCTTCCACACGTTCAAGGGCAACGTCGGTGTGATGAAGCTGGTGGTTCTCCAGCAGCTGACACACGAACTGGAATCGCTGCTCGATGCCGCCCGGCGAGGGAAGCTCGAGATCGGCCGCGAGTCGATCGACCTGATCCTCGAAGGCGAGGCCGTGCTTCGCCGATATGTCGAAGAAATGCTGCGGCTGCTGGGCGGAGGTGGATCTGCCGCAAAACTCTCGCTCCCGATCCCGGGGCTGATCGGACGGGTGCACCGGATTCTGGCCGGCGCGACGTCCACCCCTGCCACGCCGGCTCGGCCAGCACCGCAGCCCGTGGCCCAATCGGCGGCCCCGCCCACGGCTCAGCCAGTTGCTCAACCGCTCTCCAGGCCATCGGAACCTCCGGCTGTCGAGGCTGCTCCGCCGCCGCCTGCCCCTTCCCCAGCGACTGCCGCGGCTGGCATCGTCCGTGTCGACACGCTCAAGCTCGACGGTCTGATCGACCTGGTGGGCGAACTGGTGATCGCCCAGTCGATGGTCGTGCAGAGCCCCGAGGTGAGCAGCATCGCGAGCGTTCATCTTTCCCGCTGTCTCGGCCAGCTCCGCGGAATCACCGCCGACCTGCAGCGAACGGCCATGTCGTTGCGGATGGTGCCGATCCGCAACACCTTCCAGAAGATGGCCCGTCTGGTTCGCGACCTGGCCGTCCAGCAGGACAAGGCGATCGATCTCCTCCTCGAGGGGGAGGACACGGAGCTCGATCGCAACATCGTCGAGGAACTGGGCGACCCCCTCGTCCACATGATCCGCAACTCCGCCGACCACGGCATCGAGCCGCGGGCCGAGCGGATCGCAGCAGGCAAGCCGGCCGCGGGCAGGATCGCGCTCCGCGCCTACCACCGCGGCGGATTCATCGTGATCGAGATTCAGGACGACGGCCGCGGACTGAACCCCGACAGGATCCGGGCCAAGGCGATCGAGCGGGAGCTGATCAAGGCCGATCAGAGCCTCGACGAAGCCGAGGTCTTCGACCTGATCTTCGCCCCCGGATTCTCCACCGCCGAGCGGGTGACCGACCTCTCGGGCCGCGGTGTCGGGATGGATGTGGTGCGGCGAAACATCGAGAAGATGCGGGGCAAGATCGAGATCGAATCGACGGTCGGCAGGGGCACGACGTTCACAATCTCCCTCCCCCTGACACTGGCGATCATCGAAGGCCTGCTCGTGGGCGTCGGCGACCAACGCTACGTGATTCCGACGCTCTCGGTGCGGGAATCGTTTCGGCCCCTTCCCGGCAGCGTGAGCACCGTCCAGGGCCGGGGTGAAATGGTGGCCGTTCGCGGACGGCTCACGCCGGTGCTCCGCCTCGGCGACCATCTGCGGACGCCGACCAAGGCCACCGACCTGACGCAGGGGATCGTGGTCGTCGTCGAGTCGGGGCAGGACTCCCGCTGTCTGTTTGTCGACGAACTGATCGGCAAGCAGGAGGTGGTGATCAAGAGTCTCGGCGAGATGTTTCACCAGCAGGCCGATTTTGCGGGCGCCGCGATCCTCGGCGACGGTCGCGTCGGCCTAATTCTCAACATCAACTCGCTGGTCAAACTCAAGGCCCGAAACGGAGACGCGGCGGCCTAGGAGGCCCCCCGGAAAGAGACCGATGCAAAACACATCCCCACAGCCGCACCCAGGCACCGCCGCCCAGCCAGGCAAGTATCTGACCTTCACGCTCGGCCATGAGTCGTACGGCATCCCCGTGCTCAAGGTCCGCGAGATCATCCGCCTCTGTCCGATCACGCCGGTCGCCAACATGCCGGCGGACGTCAAGGGCGTGATCAACCTTCGCGGCAAGGTGATCCCGGTGGTCGACATCAGGGCGAAGTTTCGCCTGCCGATCGGGGCCGATCACGACAGAATCTGCATCGTCGTCACCCAGATCGCTGCCCCCGCCGGCGGCACCCGGCTCTACGGCGTGATCGTCGATGGCGTCGAGGAGGTGGCCAACTTCAGCGCCGCCGACATCGAGCCAACCCCCGATTTCGGCAACGCCATCGACGCCCGGTTCATCACTGGAATGGCGAAGTCCGGTGACGCCGTGAAGTCGCTCATCGACCTCGAAAAGATCGCGGCCTGCGAGGGCCCTGCCGCCGTCAGGGAGAGTCATGAGCCCGGTCCGCCGTGACCTGCCCCTGTTTCGCCCGTGTCCAGCATCCGTTCACCTCTCCGTTCGTCAATCGCTTCCTGAAACCAATCCCTTCCGACCCGAACCCCGGCATCCAATCCCATGAGCACCTGGACCATTCCCCGTCGCATCACGCTCGGCTTCATCAGCCTCGTCGGCCTCTCGCTTCTGCTCGGCCTCGTCGGGCTGCGGCAGTTGAATGCCATCAAAGACAACGTCGAGCAGCTGGCCACAAACACCGTCCCCTCGCTGCTGATACTCAGCAACGCCAACCAACGAACGCTCGCAGCAGGGCGGGCTGCCCGTCGTTACCTGTTCGCCAAGGGGAATTCAGCCGACCGGCAGGCTGTCGAGGCCGACTACGTGAAGATGCGGACGGAGGCTGAGAAGTTTTCTGCCGACTATGGCCCCCTCCTCGCCGATGCCGAGGATGAGAAGCGGTATGCCGTCATGAAGGACACCCAGCGGGTGCTCTTCACGGCGACCGACAAGCTCATGTCGCTCGCCCGCGACGGCGGGTCGGACGCTGCCGCAGAAGCCTGTCTGGCCGAAGAATGCGATCCGGCCATCGAACGCTGCGCGGCGGCCGTCAGCAATGTCGTCGATTACAACGTCACCCTCGCCAATCTCGCCTCCCAGAGTGCGGAGCGTACCGTTGGCTGGAGCTTCGGGATCATCGGAACAACGCTCGCCCTGGCCAGCCTGCTCGGCGGGCTGCTCGGCTGGGGCATCATCCGGGCGGTGAGCCAGTCGCTGGGACTGGTCTCCGATACGCTCGAGGAGAGCGCCATGCAGACGGCAGCCGCCTCGGGCCAGCTTTCGTCGTCGAGCCAGCAGCTCGCAACCGGCTGCAGCGAGCAGGCCTCGTCGGTCGCCGAGACGAGCGCCGCGCTCGAACAGATGACCGCCATGATCCGCAACACCGCCGAAAATGCGGACAAGGCGAAGGATTTCGCCAAGGAGGCCCGCCAGGCCGCCCAGACCGGCGCCCAGACGATGACGGAGATGACCACGGCGATGCATGCCATCGAGGCATCCAGCGGCGAGGTCGCGAAGATCGTGAAGAACATCGACGAGATCGCCTTCCAGACCAACATCCTCGCCCTCAATGCGGCCGTCGAGGCGGCCCGGGCCGGCGAGGCCGGCGCCGGCTTCGCGGTCGTCGCCGACGAGGTGCGTTCGCTCGCCCAGCGGAGTGCAGCGGCCGCCAAGGAGACTGCTGAGAAGATCGAGGCGGCAATCGCCAACAGTCGTCGCGGCTCCCTGAGCTGTGGCAAGGTCGGAGAGTCGCTCGAGGAGATCGTCGAAAAGGTCGCCTCAGCCGACGCGCTGGTTGCGGAGATCGCCACGGCGGCACGCGAGCAATCGCAGGGAATTCAGCAGGTCGGTCTTGCGATGACCCAGATGGACAAGGTCACCCAGAGCAACTCAGCCAGCGCCGAGGAGAGCGCAAGTGCCGCCGAGCAGCTCAACGCTCAGGCCAAATCGATGCAGGGTGCCGTCGATCTGTTGCGTTCGCTGGTCACCCGGGCGAGCCAGGATTTCCGCAAGCCATCGCCGGCCGCCGACCGGCAGGGTCATCCCAGACGGCTCCCGGCCGCGACACGGCAGGCGATCCCACTGAGGCGGCCAGGAGTTCCCAGGATTCCAATGCCCGACGACCGGGAACCGACCGAGGATCAGGACGACCGGAACTTTACCAACTTCTGAGCGGTCGTCTCGGGGACGCCGTTGCAAATCGAGCGATCTCTTCGGACGATGCGGACTGACCGGCTGATGCCGGCACAGAGGCTCGGCGGCGGCAGGATTCGAGGGCTGGTGGTCGGCATGCAGTTTCCCCGCGAAGTTCCGCTCTCGACCGAAGCCTACGAGTTTCTCGCGCGACTGATCTACGAGCGTAGTCGGATCCGGATCGGGCCCGACCGGCAGTCGCTCGTCTCGGGCCGGCTCGGCCAGCGGCTGCGAACGCTTGGGCTCGATGACTACGGCCAATACTGTTCCCTGCTCCGCTCGGCCGGAGGCGAGGATGAAATCGGCGCGCTGATCGACCTGATCACAACCAACCACACCGAGTTTTTCCGCGAAGCGGATCACTTCGAGATCCTTTCCCGCAACATCCTGCCTGCGGCCTCCGGCCGACTGGCCGGATCGGTGCGGCCGTTCCGGGTCTGGTCAGCCGCCGCATCGTCGGGCGAGGAGGTCTATTCGCTGGCGATCGTGCTGGCCGAGTTTGCCCGCCAGCGGCCTGGATTTGCCTGGCGAATCGACGCCTCCGACATCTCCATGCGGATGCTCGACCGCTGCCGCCGGGGCATCTATCCGGCAGCCAGGGTCAGGCTGCCGGATCCCGAATGGCTTCCCCGCTACTTCCAGCGCGGGATCGGCGAGCGGGAGGGCTATGACCGGGTCAAGGCCGAGGTCCGTCAGCACATCGCCGTGCACCACATCAACCTCTTCCAGCCGAGGTACGACGTCTTGCCCGGGCTTGACGTGATCTTCTGCCGGAATGTGATGATCTACTTCGATCTGGAATCGCGGGAAGCCCTCGTCGAGAGACTCACCGAGCAGCTCGTCCCGGGCGGATACCTGTTCGTCGGACTGTCGGAGAATCTGGTCGGTGTCCGTCATGGTCTGAAATCGGTCTGGCCCAGCGTCTACATGCGTCCAGAGTGAAGCGGCGAGTGTGCAGCGTGAACAACTTCCAGAAGCAACGACTCCGCGTCCTCGTCGTCGACGATTCGGCCCTCGTCCGCAAGGCGATCAGCGACGCGCTCGGTCTGGATCCCGAGATCGAGGTCGTGGGCACGGCCTGCGATCCGTACGTGGCCCGGGAGAAGATCGTCGCCCTCAATCCCGATGTGCTCACGCTCGACCTCGAGATGCCGCGGATGGACGGGCTCACGTTCCTGCGAATCCTGATGCAGCATCATCCGCTTCCCGTGGTGGTCGTCAGTTCGCTGACGCAGGCGGGATCCCAGGCGGCGATGGACGCGATGGAGGCCGGGGCGGTGGACGTGCTGGCCAAGCCCGGAGGCAATTCGACCGTGGGCGAGCTCGCCGAGAGGCTCGCCTTCCACGTCAAGGCAGCGGCGGCCTCTGCCAGGTTCCGAACGCGGCGGCTGGAGGGTGTCGCCCCTGTGATCCAGCCGGCTGATCTTCCGCCCCAGGCCCCGTTCACCGCAGCGATCGACCCGCGGCAGCTGATCGTGATCGGGTCGTCGACGGGAGGCATCGAGGCGCTCCGCACGGTTCTGCCCCGGCTGCCCGCCGGGCTGCCGCCGATCGTCGTTGTGCAGCACATCTCGGCCTACTTCTCCCAGGTT
>CAMDFJ010000024.1 GCA_945897435.1 Candidatus Kuenenia stuttgartensis | reverse complement strand
CGGACTGACAGGGATTGCCAACTGCGTCGGCTCGCTGCTGCTCAAGCCCGCCCATCTGACGTCGACTGCCGACTGGCAGGCGACGATCGCCGCCAATCTCACAAGCGGGTTTGGATGCGTTCGTGCGGCCGGCCGACTGATGAAGACCGACGGCGGCTCGGTCGTTCTCGTCTCGAGCGCGGCCGCCAGGATCGGACTTGGAAACCACGAGGCGATCGCAGCCGCCAAAGCCGGCCTGATCGGCCTCACGCTCTCGGCTGCGGCCACCTATGCCCGGCAGAGGATCCGCTTCAATGCCGTTGCCCCGGGTCTCGTTCGCACACCCCTTACCCGTGGCCTCGTCTCCAGCGAATTGGCCGAGAAGGCCTCGGTTGCCATGCATCCTCTGGGCAGACTCGGCGAGCCGGAAGATGTCGCCCGGGCGATCGCCTGGCTGCTCGATCCAGACCAGGGCTGGATCACCGGGCAGGTGCTCGGTGTCGACGGCGGTCTGGCCGACATCAGGCCGCGGGGCTGAGTCCTGCGGATCCGAGGATGGCCTCGCTGATCGCGGCCGCTATTCTGTTGATTGTCGATCTGGCGAGTTGGGTTCCGGCCGCAGGCCGCGGCAGCCCGGTTCGAACCTGACGACAAGCCCTCACCCGGAGATCTCCCCGATGACGAACCCCGCTGCGACCCGCGAGTTTCCGCTCGCCGATCCGTCCGCTCCGCTCGACGAGATTCACCATGTCGCGATCGCCGTGCGAGACGTGGCAGAAGCCGTGGACTGGTATCGGAAGCACTTCCGCTGTGAGATCGGCTATCAGGACGCCACCTGGGCACTGCTGGAATTCGGCAACACCAGACTTGCGCTCGTGATCCCCGACCAGCATCCGCCGCACATCGGCTTCATCCATCCGCAGGCTGAGGCCTTCGGGCCGCTCAAGGGACACCGCGACGGCACCCGCAGCTGCTACGTGGCCGACCCCTCGGGCAACCCGGTCGAGGTGCTGGCCCCGATCGGCAGCTGATGGAAGAACGCCAGGCCGGGGGCCGTCCAGACACTGCGTCGCTCGTGCTGATCGCAAACCTCGCCGCCACGGCCGTGATGGTGGGCGTGATCTGGTACGTCCAACTCGTGCACTATCCGCTGATGGCCGGCTGGCCCCACGAGGACTTCGGCCTCTGGGAGGCCCGGCACCGCGAACGCACGGGCCTGGTCGTGATTCCGCCCATGCTCGTCGAGGGCATCACGGCCGCGGCGCTCCTCGGTGGCAGGCTCAGGCGGGTGCCCCTCTGGATGCCCTGGGCGGCTGCCGTGCTGCTGGGGCTGGTCTGGCTGAGCACGTTCGCCCTGCAGGTGCCCTGCCACGAACTGCTCTCGATGGGCTGGAATGACGACGTCCATCGGCGGCTCGTCTCGACCAACTGGATCCGCACGATCGGCTGGACGCTGCGGCTGGGGATCGTCGCCTGGATGGCCGGGCTCCTGTTTGACGACGGACCCGGCTGAAATCGCGGCGAATTCGCCTTGCGGCGTGAATCCCAGGCTGCCTATCTTCCCCGCCTCAAGCGATGCGGCAACGCATCCACCGTCTGCTCAGCGAGGATTTCACATGGCCATCACGCTTGCCACGGTTGCCGACCGCGTCGGCGGAACGCTCGTCGGAAACGCCGCCGGGATCTCGATCTCTGATGCCCGCACACTGGAAACGGCCGGTCCGGCCGATCTCACGCTCGTCGATCATGCCGACAAGCTCCACCTCCTCGCCCGCAGCGGTGCTGCAGCCGCGATCGTGCCTCTGGGGTCGGGGCCGCTCGACAGGCCGACGATCGAGGTCGCCGATGTGCATGCCGCGTTCGCCGATTTGATCACGATCCTGCGGCCAGCCCGGCCTCGGATCCGGCTCGGTGTCAGCCCGCAGGCGGCCGTCGATTCGACCGCCCGGATCGGGGCCGACGTCGACATCCATCCGTTCGCCTCGGTCGGCCCCGAGGTCGAGATCGGCCCGGGAGCCACGATCCATTCGGGCGCGAGGATCCTCGCCGGATGCCGTATCGGCGCGGGCAGCGAGGTCTTTCCAAACGCGGTCCTCTACGAGAACACGCGGATCGGAGACCGCTGCATCATCCACGCCAACGCCGTGCTCGGGGCCTACGGTTTCGGCTACAAGGTCGCAGCCGGCCGGTATCTGCTCTCCGCCCAGCTCGGCAACGTCGAGATCGGCGACGACGTCGAGATCGGTGCCGGCACCACGATCGACCGCGGCACCTACGGACCGACCGCGATCGGCGACGGCACAAAGCTCGACAACCTGGTGATGATCGCCCACAACTGCCGGCTCGGCAGGCACAACATGATCTGCTCGCAGGTGGGAGTCGCCGGCAGCACCACGACCGGCGACTGGGTGGTGATGGCTGGGCAGGTGGGGGTCCGCGATCACGTCCACATCGGCGACCGTGCGGTCCTCGGGGCCCGTTCCGGTGTCTCCAATGACGTGGAGGCCGGAAAAACGGTGCTCGGTGAGCCGGCGATCGATCTCCGCGACCGAAAATTGCAGCTGGCCACGATCAGCAAGCTTCCCGAGATGCGGAAGGAGATCAAGCAGATCGTGGCCCGGATCGAAACCCTCGAGCGGCAATCTGATGGCCCGGCCGCCGAAGCCGCCTAGGCAGGATTGGGAGACCAGCCCATGAACAACCTGCAGAAGAGCGAGGGTATGCGATTGGATGGCGAGACGATCGGCATCCTTGCCGGTTGGGGTCGCTATCCGCTGGTAGTTGCCGAGGCGATCCGGCGGCGTGGAGGCCGCACGGCGATCCTCTCGATTCGCGACCATGCCGACGCCGAACTCCGCGGTCTGGCCGACGCCTATGGCACCGTCGGCGTCGCCGAGATCGGCGGGGCGATCGCCTTCTTCCAGAGGCACGGCGCAGTCCGGGCCACGATGGCCGGCAAGATCCACAAGTCGAAGCTCTTCGCCCGCGGAGCCTGGCTCCACCATCTTCCCGATTGGACGGGACTGAAAACCTTCTGGCCCCACTTCATCAGCCGTCGGCGGGACAACCGCGACGACTCGCTGCTGGGGGCGATCAGCACCGCCTTCGACACGGCCGGCGTCAAGATCTGTCCGGCGACCGACTTCGCCCCGGAACTGCTCGCGGAGGAGGGGCTGATCGCCGGCCGGCCGCTGTCGGCCGCCGAAGAGCAGGATGTGATCTTCGGCTGGAGGCTGGCCAAGGAACTCGGCAGGCTCGACATCGGCCAGAGCGTGGTGGTCAAAAACCGGGCCCCGCTGGCGCTGGAGGCGATCGAGGGCACCGACGAATGCATTCGCCGGGCCGGCAGGCTCTGCCCCTCCGGCGGCATGGTCGTCATCAAGGTGGCCAAGCCCCAGCAGGACCTGCGGTTCGACATGCCGACCATCGGCATCGGCACCCTGCAGTCGCTGCGGGCCGCAGGCGCGAGGGTGCTGGCGATCGAGGCCGGCAGGACGATCCTCGTCGATGGCGAGGCGCTCGCCGAATTCGCCATCCGCAGCGGCCTCTCGATTGTGAGTTATGTCGACGAGGCTGGCCTGCCGGCGCTTGGCAAAGCCGAAAGCCGAGCCGCAAACCAGGCGGCCTGATCGGCCGCGGGGCGTATACTCGAGTCCCGATGAATCGCATCGTGGCTGTCTTCGTGGTCGTGCTGACAGGGTGGGCGATGTCGCCCCGAACTGCCGCTGCGCAGCAGGCGGACCTGGCCGATCCACCGTCGCCAACCCACTACATGGGCCGGGAGATCGCGAGAACGATGCACTTCTCCGGCGCCCCCTGGCTCGTCCGCGAGAGCCGGCAGCGGGAGGAGGACTGCCGCATGCTGCTCGAGGCGCTCGAGATCCGGCCCGGCCAGAAGGTTTGTGACATGGGCTGCGGCAACGGGTTTTACACGCTGGCGCTGGCGCGGCTCGTCGGCCCCACTGGACTTGTCTATGCGGTCGACATCCAGCCGGAGATGCTGCGGCTGCTGCGGGCCCGGCTCACCGAAGAGCGGGTCAAGAATGTCCGACCGCTGCTCGGCACGGCGAGCGATCCGCGACTGCCGTCGGAAAGCTGTGACCTTGTGCTCTGTGTCGACGTCTATCACGAGTTCTCGCACCCGGCCGAGATGCTCGCCCGGATGCACGACAGCCTGCGGGATGGTGGCCGCCTCGTTCTGGCGGAGTTTCGGGGCGAGGATCCGGCGGTGCCGATCAAACCGCTCCACAAGATGACCAAGGCCCAGGTCCGGGCGGAACTCGAACCGGCCGGTTTCCGGCTGGTGCGGGAGTTCGATCGGCTGCCCTGGCAGCACCTGCTGTTTTTCAGCCCCGAGGAACGCCCCGGGCAGCCCTGATTCGGGCAGCCCTGATTTCAGTGATTCCAGCAGGTTTTCAGGATCCGCTAGCCGCCAAAACGGGGAAAACTGGGGGCACACGCTGGCGGTCGGGCGGGAAAGATGGGCAGAAAAGGCTAAAAAAGGCGAAAAAACGCCTTACAAAACCCTCACCCAAAAGTTGCGGCACCCCTCCTTTCTGGTCATACTGAAACCCCATATCGCCTTCCGGCCGCTATCGATCGGCCGGATGAGCGAATCATCCTGAAGTCTCTATGCCAATCCGTCCCATCACCTTCAGCAACAGCGTGAGCGCCTCCAGACAGCCGTCTGGGGGAACGCTTGATCCTGCTTTTGTGGAAGATTCCTTCGGTGGAGTGGCCTCGACTCAGGCAGAGGGTCGCACCGCGGCCAACTGGGTGCTCGGCAGCAATGTGGCCATGCGGCGAATCGCCCGGTCTGTGGAACGTGCCGCCGAGGTGGAATGCACGGTGCTTGTGTCGGGTGAAACCGGGACGGGCAAGGAACTCTGGGCTCGACTCCTGCATCGCAGCGGCCCCCGACAAAACAAGGCATTCGTACCGGTCAACTGCGCGGCTCTGACGCCATCGCTCGCCGAGAGCCAGTTGTTCGGCCATGAGAAGGGTGCCTTTACGGGCGCCGCGGGCCGATCGCTCGGCATCTTCAGGGCAGCCCAGGGCGGCGTCGTGTTTCTCGACGAGATCGGCGAGATGCCCCCCGAGTTGCAGCCAAAGTTGCTCCGGGTGCTGCAGCAGCGGGAAGTGCTCCCCGTCGGGGCTACCGAACCGGTGCCGATCGACGTGCAGGTGGTTGCCGCGACCAACCGTGATCTTGAAGCCGAGGTCGAGAAGGGGACGTTCCGCGAGGATCTCTACTATCGACTCAACATGATCGAACTGCGGGTTCCGGCGTTGCGGGAACGGAGCGAGGACATCCCCGAGTTCATCCGCTTTTTCGCCGAGCAGTTCGCTGAGCGGTATCGGCTGCCGATCTGGGAGCCGACCCCGGAAACGGTGGCTGAGTTCTCCGCATTCGATTGGCCAGGCAATGTGCGGCAACTGGCCCACGTCATCGAGCAGGCCTATGTCCTTCAGATCGAGCCCCAATTGCCCGTTCGTCGTGATGGCAAGACGGCCTCCTCTGACGGTCCGCTGCCCTGCCTCGACCTCTCCGAACTCCGGCAGCGGGCGATCAGGCAGGCCCTCGCCGTGACCCGTGGCCAGAAGGCGAAGGCAGCCAAGCTTCTCGGCGTGCACGCCAACACGATGACCCGGCTGCTCCGCGAGATCGACGAACAGCCTGAGCTCGACCAAGACTGCTGATTCGGCCCGAGGTTCGAGTTCCGCGGTTCATCGACCGCCCTCCCAGTTCGCCTCCGCTTTTACCGGGGGACCCGGCAGGTGCCCTCTGCGCAGGACCCGGCGATCCGCATCCTGTTTCGGGCGATGAAGCGGTAGGCTGCATTCCAGACAGGCAGCGTTCCAGGCAGGTGCAGGAGCAGGGCGAGCGGCCAGAGGAGCGGCAGCTTCCGCGACAGATACCGGACGGCTTCGGCGCCACCGCGGGCCTGCCCCTGCCGATCGACGACATACATCTGGGAGAGCATCTCGTCCGGGCTGATTTCGGGCAGCTCGCGCCGCACCGATGGGTCGTGGAGCGAGACGAACTCGAACCTTCCGCCGAGGTCGAGCCGCCGCAGGATCGCGATCTGACTGCGGCAGAAGCGGCACTGGCCGTCGTAGATCACGCTGTCTTTGGCGGGCCGGGTGGCGACGGTGATCATGGTCGGACTCCCTGGAGGAGAGGCCGTCGGCCGGTCAGGGCTTGGGCAATCCCTTGATCATCTTAGTCGGCAGGGTCACGAAGTTGAGGATCGTGACCGCCCCTGCAGAGATCAGGCTCCAGGGTGCCCAGTCTGGTGCCGTGAACACCTCCGGGCCGCCACTGCCACTGAGCGGCAGAATGACGGCCGAGTCGATCAAAAGCATCTCCACGCCGACGATGCAGGCAAAGATCCCCGAGGCGAGAAACAGGCTTTTCCACATGGACGTAATCGGCAGAGTTCGACGCTGGCCGTTGAATGGCAGGATTGCCCCGACACCTTGGAGATTCGACATCCCGACCCATCCGGCTTCAGCAGCCGCAGAGACAGGGCAGGGCGTGCGGTCTGACGGGATTATGCAGGGGGTGTTCCAGCATCGCTCGAGAGCGGTGCCAGGTCGACGGCGTCGGTCGAGGGGCGGTGGGGTCGCCGGTCGGCATCGGTCCCCGGCACGATCTGGGGCGAGCCGGTGGAGGCCTCGACGATGTCGCGAAGTTCGAGGCCGTCGATCACCTCGCACTCCATCAGCCTGCGGGACACCGACTCGAGTGCCGCCCGCCTGGTTTCGAGGATTCGTCGCACCTCGACGATCGCGGTGTCGATGATCCGTTTGACTTCCTCGTCGATCTCGCGGGCCGTCTCCTCGCTGTGGCTCCGGGCGGGCCCCAGCTCGGCGCCGGCTGTCGCCAAAAACGGAGACCGCGGGCTCTCCCGATAGGCGACCCGTCCGAGTTGGCTCATGCCGTAGTCCATCACCATCGCACGGGCGATCTCGCTGGCCCGCTCGAGATCGTTTTGGGCCCCGGTGGAGACGTCGGAATAGACCATCTCCTCGGCGATCGTGCCGGCGAGAAGCACCTGGATCCTGCTTTCGAGTTCGGTCTGGGTCATCAGGTAGCGGTCGTCCTCGGGCCGCTGCATCGTGTAGCCGAGGGCGGCGAGGCCGCGGGGAATGATCGAAACCTTGTGAACAGGATCGGTATTTGGAAGCGAGAAGGCCACCAGTGCATGGGCGGCTTCGTGGTATGCGACCCGCTTCTTTTCGTCCTCGTGGATCACCCGCTTCTTCTTTTCGAGGCCGGCGGTGACCCGCTCGACCCCTTCGTTGAATTCCTCCATTCCGACGGACGTCTTGTTGTTGCGGGCGGCCAGCAGGGCGGCCTCGTTGACGAGGTTGGCGAGGTCGGCCCCGCAGAAGCCAGATGTGATCCGGGCAACCTGCTCGAGGTTGACCGAGGGGTTGAGTTTGACCTCGGCCACGTGCACCCGCAGGATCGCCTCGCGGCCACGGACGTCGGGACGATCGACGAGCACGTGGCGGTCGAAGCGGCCCGGCCGCAGCAGGGCGGGATCGAGGGTTTCGGGGCGGTTTGTCGCAGCCATCACGATCACGCCCGAGTTGCTGCCGAATCCGTCCATCTCGACGAGCAGGGCGTTGAGGGTCTGCTCCCGCTCGTCGTGCCCCCCGACCACGCTCGTTCCCCGGGTCTTGCCGAGGGCGTCGAGTTCGTCGATGAAGATGATGCAGGGGGCCTTCGCCTCGGCCTGCTGAAACATGTCGCGCACCCGGGCGGCGCCGACGCCGACGAACATCTCGACGAAATCACTTCCCGAGAGTCCGAAAAACGGAACGCCCGCCTCGCCGGCGATCGCCTTGGCGAGCAGCGTCTTGCCGGTGCCCGGCGGGCCGACGAGCAGCACCCCCTTGGGGATGTGGCCGCCGAGCACCTGATACTTCTCGGGGCTGCGGAGAAACTCGACCACTTCGCGGAGCTCATCGACGGCCTCGTCGATGCCGGCCACGTCGTCGAACGTGATGCCAAGGTCTTCCTGCGCATACATCTTGCCGCGACTGCGACCAAACGCCATCGGACTGCCGGCCCCCCCGAGCCGTCTCATCATCATGTAGAAGAGCAGTCCGAAGAGGGCCGTCATGACCAGCATCGGCAGCCAGTTCCGCCACGGACTCGGAGCCTCCTCGTAGCGGAATGGAACACCGTGCTCGGCGAGCAATTTTGAAAGCTGCCCCTCCGAGTTCTCGCTCGGCAGTTTGGCGGTTTGAAACCGCCTTCGCGGGCCGTTGGCAACCGTGGCCTCGCCGGGCCTGGACGTGGCAGGATCGAATTCGCGGACCGTTCCCGTGACCTGAAAGGCGCCGATCACGACGTCTTTGAGATCGGCGTAGCGGACCGGCTGCCGCCCCGGATCGACGCTGCCGGCGATCTCGATCCAACGCGGACCCTTGGCCACCGTTTCAGCCTCGGCACCGCGGCGGGTTCCCGACGCCCGGATCAGGTTTTCAAGGTCACTGTAGGAGAGATCGACTTCAGGGTTGGCGTTGATCAGGCTGAGGGCGAACAGGCCTGCCACGCCGACGGCGATCAGGGACCAGACGAGATTCGAGCCCCCAAGCGGCGGACGGCGGTCGGACTGGCGGCTGGGAATCGATTTGTTTTTCGGCATGGGGCTCTGGATGTGGGCGAGGAGACTCGGGGCTTTTGGCGATCCGTCGACGGACCGGGAGGAATCTCATCCTATGCCCGCCCAAACTGTCGGACAAACGAACCCGCTCGTTTGCCGAAGTGGAAGTTTGACCAGCGGAAACCTAGACTTTGCAGTGGTTCTTCCGCCGCTCCGCCAGCAGCCCACATGCCGCCCCATCCCCGAACACCCCCGCCGCCAGCTTCAGGTGGCTTGAACGTGGCGGTGCTCGGTTCGACCGGGAGCGTGGGCACAAGCACGCTGGAGGTGATCGCGGCCTCGGAGGGGAGGCTCGTCCCCTACCTCCTCGCGGCCAACCGCAGCACCCGGGCACTCGTCGAGCAGGCGCGGATCTTTCGCCCGGCATGGATCGTGGTCGCCGATGCGGCGGCAGCCGGCGATCTGGATGTCGCAGATCTGCCTGCCGGCACCCGGCTGGCGGTCGGACCGGAGCCGCTCGACGACCTCGTCCGGTCGCCCGAGGTGGACCGGGTCGTCTCCGCCATCGTGGGGGCCGCCGGGTTGCGGAGCACCTGGGCTGCGGTCGATGCCGGCAAGACGGTGGCCCTGGCCAACAAGGAAACGCTCGTGATGGCCGGCCCGCTCGTGATGCGGCTGGCGGAACGGACCGGCGCCAGGATCCTGCCGGTCGACAGCGAGCATTCGGCGATCCATCAGGCCCTGCGTTCGGGCGGCTTCGACGAGGTCGAGCGGATCGTGCTGACGGCGAGTGGCGGCCCGTTTCGCACCTGGTCTCAGGCGGCGCTGGCGGCGGCGACTCCCGCCGAGGCCCTCAGGCACCCGACCTGGTCGATGGGCCGCAAGATCACGATCGATTCGGCGACCATGATGAACAAGGCGCTCGAGCTGATCGAGGCGAGGTGGCTGTTTGGCGTTCCCTCAGAGAAGCTCGGCGTGATCGTCCACCCGCAGTCGATCGTGCACTCGCTCGTCGAATTCGTCGATGGCTCCGTGATCGCCCAACTCAGTCCGCCCGACATGAAGCTCCCGATCCAGTATGCCCTTTTGCATCCGCGGCGACTGCCGGGACCGTCCCGACGGTTCGACTTCTCCCGGGCGGTTGGTCTGGAGTTTGAGCCGCCCGATCCGCAGCGGTTTCCCGCGTTGCGGCTCGGCCACGAGGCGGCATCCCGCGGCGGCAGCTGCGGCGCCGTGCTCAACGCGGCCAACGAGGAGGCGGTCCGGGGATTCCTCGACGGCGAGATCCGGTTTACCGATATCGCGGACGTGTGTGCCCGGGTGCTGGACGAGCATCCATTCCAAGCCGATCCGTCGCTCGACGAGATTCGTCGACTCGACGCATGGGCCAGACAGGAGGTCGTGAAGTGGGTCTGTGTTTGAACGGATTGGCGGCAGAAGGCATCTTCGCCGCGGCGACCTGGCTGGAGTGGGCACTGAACCCTGCCAGCTGGTGGGTCGTGCTTCAGGTCGCCCTCGGCTTCGGCTTCGTGATCTTCGTCCATGAACTGGGCCACTTTCTCGTCGCCAAGGCCTGCGGCGTGAAGTGCGAGAAGTTCTTCATCGGATTCGATGTCGGTGGACTGAAACTGGCGAGTTTCAAGTGGGGCGAGACCGAGTACGGCATCGGTGCCCTGCCGCTCGGCGGCTATGTGAAGATGCTCGGCCAAGACGACAACCCGGCCGCCGCCGCCAAGGAGGCGGATCGGGCCCGGGCTGCGTTCGAATCGGGCGACCTGCCCCCGGAGCCGGTATCCGGTCCGCATCCGGCCTGGGATCCCCGCAGCTATCCGGCCCAGACCGTCCCCGAGCGGATGGCGATCATCTCGGCCGGGGTGATCATGAACGTGATCTTCGCGATCCTGATGGCCTCCTGGGCCTTCGGGCTCGGCGTCCGGGAGTTGACCTGTGCGGTTTCGGGCGTCCGTCCCGGCGGGGCCGCATGGCGAGCCGGCCTGCGGACGGGCGACGAGATCACGGCGATCGGGACCAAGAAGAATCCGATCTTTTCCGACCTTCAGAAGGGCGTCACGCTCGGCGATGTCTCGAAGGGAGTCGAGTTTACGATTCGTCGGCCTGCCGACGGCGCGACGAAGGTCGTCACGCTCCGCCCCGACACCGACCTCGGGGTGCCGACAGTCGGCGTGACGAGCCCGTTCTCCCTGACGCTGCCCAAGGACCTGCCGAGAAACCCTGCCAAGAATCCTGGCGAAGGCCTTCCCGGTGCGGCAGGCAGGGCCCAGCCGCCGCTGCTGGCGGGCGACACGATCACCGCCGTCGATGGCACGCCTGTGGCTTCCTATGCCGAACTGATCGCCGCCCTCGCCCGGGTGTCCGAGAGACCCGTGAAACTCACCATCACCCGCACGCCCGAGGGCGGCACGGCGACAACGCTCTCCGTCGAAGTGCCCGCCCAGGAAGTTCGGTCGACTGGCATGACGATGACCGCGATGCCGGTTCGGGCAGTGCAGGACGATTCTCCCGCCGCCGCCGCCGGCGTCGAGGTGGGCGACCTGCTGGTAGCGGTCGATGGCGAACCGATCGGTGATCCGTTCACGCTCGATGCCCGGCTGCGGGTGAAGAGCGACTCCGAGATCGGATTGACCGTCGAGCGGTCGGGTGCCAGGCGTGAGATCCGGATCTCACCCCGCAACGTCAGCTGGATCGAGGAGTCTCGCTGGCCGGCCAGTCCGGTGTCGCTCTCGTCGATCGGTGTGGCGATCGGCGTCGATGCCGTCGTGGCCGATGTCGATGCCGACGGCCCGGCGTCGCGGGCCGGAATCCGGCCGGGCGAGCGGATCACGGCCGTACGATTCCTGACGCCTGGTCCGCAGGGTTCTGACGGCCGGCAGGCGGATGGATTGGAGCTCTCAAAGACCTCTCCGAGTTGGCCCTACGTGATGGCGGCGCTGCAGCAGGTCGATCCCGGGACGAAACTGAAACTCACGATCAGCAGCGGCGACGGCGGCAGCAGGGAGGTGACGCTCGAGCCGGAGACGAGTCCGGGTCGATTCGTCGTCGACCGGGGCCTGCTCTTCGAACCCGTCTACAGGATGGTTCGTGCCGGCTCCTTCATGGCCGCCCTGCGACAGGGATTCGGCAAGGCGATCGACGACCTGTCGCTCGTCTACACCTTTCTCCAAAAGATGACCAGCAACCAGATCAGCCCCAGGATGCTCGGCGGCCCGATCGAGATCGCCAAGCAGGCAGGAAAGTCGGCGGAGGAGGGTTTCAGCCGATTCCTCCTCTTTTTGACGATGCTGAGCGCGAATCTGGCGGTCGTGAACTTCCTCCCCATCCCCGTTTTGGATGGCGGGCATATGGTGTTTCTGGCCTACGAGTGGATCCGCGGCAAGCCTCCGAGCGAGGGCGTCGTGGCGGCCCTGTCCTACGTCGGCCTGGCCCTGATCCTGACCCTGATGATGTTTGTCTTCGGTCTCGATCTGGGCTTCATCCCGCGGCGTTAGCACGAGCGTTGAACGAAGCCATCAAAGCCGCCGCAGCGTCCTTCAGGCCCGGCGGCTGGGAGCCCCCGCCTGGTCTCAGGGCCGTCGTCTTCGACGTGGTCGGCACGCTCGTCGAGCCCTCGCCGTCGGTGCCGCAGGCCTATGCGGCAGCGGCCGCCCGACAGGGACTCGAACGCGATCCCGGTGAGATTCGCGAGCGATTCTCGGCCGCCTGGCGGCGGCAGGAAGCGATCGATGCCGCGGCCTCACCGCCATTTGCCACGAGCCGCGGCCGGGAGGCAGCCCGCTGGCGGGCGATCGTCGCCGAGGTCTTCGATCAGCAGCCTGAGACGGACGCCATCTTCGCCGACCTCTGGGATCATTTTGGGCGGGTCGAGGCCTGGCGGCCGCTGCCGTTCGGCAGCGGTTTGATGAGGGCTGCGCTCGATCGCGGGCTGACGGTGGCGCTGGCGAGCAATTTCGACGAGCGGCTCCATGCGATTGCCGGCCTGATCGAACCGCTCTCCTGGGCCGATCAGGTGTTTGCCTCGTCGGAGATCGGCTGGCGGAAGCCGGCAGCCGAGTTTTTTCGGACGGTCGAGCAACGCCTCGGATGCGAGCCGGCGGAGATTCTGCTCGTCGGCGACGACCCCGATCTCGACATCGCCGCCGGCCGACACGCCGGCTGGCACGTCCTCGGCGTGGCCTAGCAGGCCGGCGATAGAGCGATCCGGCACGGTATCTGGGCAACCTCGACCTTCGCGAGACGCCGATGCTCCTCCACGACAGGCTGAAGCCTGTCCCACATCGGGCAGCAGGAATCACTGCCGATCGGTGCCGGTGTCGAGCACGGCCATGAAGGCCTTCTGAGGGATGTCGACCGAGCCGATGCTCTTCATCCGCTTCTTCCCCTCCTTCTGCTTGGCCCAGAGCTTCTTCTTGCGGGAGATGTCGCCACCGTAGCACTTGGCAGTGACGTTCTTCCGCATCGCGGAGATCGTCTCGCGGGCGATCACCTTGGTCCCGATCGCAGCCTGGAGGGCCACCTCGAACATGTGGCGGTCGATCTCGCCCCGGAGCTTCTTGACGATCGCCCGGCCGCGGCGGTCGGCGTCGCGGCGGTCGCAGATGATCGACAGGGCGTCGACCTTCTTGCCACCGACGAGGATGTCGAGGCGGACGAGGTCGGCGGGGAAATAGCCCACGAGTTCGTAGTCCATGGTGCCGTAGCCCCGGGTCACGCTCTTGAGCTTGTCGTGCATGTCGTAGATCACCTCGGCCAATGGCAGGTCGAAGGTGAGCATCGCCCGGGTCGGCGAGAGGTATTCCGTCTTCAGGTAGACGCCGCGACGATCGGTGCAGAGCTGCATGATCGGGCCGATGTGCTCGACCGGCGTGAGGAAGTTGGTCCGCACGATCGGCTGGCGAAACTCCTCGATCTGCCCGGTGTCGGGCACGTCCTGCGGGTTGGTGATGTTGATCGTTTCGCCGTCCGTCTTGAGGATCTGGTAGGTGACGTTGGGGGCCGTCTGGACCAGGTCGAGATCGGCCTCCTGCTCGAGCCGCTGCTGGATGATCTCCATGTGGAGCAGGCCGAGGAAGCCGCAGCGAAAGCCGAAGCCAAGCGCCTCGCTCGACTCGGGGGCGAATTCGAACGAGGGATCATTGATCGCCAGTTTCTCGAGCGAGTCGCGGAGCTCCTCGAAGTTTTCCCCCTCCGACGGATAGAGGCCGCAGTAGACCATCCGCTGGGGCGGCTTGTAGCCGGGCATCGGGGAGGCGGCATGATCGCCGGGGATCGTCACCGTGTCGCCGATGTGGACCTGCTTGACGTCCTTGATGTTGCAGACGAGATAGCCGACCTGGCCGGCCGAGAGCTCGTCGCAGGCCCGGCGCTGGGGCACGAACTGGCCGAGTTCCAGCACCTCGTGCGTCACCCCTGTCTCGAGGAAGCGGATCTTCTGCCCCTTCCGAACGGTGCCGTCGACGAGCCGGACATACGTGATCGCGCCCCGGTAGCTGTCGTAGTGGCTGTCGAAGATCATCGCCCTCAACGTCGCCTGGGGATCACCGGTCGGGGGCGGAATCCGCTCCACGATCGCGGCCAGCAGGTCGTCGATGCCGATGCCCGTCTTGGCGCTCGCCCGGATCACCTCCGTGGGGTCGATCGCCAGGCTCTGCTCCATCTCGGTGAGCACCTCGTCGACCCGGGCGTGGACCAGGTCGACCTTGTTGATCACCGGCACGATCGTCAGGTTCTGGTTGATCGCCGCGTAGGCGTTGGCGACGGTCTGGGCCTCGACCCCCTGGAAGGCATCCACGAGAAGCACCGCCCCCTCGCAGCAGGCCAGGCTGCGGGAGACCTCGTAGTGGAAGTCGACGTGGCCGGGGGTGTCGATGAGGTTGAGTTCGTAGAGTTCGCCGTTGTGCCGGCACTCCATCCGAACGGCCCGGGCCTTGATCGTGATGCCCCGCTGCCGCTCGAGTTCCATGTCGTCGAGCATCTGCTCCTTGAGCTGCCGCTTCTCGACGGTTCCGGTCCGTTCGAGCAGACGATCGGCGAGCGTGCTCTTGCCGTGGTCGATGTGGGCGACGATGGAGAAGTTGCGGATGTGCTTGCAGTCGATAGCCATGCCGGCATTGTAGTCGGCCGCGGCTCAGGACGCCCGATGTCGTTCTGCGGCGCGGGCCAGACCGGCCGCACCGATGTAGCCGGCGTCGCCGCCGAGGCTGGCAAAGCGGATCTGGGTTTTTTCAGCCAGGAGCGGAAACGTGCGGGAACGCACCTCGCCCCGAATCCGTTCGATGAATGCCCTGCCGACGGCCGCCTGTTCGCCGCCGAACGTCATGGCACCGCCGATAAGGACGATTTCCGGGTCGATCGTGTGCATCAGCGAGACGACCCCGATTCCCAGCCAGCGACCGGCTTCGAGGATCAGATCCATGGCCAGCGGGTCGCCCGCGGCAGCCTCCCGGGAGATCAGGATCGGTGTCAGTTCCTCGCCGGCAGCGACCGCCTGGAAGAGGGAGCCAGCCGTCGCCCTCGTGAGTGCCTCGCGGGCGAGTGCCTTGAGGGAGGTGGCGCTGGCGTAGGCCTCCAGGTGGCCCCGCTGGCCGCAGGGACAGAGCCTGGCATTTTCAGTCGGATCGACGAGCATGTGGCCGCACTCCGATCCGTGGCTGTGCGCCCCGTCGATCGAGAGGTCTTCGACGATGATCCCGCCGCCGACACCAGTCCCGAGCGTCAGCAGCACGAGACTCTGGCAGTTCTGGGCCCCGCCAACCCAATACTCGCCGTAGGCGGCGGCGTTGGCATCGTTGGAATAGGTGACCTTGCGGCCGCAGTGGAAGGCCACCCGGTCACGGATCGGAAATCGATCCCAGCCGGGCAGGTTGCCCGCCTTGATGATCACTCCGGTCCGCAGGTCCTGCGGACCGGGCGTGCCGAGGCCGACGCGGGGCAGGTCGTCGGTGCCGATTCCGAGTTGTTCGCAGAGCGTCTTCACGGCGCGGCCCATCCTGGCGGCGGCGTCTTCAGGCCCCCGGGCGGCATGGGTCGGCTCGGTGTGAAAGGCGAGCGTGCGGCCCCGGTTGTCGACGAGGCCCGCCTTGATGTTGGTGCCACCGAGATCGACACCGGCATAGAAAGGCCGCTCCGCTGCCGAAATCGGGAGCCATTGCGACCGATCCTGGATTCCGCTCACGTCAGTCTCCGGGCAGACGACTGACCTCGACGGTCGGCGTCGGACCGGTGCAGGCCTGCATGAAGGCGACGAGGTCCGCCTTCTCCTGCGCGGTCAGCTTCAGCGGCCGGATCTTGTCGCTGAGGTACGGGTTTGGGTGACCGCCCTTGTCGTACCAGTCGACCACCTCCTCCAGCGTGGCCACGGATCCGTCGTGCATGTAGGGGGCGTTCAGGGCCACGTTTCGCACGGTCGGCGTCTTGAAGGCACCGGTGTCCTTCTGATCCTTGGTGACGACGAACCGGCCCAGATCCGGCTCCGGCTTGTCCATCCCTACGCCGAGGTTGTGATACTTCTCGTCGGCCAGATTCGCCCCGACATGGCAGGCGGTGCAGTTGCCCTTTTCGGTGAAAAAGATCTCCCGACCCCGCTTGGCCGATTCCGACATCGGATGGGCCTCGACGGCCGCCTTGGCCTCGGCATACTTGGCGGCCAGTTCGGGGTCGTCGGCAATGTCGTCCGGATCGAGATTGGCGAAACTTCGAAACTGCTCGTTGTAGTCGTAGGGCGATGGTGCGGTGACGAGGGCCCGTTCGAAGGCCGCGATGGCCTGCCCCACGCGGTCGATCGTGAGGTCGCCGAAGATCGCCTCGAACTGTTTCTTGTAGACCGGCATTTCCCCGAGCCGCTTGACGACGCCCTCGTGGGTGAACCCCATCTCGATCGGGTTTTGGATCGGCCCAACCGCCTGGGCCTCGAGCGATTCCGCCCGGCCATCCCAAAACTGTGCGCCTGTGAGGATGCGATTGAACGAGACGGGCGAGTTGCGGCCGCCGAGCTGGCCACGAACACCAACACCGGTCTTCGTGTGGGCCGAGTAGCCCTCGGTCGGGTTGTGGCAGCTGGCGCAGCTCACGGTCGCATCAGCCGAGAGTCGCGGATCGAAATAGAGCTGCCGGCCGAGTTCGATCTTGGCGCGGGTGAGCGGGTTCTTGTCGAGGCCGGTGATCTGCGATGCCCCTTGAGAGAGCCCGAGCGGAAGCACCGGATCGAGTTCGATGAAGTTCTTCGGATTGGCAAGCCAGGTGTCGATCTCGGCGAGGGTGATCGGTCCCTGCCCCGGCACTCCGGAGGTCAGCGATGGATCGCCGAGCATCACCGTTTCCCGGGCCGCCGGCTTTGCAACCGGCTCAGCGATCGTCTTTCCGGCCTCAGCGATCGCCTTGTCGGCCGCAGCCTTGGCCTCGTCGACCTGCTTCGTCGCCGTCGCCGCCTCGTCGAGGGCGGTGGATGTGGCCGAAGCCGCGGGCGAACTGGTGCCCTGGGCCGGCACGATCTCGACGGCTTCGACTTCGACGACCTTGTTCTGACCGGACACCGTCCCGGAGGGTGCACAGCCGGAGGCGACGAGCAGGCCTGCCGCCAGAACAAGCCGGACCTGAGTGGATTCCGAGAACGGGGGGAAGCGGTTCATCGCGCAGGTTCCTGAAGAAGAAAGAATATTCCGCTGGCTGGTTGACGACCCCGTAACCGCCGGCCGCCGCCTGCCCCGGGATGGCATCCGTGGCGGCCTGCCATTCTAGGCCCGGACAGGAACCTGGCAAACCTGGCTGAATGCCGCGGATTTACTCCGCCTGCCGCCATTCGAGGCCGAGGATCGAGACGTCGTCGAGCGGGCCGTTCGGCTGGCACCACTGCTCGACGGTCTCCAGCAGGCCGGCGACAGACTGTTCGAGCGGCTGGCCCCGACTGCCGGCGATGAAGTCGGCGAGGGCCTGGTCTCCGAGCGGCTCCCGGTCCTTGTCCATCGCCTCGGTCACGCCATCGGAATAGAGATAGATCCGGTCGCCTGGGGAAAGCTGCAACGACCGCTGCTCGTATTCCACATCCGGCACGAAGCCGATCGGGAAGCCGTCGATGCCGTGAAACTCGACCCCACCTGCCGCCGCGGCCCGCAGCAGGGCCGGGTGGCCGCTCGACACGTAATCGAGCCGTCCGCTCGGCAGGTGCAGCACGCCGTAGAGCATCGTGAAGTAGAGGCCGGAGAATTCATCCGCCTGAAAGAGCCTGTTGAGCTGGGTGGCGACCTCGGCCGGCGAGGCGATGACGAGGCCGCCGTCGGCACCCTGCCGCACCAGCAGCGACTGCTCGGAGACCTTGGGCGTGAGGAACCTGCCGACGGTCACCGCCATCAGAGACGAGGGCACGCCGTGGCCGCTGACATCGACCACGAACAGGCCGGCATGCTGGTCGTCGAGTGGGAAAAAGTTGAGAAAGTCCCCCGCCAGACTGTGGCAGGGCACGTACCGCCAGGCCACTTCGGCAGAGGCGAGCGTCACGTCGGCCGCGGGGAGCAGCGAACGCTGCACCTTGGCGGCCGCCTCGAGGTCGCGGACCATCTGGGCATTGCGACGGGAGATCTCCTCGTTGAGATTCGTCAGTTCGGCGTTGCTCTGCTGGAGCCTGTCGCGGGTGACGGAGAGATCCTGGTTGGTGGCGATCAGTTCCTGGTTCTTGGCGACGGCATTTTCGAAGGTCGAGACCAGCAGGTTCAGCACCTGCTGCCGGCCCGCGTGCACGCGGAACTTCTGCCCGGCGAGGGCGACCTCCAGCATCGCCGCCTCGGTGGTGTCGCCGACGGGCGAATCGAGGAGCGACTGCATGCGGCCGAGCAGGTAGTCCGGGTCGTAGGGCTTGGTGACGTAGTTGTCGGCACCGGCATCGAGGCCGCGGATGATGTCGATCGGATCGGAGAGCGTCGACATCATGATGAAGGGGATCGTCTTCAGCCCAGGATCGCTCTTCACCGCCTTGCAGAACTCGTAGCCCGTCATCACGGGCATCTCGATGTCGGAGATCACGATGTCGGGCCGTCGTTCGCGGACGAGCACGAGCGCATCGGAGCCGTTCTCGGCCCAGCGAACGGCATGACCGGCATCGGTGAGCCGTTTCTGGAGAATCTTCGCCTGGATACGGCTGTCCTCGGCGATCACCACGTCGACGCCCGCCATCAGATCCCTCCGCGGATCGGCTGCCCGCAAGCTCAGGTGAAGGTTGCGAGTGCGGTCGGGGCATCCTTGTGGATGCTGAAAAGCTTGTCGAGATTCGTCAGTTTGAAGACCTGGAAGATCTCGGGTCGGATGTTGCACATCTTCAGCCGGCCGTGGCCTGCCGCAATCTTGCGGTGCAGCGTGCCGAGCAGGCCGAGCATGGCGCTCGACATGAACTCCACGTTGCCGAAGTCGAGGAGCATGTCGGGGCCGGAGGCCTTGCCGATCAGGGTCATGATCTCAGACTTGATCTCGTCGAGGACGGTGTCGTCGAGGATCTTTTTGTCCTTGAAGAGCACCATGTGGATGTCGCCGGTCTTGCCGGCCTGAATTCTGCGAAACTGATCCATGCGATTTGAGACCCCGGGGCCGATCGAACGACCGAACGAAGAGCGAGACCGAAAGACAGCCTAGCCTCGGCCCGGCAGGGGTGTCGAGCGTCGGGCTCCAATCGCCGCTCAGTCCGCTTCGACGACGTCCGCCGTCGCGAGCCATTCGAGTTCGCCGGGCTGCCCCGGGCCGTCGTCCAGCCGGATCGAGGCGACCGCCCCCTTCTGCATCCGGATCGCCGCCGAGCCGTCGCCGATCGTCAGGGCCACGAGCCGGCCGACGCAGGGCATGTGGCCGACCCAGGCGACCCGGGTTGCGTCCTGATCGATCGTCCATTCGACCAGCGACTGCCAGTCGGATGAGGGGGCGAGGGCGTCGACGACCTCGATCCGCGGGGAACCGCTGAGCACTTCCGCCATGATCTCCGCCGTCTCGCGGGTCCGGACCAGCGGGCTGGTGGCGATCAGGTCGACCTCCATCCCACCGTCGCGGAGGTGTTTCATGAATCGTTCGAATCGCCGGATCCCCTTTTTGGTGAGCCGGCGGGCGTGATCGTCGATGCCTGGGCCCTGATCCTCGGCCCAGGCGTGGCGAACGACGTAGAGATGCGTGGTGAGAGATGCCATGCGGGCATTGTCATCCCGGATTCGAGGCGGGGCAAGTTCAGCAGCGTCTCCAGATCGCCGACTCGGGAATGCCGGCAGCCCGGACGGCCGTGGCTGCCTCGCCCATCCAGCGACGGGCATCGAGCGGATAGCCGGCCGTGGGGGCGAGACCGGGCAGGCGGGCAGACCAGCATGCATTGAAGGCCCGCATCGAGAGTTCGCGGACGTACTTTGCCGTCATGCTCGCCAGCGCCACCGGAAGCCGCTCTTCGCCGCCGACACAAAACTCGATCTGCAGGCCGGAGGCTGGCAGGGCATAGGCCGAACGCCGGGGTGTCTCCTCGATCGTCTGCACGAGAGGCGTGTTGAAGTGTCGCGCCACGAGCGACGCGTAGGCCTTGCGGCCACCGTGACGATCGCACCAGACGAGGACCTCGTCTGCGGCCTCGAGGCCGGCCGCCGCCGCCGCGAGTTCGAGGGTCACCCGCGAGAGGATGTCGGACTTGTTGAGACCGGAGTCGAGCAGCGAATTGAATTCCGCCGGATGGATCGCCCGAGAGACGATCGCCGCAAGCGTCACGCCCCGTGGCTGCAACAGTTCGCGGACCGCCTCGGCGACGTCCAGACAGGCCTTTGAATCCGCCGCCCCAGGCAGCCGGATCTCGTCGAGCCGCGGCTCCCTGCCGGCCGGAAGGGATGGCCCGTGTTCCGGAGGATCGATCTGACCGAGCGCCGCGGCCAGCGCCGGTCGGTCAGCCGGAATGGATCCGGTCGCCAGCCAGATCCCGGCGAGCACGCCCCGCTCGAGCCCCGCCAGGCCGTCGCCCGACTTCCCTTCACCAGCCTTGTAGATCGTTTTCGAGTCGCCCCAGAGGTGACCGTCGCCCGGCAGTCGGTTGCAGGCGTCCGCCGCGCCGACGAGCGTCGCTTCGGCGGCGGCGGCCCGACAGTCGAGCCGCCAGACCGTGGCCGCCACGACGAGCGGGCCGAGATTCGGCCCGTAGCCCGCCTCATCGGTGCCGACGACGATCGTCATCCGGGGCCGGCCCCGGGCCTTGCAGTCGATTCAGCGGTTCCGCCGCCCGCAGGGAACTGCCGGCAATACTCATAGACGGCGATCGAGGCGGAGGTGGCGGCGTTGAGGCTGTGGGGCATGCCTGCCATCGGGATTTCTGCAACCCGGTCGAGGAGGGCAAGCGCGTCGGGCTCGAGTCCCGTCCGCTCGTTGCCAATCACCAGCGCCGTTCGGGCCGCGAAGGGAAATGAGAACAGGGATTCCGAGTTGGTCGTCTGCTCGAGGCCGACCAGTTCATAGCCCTCCGCCCGCAGCCGCGTCAGCACGGGCGGCAGGCTGCGATGCACCTCCAGTTCGACCGAATCGGCGCCGTCGCGGGCGATCTTCTCGTCGAGCCGTGCCGTGCCGGTGGCGATCACCCGCTGGATGGCGAAACAGCCGCAGCTGCGCACAATATGGGAAAGGTTGACATGGCTCCGCATCGGGGCGCAGACGACGACCAGCTCCCGCCTTGAGACGAGAATGACCGGAGGCTTGTGGCGAATGTGTTGGAATCGGTTCATGATGAAAAGCCGCCATCGATTCTCGTCGATGGTCGTCCTGACGGGAATGCTCGGTTTCTGGCTCCCCGCTCCGGCCCGGGCCGCCGGGCCGCCGGTCTCACTCACGCTCGTCGATCCGGCGGGGTTCGAGGCGGAGGTCGCCAGGCACCGCGGCAGGATCGTGGTCGTCGACTGTTGGAGCACATCCTGTCCTCCCTGCGTGAAGGAGTTCCCGCGGCTGGTGGCGCTCGCCGACCGGTTCGGTGACGAGATCGTCTGCATCTCGCTGTCGTTCGATTACGAGGGAATCGGCAGCCCGGAGGATGTGTTGCCGAAGGTGCGGACCTTTCTCGAGAGCGTCGGCGCCAAGAAGATCGTGAATCTGATCGGCCGTGAGGAGGCCGACGTTTTCTCAGCCAAGCTCGACCTGACGAGTGTCCCGGCCGTGTTCGTGTATGCCAGCGACGGCTCGCTCGCCACCCGCTTCGACGACGAATCGGCCCGGGCCCGCCTCGGCAGGCCGTTCACCTACGATGATGTCGAGGCAGCCGTGATGGCATGCCGCAAGTAGCGGCTGTCCGAGAGTTGTCCGGCCGGTTATCCCGAGTGGAGGATGCTGTCTCATGAAACCTGAAGCCGGCCAGACCGGTCCCGCATCCCGAAGCGTGATGGCGCCGGGCGATCCCCGCGGCAGGCCGCTGCCCGGCGATATCGTTCGCGGGCCGCTCGGCTGGGGCCGGGAGACGGTCGAATCGATCGTCGTCGCCTTCACGCTGGCGCTCCTCTTTCGGGCCTTCGAGGCCGAGGCCTTCGTGATCCCGACCGGCTCGATGGCTCCAACGCTGATGGGCCGCCACAAGGATCTCGCCTGCGAATCCTGCAGCCGGCCGTTTCGCGTCGGCTGCAGCGCCGAGGAGGACGACCAGTCGCAGAGCCTGCGAATGGAGCAGACGCGGTTGGAACGGGAACTCAAGACCCTCAAGTCGAGGATGGTCGACCGGTTCAGCAATCAGGAAGAGCGGGAAACGGCCCGTCGGCGGGTCGATCTGCTCGAAAGCGACCGGGGACCGATCAATCAGCTGCGGACCAGGCTCGCCGGCAAACTCGTGCCCGCGGCCCGCTGCCCCAACTGCGGCCACGAGACGCGGCTGGTGACGGAGACCGCCGACGGCCTCGGCTACGACCCCCGCTATCCGTCGTTCAACGGCGATCGGATTCTGGTCAGCAAGTATGCCTACGATCTCGCCGACCCGAAACGCTGGGACGTGGTCGTCTTCAAGTATCCGGAGGACGCCAAGACCAACTACATCAAGCGGCTCGTCGGCCTGCCGGGTGAAACCGTCTCGATCGTTGCCGGCGACATCTGGATCAACCGCGGCGACGAGCCCGCCGCGATCGCCCGCAAGCCCAGCGACACCATGCGGGCGATGCTCCAGGTCGTCCATGACAGCCGCTACGTCTCGCCAGAACTCCGCGCGGCCGGCTGGCCCACGGCCTGGAGCGATTGGTCGCGTTCCGATCGTGAGGTGGCCTGCCGCTGGCGGAGCGATGACGAGGGGCGGTCGTTCGCTGTCTCCTGCCCAGAGGGCGACGACGCAGCAACGCTGCGATTCCGCCACCTGCTGCCGACCGCGGAGGTCTGGAACGCCCTTCAGGCGGGGGAGCCTGTCGAAGGCAAGGCCCGGCCGCGGCTGATCGACGATTTCCAGCCCTACAACGCCATCGCCACCCGTCCCCACTGGGTCGGCGATCTGGCTGTGGAATTCCAACTCAAAACGCTCGGGCAGTCCGGCTCGCTATCGATCGACCTCGTCGAGGCGGGTGTGGCCCACCGCTGCCAGATCGACCTCTCGACCGGCGAAGCCAGGCTCGCGATCGCCGGGGTCGCAGCGGCAGACGCGGCCAAGGCCCGGACGCGAATCCGGGGCAAGGGCTCCTGGAAGCTGCTCTTCGCCAACGTCGACGATGAACTGACGCTGTTCGTCGATGACCGGAAGGTGGAATTCGACCGGCCGGCGGTCTGGGCAGAGACGATCGACGAGGCCGCGGTTCGTCAGCCTTACGACGGTGAGATCGAGCCCGGCATGAACGGGTCGGGCGACCTGACCCCGGTCGGCATCCGGGTGACCGGGGCGGCCGTCCAGGTGGCCGATTTGCGGGTGCTCCGCGACCTCTATTACATCGGTGCCCTCGACGTCGGCACGAGGCCCGGCGAGTTGATCGAGCGGGACAGGCTCGAGTTTCCGCTGCTCGAAGACCAGTTCCTCGTGCTCGGCGACAACTCCGCGGCCAGCAAGGACAGCCGGATGTGGATCGCCGGCCATCATGTCGACCGCGAACTCCTCATCGGCCGGGCGATGGCCATCTTTTGGCCCCATGCCATCCCGGCACAATGGAGCATTCCGGTGAAAATCGGGGGCTTCCAGCTGCGATTGCCCTCGTGGCCCAACTTCGCAAGGATGGGGACGGTCCGGTAACGCTCAGGGAGGAGCCGATGCCGCTGCTGTCGGTCGAAGGTCTGGTGAAAAACTACGGTCGCCGCCGCGTGGTGGATGGCGTGGAGTTTCACGTCGAAAGCGGCGAAATCGTCGGCCTGCTGGGGCCCAACGGCGCCGGCAAGACGACCAGTTTTCGGATGACCTGCGGACTCGTGATGCCCGACGCGGGCAAGGTGTTGCTCGACGACGCCGAGATCACCCACTGGCCGATGTTCAAGCGGTCGCGGGATGGCGGAATGGGCTATCTCGCCCAGGAACAGAGCGTCTTTCGCAAGCTCACCGTCGAGCAAAATCTGCTTGCGATCATGGAGCTGATCGGGATGGACCGAAGGGAGCGGAGGCGGCGGTGCGACGAATTGATCGAGCAGTTCGACATCGTCAAGATCCGCCGCTCCAAGGCCCACTACATCTCCGGGGGCGAGAAACGTCGGCTCGAGATCGCCCGCTGCCTCGTCACTGAGCCGCGAATCATCCTCCTTGACGAGCCGTTCACGGGCATCGACCCGGTCACGATCCACTCGATCCAGAAGATCATCCGCGGCCTGCGGGACGACGGGATTTCGATCCTGATCACCGACCACCGTGAGCGGGAGACGCTGGCGATCACCGACCGCAGCTACGTGATCCGGGCCGGCAAGGTGCTCTGTCATGGCACCGCCCAGGAGGTGCTCTCCAACCCCGACGCCAAGAAGTACTACTTCGGCGAGAGCCCTGGGGTCGAGGCGGCATAGCGGGAGGCGACCGACATCGCGATCATGCCGATCTCGGCGGGAAGGCCCTCCGGGAATCGGGTCGGACGGGCCGGCATCGGGGCCTCCTCCTCGGGCAGTTCGGCCGCCGACTCATTCGCGAAGGAGTCGAGCCCGACGAGTTCCATCCGGCCGTCGACGTGCTCGACGAGGGCCGAGCAGTGCTCGACCCAGTCGCCGCAGTTGAAGTAGTCGATCTCGTCGATACGCCGGATCGCGGGTACGTGGATGTGGCCGCAGACCACGCCCGAGCAGCCCTGCTGCTGGGTGTAGCGGGCGACGAAGTGCTCGAAGTCGTTGATGAAGTTGACCGCCCGCTTGACCCGCGTTTTGAGCATCGAACTGAACGACCAGTAGGGATAGCCGAGCGAGCGGCGGACGAAGTTCATCCAGCTGTTCATGTGCAGGGCGAGCGTGTAGGCCCGGTCGCCCAGGTGGTAGACCCAGGCGGCATGCTTCGTGAGGTGGTCGAAGCAGTCGCCGTGGATCACGAGCAGCCGGCGGCCGTCGGCCGTTTCGTGGACGAACTGGTCGGCCAGTTCCATGTGGCCGAAGGTGTGCGGGGAAAACTCCCGCAGGAACTCGTCGTGGTTGCCGGTGACGTAATAGACCCGCGTGCCCCGCTTCAGCATGCCGAGAATCCGGCGGACGACGAAGCTGCAGGTGTCGTTCCAGACGAAGTTTCGCTTCAACTTCCAGCCGTCGATGATGTCGCCCACGAGATAGAGATTCTCGGGTTCGAGCCGGCCGAGAAACGCGAACAGATCCTCGGTTCGCGAAAATCCGCACCCGAGGTGCACGTCGGAGATGAACAGGGACCGCACCTTCATGCGTGTCTTCTCCCGGGGCCTTCGATCGCCTCCCGATGAACAGTACTCAGGCCATCGTCGAACGGCAGCGCCAAAAGCCGTGAGAATTCAGTGAGGGCCGCGACGGACCGGTGCCCTGGGGGGCCGGCGGCCACCGCTCAGCCGCCAAGGCCCGTCTTTGTCAGGCTTTTGAGCGTCAGGACAGATCCGACCGACATCAGCGCCAGCCCCAGCCAGCGGGGCGGCGAGACGACCTTCCTGCCGGGGGCGTTGCCCCAGAGGCTTTGCTGCTGCTGCCCCCCGCCCATCTGGGCCGAGACGAAGTGGCTCGATCGTTCGCTGAGCGTGAACGATTCGACCATGCGGAACTGCACGCCGGCGAAAAAAAGCAGCAGTCCGACGAGCAGGATGTGGTGCCGAGTCACGTGCCGATTCCTCCGCCGCGGCGGTAGCGCCGCGGAACGTCTCTTCTCTTTCCCATCGAATCACCGGGGGAGGCAACTGAAGGGAAGGGGGCGGAGGGGCGGTTATGCCGGACGTGCCGACGCCGCCCGCCGGGAGGCGATCAGGTCGAGCAGGGCCCGCTGCGGTGCCACGAACTTTTCCACGCCTTCCTCCATCAGCACCTGCTCGAGCCTGTGCATGTCGACCTTGGCGTCGAGTTCCGCGACCACCGCATCGGGCGGCATCCGGTCGACCTGCCTGGTGAAGGTTCGCGAGGCGTCGTCGGCGGCGCGGTTGGTGGCCGGAGGGTTCGTCTGGATGTCGGAACCGGCAAGCGCCGCGACATACAGGCAGGGATCGACGCCTGCCTGTTTGACACCGGTGCTGGCAAACACGATTTCCTGGGCGAGGGGCGTGGGATTGGTCTTCCAGAAGTCGCGGTTCGCTCCCCAGGCCCGCTTGGCGTTGACGATCGCGAGCATCCCCTGGGCCGTGGGTGAGAGGCCGGAAACATGCTTTTCAGTGAACACGTCGATCCGCGAGATGAAGACGCTGTAGACGCTCTTGAACCCCTCGAGCGAGCCGCGTTTCTGGGCCCCGCGCCAGACGGAATCCCGGGCCCGCTCGTACTGCGGCAGGGTGAAGATCAGCGTCACGTTGAGCGGCACGCCCGCCGCAGCAAGCGGCTCCAGGGCCCGGATTCCGGCCGCCGTCGCCGGCACCTTGATCATTCTGTTCCGCCCGCCGGCCGACCACTTCTTCCCGAGTTCGACGTAGCGGGCCACGCGGTCGTCGTCGCTCAGGCCGCTGGCCGGATCCTCGAGCAGCGGATCGAGTTCGAAACTCACCCAGCCGTCGTTGCCCCGCGAGGCCGTCCAGACATCCTCGAACACGCCCTGGGCTTTGCGGACGAGTTCGTCGGTCAGGGTCCAGGCGATCGTTTCGTCGTCTCTGCCCTCGCCGACGAGGCTGGCGATCCGGTCGTCGAACCGGCCGGTCTTGATCAGGTCGGAGATGATGACGGGGTTGCTCGTGGCCCCGGTGGCCCCCGCCGCCCTGGCTTCGACCACGAGGTCGGGATCGACCGAATCGAGCCAGAGTTTCGTACCCGAGGCGATCAGCGAGGCGAGTCCGGTGGGCATGGAACAGTCTCCGCGTCCGAATGGTGGCAGGATGGGGTGGATGGAAGGGATTCTGCGGAATAGGCCGGGAATTTCTCTTGAAGCGGTCCTTCCGATGACGAAGAAGTCTAACGAATGCGAGGGATGTTCGGCCCAGACCGGGATTCCTCGGCAACGGACCGCTTTGGATCTGACATGAACAGCCAGAATCGGAACTCCCCGATGCCTCAATTCCGGACCCGTTCGGGGCTGCCGGCAGTTCTGTTGCTGGCCGCGGCCTGCCTGGCGGAAGGTGCCCTGGCCACGGCAAATGCCGCCGACGAGATCCTGCCGATTCAGTTTGCCGACCAGATCGACGGCCCGATTGCCGAAGAGGCGCCGTTCCGGATTCCGAGTGTGATCACCGAAGACGTCACCGGGCCGCGGGCCGCTCCCGGTGAAATCATCCTCCGGGATGAACCGCTTGCGGTCCGGGATCAGCGGCTCAACCTTCCCGACAAACCACTCTCCGGGGGCGAAGGGTCTGCGGAGGTCTCTGAGGAATCGCTCGTCGACGTGTCTTCGAAGGCGGCGGACGGCCTGCGGATCGATGACTTCTCGCTGGACGAAATGCCCTTCGAGGCCAGCAGTGGCGACTGGTTCTCGAACGGCCGCATGTATGGTTCGGCCGACGTGCTGTTCTTCAGTCGCAGCCGCAACTTCCGCCGCACCCTGGGGTACGACGTCTCGTACACGCCAAGGCGAAAAGACCCCGTCGGCACCTTCACGACCACGGGCATTCCGTTCGACCTCGCACCGGGAGCCCGGGTGACGCTTGGAAAGTACCTCGGCCGGGACGAAGTCGATCGCGACCGCTCCCTGGAGATGACCTACTACGGCGGCTTCGCCTACGGCCAGCAGGACAACTTCAACGCCCTGCCGGGATCATTTCTGGTGACCCCGTTGGGCTCCAACGTGCCGGGATTCGAGGGGGCACAACGGTTCTCGACGATTCACAACTCCAACTTCAACAGCATGGAGTGGAACTACAAACTCCACCGCCGGCTCGGCCGCGACCAGCTGGTCATGTCGCCCAATGG
>CAMDFJ010000023.1 GCA_945897435.1 Candidatus Kuenenia stuttgartensis | reverse complement strand
GGCGTTCTCCATGCCCCTGGCTCCCTGCTGACCTACGAACCGCAGTGGGGCAGCGACGTGTTCGCGATGTTCCAGTCGCTCGTCGAGGGCCGTGCCGTGCCCTGGAGCCTGCTCGTCAAGGACATGCCCAAGGAAAAGCACCACGACCTCGACTTCATCATCGGCCAGCTCGACTGGGAGAAGAACGTCGACACGCACTACAAGGAGAGCAACTTCCTCTCTCCCGTCGTGGACGAGAGGCGGAGTGACAAGGGCGCGACCGACCGCTGGATCGTCTACGGCCATGTCGACGGCAAGCAGCTCTTCAGTGCCAAGGAGCTGACGCTCGACCCGGGCGCGAAGATCACGGTCAAGGACGCTGGAGCCAGCGGCTGGATCACCGTCCAGGGCGAGGGACGGGTCGGCCTGCACGACGTCGCCACGCCGACCTTGATCCGCTTCGGCCAGATGACGGCCGACGAGTTGTTCATCAGCGCCGATGCGGCTGCCGAGGGCTATACGGTCGAGAACACCGGCCCCGGCCCGCTCGTCTCGCTGCGATACTTCGGCCCCGACGTCCATCCCGATCTCCCCAAGCATGGAAGAAGGTCCTGACCAAATGCCGCACTCCGCCCCGAAACTTCACAACGCCATGTGGCCCGGCCTCGTCGGCAAGGGCAGCGACGCCGGCCAGGAGCCGCCGATCTCGCTCGAGCGGATGCTCGAACTCACCGCCGCGGCGAACGTCAACGGCCAGAAGTTCGACGGCATCGATTATTTCCTCTTTCTGCCGCACACGAATCCAGAGGCGAGCGACGCCGAACTCACGGCGATCGCCGACACCATTGCCAGACACGGCTTCACGGTCGGCTCGCTCGTGGCCCCGGTCTGGCCGGGCACGGTCGGCGATTCGGCGATGGGCGATGCGGTCGCGAAGGAGAAGTTTCTCTCGGCCGTGAAGATGGCCTGCCGGATCGCGAAGGTCTTCGAGAAGCACGGCGTGCGGAAGTATGGCGTGATCCGGATCGACTCGGCCGAGTTCGGGGTGGCCAAGTGGCGGGAGAACCCCAGGGCCAATACTGCCAAGATCGCCGAGACATTCCGAGAGGCGGCGAAAATCGCCAGGGACAACGGCCAGCGGCTGGCTGCCGAAGGGGAGATCTGCTGGGCCGGGATGCACTCCTGGAAGGACATGCTCGATCTGCTCGAGGAGGTCGGGATGCCGGAGACGCTCGGCTTTCAGGCCGATCTGGCCCACACCTTCCTCTACCTCCTCGGCTACAACGCCCCGGAGCACGCCCTCGTGCAGCCGGGCTACACCGAGGCTGAGTTCTGGCCCGCCTACAGGCAGATGGTCGCCAGGCTCCGGCCCTGGACGATCGACTTCCACGTGGCCCAAAACGACGGCCAGGTCCACGGTGCGGGTTCGCACGACAAGACGGGCAAGCACTGCCCTGCCGACGATCCCGCCGGCAAGCTCGACATCGTGAAGTGCTCGGGCGAGTGGCTCGAAGGCGCCGAAGAGCGCGGCATCAGGCACATCTGCTGGGACGGCTGCATGTTCCCCAACACCACGCTCGAAAACCCCAAGACCTGGAACACGATTCTCAAGACCATGATCGCCGTCCGCGACGCGCACGGCTGGAACTGAAAAGGGAAGGACTCACAGATGGCAAAGCAGCTCCGGATCGGCATGATCGGCTATGGCTTCATGGGCCGGGCCCACTCCAACGGCTACAACCGGGTCAAGGACTTCTTCGACCTCGAATATCTTCCCGTGCTGCAGGCTGTGGCGGCCCGCGACGTCGAGAAGGCGCAGGCCTTTGCCGACCGCTGGGGCTACAAGCGGGTCGAAACCGATTGGCGGAAGGTCGTGGCCGCGGATGACATCGACGCCATCGACATCTGCACGCCAAACAACCTCCACGCCGAGATCGCCATCGAGGCCGCCAGGCACGGCAAGGCGATCCTCTGCGAGAAGCCGCTCTCGATGGACGCGGCCGAGGGGGAGAAGATGTGCGCGGCGGTCGAGAAGGCCGGCGTGCCCAACATGGTCTGGTACAACTACCGCCGCATTCCGGCTGTCACTTTCGCCAAGCAGATCATCGACTCGGGCAAGCTCGGCAGGGTCTTCCATTACCGGGCCGAGTTTCTTCAGGACTGGACGATCAATGCCGACCTGCCTCAGGGCGGCGCGGCGCTGTGGCGGCTCGACTCGGCCGCCGCCGGCAGCGGCGTGACCGGTGACCTGCTCGCCCACTGCATCGACACGGCCCTCTGGCTCAACGGCTCGGTGACCGACGTCACGGCGATGACCGAGACCTTCGTGAAGGAGCGGAAGCATCAGCTCACCGGCAAGATGGAGAAGGTCGGCATCGACGATGCCTGCTCCTTCCTCTGCCACTTCAGGAATGGCTCGCTCGGTCTCTTCGAAAGCACCCGCTATGCCCGCGGCCACAAGGCGCTCTACACGTTCGAGATCAATGGCGAGAACATGAGCCTGAAGTGGGATCTCCACGACCTGCACCGGCTGCAGGTGTTTGACTATCGTGACGAGGGCCCGATGCGAGGCTGGAAGAGCATCCATGTCAGCGACGGTGACCACCCCTACATGAGCAGGTGGTGGGTGCCTGGCCTGGCGATCGGCTATGAGCACTCCTTTGTGCACCAGGTGGCCGACTTCCTCGAGGCCTACGCCAAGAAACAGCCGGCCCATCCGACCTTCCGCGACGCGCTCGAAACCCAGAAGGTCTGCGACGCCGTGCTCGCGAGCGCGAAAAGCCATCAGTGGGTCAACGTCTGACGGGTCGGGGTTGCCCGTGTCCTCGAGCGGGCTATGGGAGCAAGCGCAGCCATGGATGGCGAAGCGCAGCGGACATGCAGTGAACGGAGGCCCGGAGGGCCGACGTGAACGTCCGGCGAGAGGATACGGGCAACCCCGACCCACGCGAGACACTGTTACTCAAAGGCATGACAGGCTCAGGACTGTCGTTTGAGCAGTTCGGTGTTGCCCTATTTGCAGTCGGGCTCGAGGGCGGTGATTTTGGCGACCCGCCTGGCGTGCCGGCCACCCTCGAAGGGTGTTTCGAGCCATGTCCTCAGCATCTTGTCCTGGAGTTCGGCGCCAAGCATTTCGGCCGACAGGCAGAGGACGTTGAGATCATTGTGGCGGCGGCTCATCTCGGCCGTGACCTCGTCATGGCAGGTGGCGGCCCGAACACCATGCACTTTGTTGGCGGCGATCGCCATGCCGACACCGGTGCAGCAGAGCAGGATGCCGCGGTCGACCGTGCCTTCGCTGACTCGGCCGGCAACGTCGGCGGCAATGTCCGGGTAGTCGACGGCTTCGTCACCATGGCTCCCGCAGTCGATCACCTCATGCCCCATCTTTTCGAGCAGGCCGATGATCCGCAGACGTGCCGCAACACCCCGATGATCGCTTCCTATGGCTATCCGCATGGTCGCTCCGTGAAGGTCGTAGCCGGTATGCCCGCGGCAGGCTCAGCGCCGCGGCAAATGAACATCGAGTGTAGCCATTCTGGCGAGCAGATGCTGCCGGATTTGGTCGGCACATGTGCGATAGGTTGCCAGCGGGCCGCCGATCGGGTCGATGACGTCGATTCGGTCGGGGGAGAGCAGGGCCGTCCGGCCTCCGGCCTCGGGAAACTGGGCGATCACCGCAGCCCTGTGGGAGGCGGTCATCGTCCAGATGATGTCGGCCTGGCGGATGAGATTCTCGGTCACCGGCTGGCTTTCGTGGGCTGTGAGGTCGCCCCCGACCTCCCGCATCGCCTCGACCGCGTTGGCGCTGGCCCGGCCACCGCCCCAGGCCGCGATCCCGGCGCTGGCGACGACAACGCCATGCTCCTCGACCTCCTCCGGACGGCAGCCATACCGTTCCGCCATCAGGCTCCGAAAGATGGCCTCCGCCATCGGGCTGCGGCAGGTGTTGCCCGTGCAGACGAAGAGCACCATCAGACTCGAGAGGCGGCGGAGCGTCTCGGGCGACACGATGCCAGGATGGACCATGCGGAACTCGTCCTCCAGAACCTCGATCGTCGAGGCCGGCTGGGCGTATCGGGCGCGGCCGTCGTCGATCAGAAGCGCCACCGACTGGCCGGTGCGGGCGAGCAACTCCTCGGCGGTCACAGCCGGCGTTTCCCCGGCCCCGGCGGGTTCTGCAAGCACGACCGGTCCGGCGAGCATCCGCATGCAGTCGGCGAGCATCGGGTGGCCGGGAACCCGCAGTCGCAGCCGTCCGGCCCCGATGATGGCCTGCTTGGATTCGGGTGGCAGGCGATGCACGAGGCTCTCAGGGTGATCGTCGGCGACGAGCATCGTCACCGGGCCCGGCCAACAGCGTCTGGCGATCCGCCTCCCGATTGCCGACAGCCGCGGCGCCCAGTCGAGCGCCTCGTCCGCGCTCTTGAGGGCCAGCGTCAGGGCCGGCTCCCGGTCGCAGATTGTCGAGAGCGACACAAGCCTGCTGACGGCGGTGGCATCACGAATGCTGGAGGCGACGACGTAGTCCGTCTCCGTTGGAAAGGCCACGAACCGCCCCTCGGCCAGAGTCTGGACTGCCCGGTGCACGACATCGCGGGCGTCTTCCGTCTTCCGCAGGTCGATCACCATGGGCCGCATGGGCAAAGCCGGCTGCTCGGGTAAAGACCAGACACAAGACACACCGGCGACGGCATCGGTGGAAAAGAGGGGCGAGATGAAAAAGTAATGCAGTATACGGGACTGAGTCAAGCATTGTGGCCCCAGGTGCCGGCCGTGAAAACGGGCTTTTCAGCGAGGAAATACGATCTCCTTCAAGATTCGTTCGGGTCGTTCCTGCGAACCTTCCGCAGCGGACAGTTTTCGACTTGTGGCGGAAGGGCAGGCGCCGCTATTTCTCCGCGGCTTCCAGACCGGCACCCCGAGCCCGCAGCAGTGCAGCGTTGATGCCCAGGCAACTGCTCTCTTCCTCCATGTTCATCCACCGCGTGCGCCCATTCCTCGCGATGCTCGCCGCCTGCATGGCGACCGCGGGAACGGGTCTGGCACAGCTGCCGCCGCAGTCCTCCGCACAGCTCCCGCCATCCACTCCGGCTCCGGTCGCACCTACGGCGTTGCCGGAGCCGGCCCCGCCGGCGGGTGCGACGATCGACGCCAATCGGATCGTCGAGGTGCGGATCGAGGGCAACCATGCCACTGAGGTGTCGAAGCTGCCCAAGCTCGTGACCCGTGCCGGCCAGATCTTCGATCCCCAGGCGATCGAGGAGGATGTCCGCACCCTGCACCGATCGCGAAAGTTCGTCGATGTCCATCCCAAGTATGTCCGCGTCAAAGAGGGCGTGGTCGTGATCTTCCAGGTGGTGGAGCGGCCGATGCTCCGTTATGTGAAGTACATCGGCAACGAGAAGGTCAGCACCAGGACGTTGCGGAAGAAGTCGGAGATCGACGTCGGTGATTCGATGGATCCCTACATCGTCGAGGAAGCCCGCCGCCGACTCGAATCCCATTACCACGAAAAGGGCTATGACGCGGCCCGTGTTTCGACCGTCGAGGGGAGCAAGCCCGGCGACAAGGGGGCCGTGTTTCTCATCGACGAGGGCCGCAGTCGGAAGTCACTCTGGACCGGTTTCGTCGGCAATACGATCGCCAGCGATGCCCGATTGCTGACCCAGATCAAGTCGAAGCCGGGCATATTTTGGCTCCTCGGCGGCGACATCGACCGGCAGAAGATCGACGAGGACGTCGACCTGCTGACCGCCTACTATCGCAGCCTCGGCTTCTTCCAGGCGAAGGTCGGCCGGGAGATCGAGGTGGTCAACGGGGCCGGCCGCGACTGGACGATGCTGACCTTCGTGATCAACGAGGGGCCGCGATATTCCGTCCGCAACATCTCCTTCATCGGCAACAGCAAGTTCAAGAGCGAGTTTCTCGCCCGGGACCTCAAGCTCAAGAGCGGTGAGTCCTTCAACCAGGCGAAGATGGATGCCGACCTCGGCCTGATCCGGGACATCTACGGCGGCCGTGGCTTCGTCTTCGCCGACATCAAGGCCGACCCGAGGTTTCTCGAGGAGCCGGGCCAGCTCGACCTCGTCTACAACGTCGCCGAAGGCCAGCGCTACCGGGTCGGCAAGATCAATGTCCGGATTCGGGGCGAGCACCCCCACACCAAGCACAGCACGGTGCTCAACCGCCTCTCGCTCCGGCCCGGCGACATCCTCGACATCCGCAAGCTCCGCGACGATGAACGGCGGCTCAAGTCGAGCAGCCTGTTTCTGGCCGATGCCGCCAAGGGGGAGGGGCCACGGATCGTGTTCAGCAAGCCGGAGGCCGACGACGCGGAAAACGCCAAGATCGCACGCGACCCGCGGCGGCCCGGGTTTCGGGGTCAGAGCCCCGATTCCGAAGAAGACGCCGTCATTGATCTGACCCTGGAAGGGGAACTTGTCGACGAACAGCCGGCCGAGAATGCGGCTGATCGAGGCTCGACGGTGGCTACGGCTCCCGTCTGGCGGGGCCAGAGCCCGCAGTATGCCCCGCAGGCCGCTCCCCAGGCGTTTCCGCAGGCCTCACCGCAGACTGCGGCACAGGTCTGGGGCGGCGCTCCCCTGGCCCCCACGGGTCCTGAGGCACTCGACTATTCCCGCACCGCCGCCCCGCCGCCGCAACAGCCCGTCTATGTCGCCCAGCAGCCGGCAGCCCCGCCGTTTCCAGGCGGTCCGGCCCCGGTCATGCAGCCGGGGATGATGCAGCCGGGAATGCCACAGCCCGCAGGCCCATTCGTAGGTCAGCCCTTCCCGGGCCAGCCCGGTGCGGTGCCGAACTTCAGCGCAGACCAGCCGATGCAGGTCTTTCCGGGCAGCGAACCCTACGTGGTCGTCGATGTCGACGCCGAGGAGACCCAAACGGGCCGTCTCATGATCGGTGCCGGCGTGAACTCCAATGCCGGACTCGTGGGCAACATCGTCGTCGACGAGCAGAACTTCGACATCTTCCGCCTGCCGCGGAGCTGGGATGACATCCGCAACGGCACAGCCTTCCGCGGAGCAGGCCAGCGGTTCCGGCTCGAGGCGGCGCCCGGCACCCAGCTCCAGCGATACACGGCGACGTTTCAGGAACCCTATCTGTTTGACACCCGGATCGGTCTCTCGACGAGCGCCTCCTACTTCACTCGCTACTTCTACGATTGGGCGGAGGCCCGCGTCGGCGGTCGGGTGGGGCTCGGATACCAGTTCGCCTTTGCCCCCGACCTGTCGGTGAATGCAGGCTTTCGCGGGGAGAGCGTCGACGTCTTCAATCCGCGGCTGCGAACACCCGCCATCAACAAGATGCTCGGCACGAACTCCGTCTACGGGTTTAGTGGCGGCCTGATCCACGACACCCGCGACAGCCCGTTTCTGCCGACGCAGGGGCATCTGGCGACGTTCGAGTTTGAGCAGGTGATCGGCACCTTCGTCTATCCGCGTGGGATTCTCGAGGGCCGGCAATACTTCCTGCTCAGCGAGCGTCCCGACGGCTCGGGTCGGCATGTGCTCTCGATCGGTTCGGTGCTCGGCATGTCGGGTCCCGACACGCCGGCCTACGACAACTTCTTTGCCGGTGGCTACAACACGATCCGCGGCTTCACCTTCCGCGGTGCGAGCCCGCGGCAGCTCGCCAACGGCCAATCGCCGACGAGCGGCAATCAGAATGCGGCCATCATCGGCGGCCCGTTCGAATGGCTCAACACGATCGAGTACCTGTTTCCGATCACGGCGGACGACACGCTCCGCGGAGTTGTATTCACCGACTTTGGCACCGTCGAATCGAATGTCTCGATCAACCAGATGCGGGTCGCCCCAGGCGTCGGCCTCCGGATCACGCTGCCGGCGATGGGCCCGGCACCGATCGCGCTCGACTTCGCCGTCCCGGTTGCCTACGCCCCGTACGACAACCAGCAGCTGTTCAGCTTCTTCGTCGGCTTCGCCCGCTAGCAGACACCCAGCACATGATTGCGACCAACACCATCTCCGGTCGGGCCGCCGATCCAGCAGGGGAACGGATCCTGGTGATCCGCAACCGCTTCATCGGCGACACCGTGCTGGCGATTCCGTTCCTCAGAAACCTCCGTCGCCGATTTCCCGCAGCCGTCATCGACGTGCTCGTCGAACCTGCCGCCATGGCGGTGCTGGCCGACTGCCCCTACATCGACGAGATCCTCGAATGGCGGCGGCCGCATGGCGGACTGGCCGGACTGGGATCGCTTCTCGTCAGCATTGGCCGGCAGGCGGCGATTCTCCGCAACAGACACTACACGCGGGCCTACGTCCTCAAGCGATCGTTCACGAGCGCGCTTGTCACCCGCTGGGCCGGAATTCCCCGGCGGGTCGGCTTCGCGAAGCGGCTGCGCTGCTCGGGGCTCACCCACTCCCTGCCGCTGAAATCCGGGCGTCACGAGGCCGAATTGTTTCTCGACCTGCTGCGGTCCGAGCGTATCGAGGTCGATGACGGCCACAACGAAAACTGGACGTCGCCGGCCGCCGCCACCAAGGTTGAGCGACTGCTCGCTGCCCGCCGCGGGGGCAGTCGCCGGGTGTTCGTCGCGCCGCGATCGACCGACGTGCATCGCGAGTGGCCCCTCGAGCGGTTCGCCGCGGTCCTCCGCTGGATGGTCGAAAAACAGGACTGTCAGATCTTCTTCTGCGGCGCGGCCGACGACCGCGACGCCCACACGATGCTCGCCGCCCTCTCGGGGGCCGCCGGCCGCCAGATGCACGACCTGTCCTGCGAACTCTCGCTCCGAGAGACGGCCGCATTGATCGCGCGGATGGATCTCTGCCTCGGGGTCGACACGGGCCTGCCCCACATCGCCGCCTCGTTTGGCATTCCGACGGCCGTCCTCTACGGGCCCACCGATCCGCGGAAGTGGCATCCCTGGAAGACGACTTCGGAAATCATCGCCGCAGGAAATGGGTCGATGGCTGAGATCACCGTCGAGGAGGTGACAGCCGCGGTGTCACGACTGCTCGCGGCTCCGTCCGGGCGGAAGCCGACGTCGCTGCGGTCGTTCGACCTGCGGCAGGGCCGTTACGACTACGGGGTTGCCGCCAGCCGCGTCAGTGCCCGGGCCGCCGCCGTGCCCGCGACGAAGCCGCTGGCCCAGGCCCACTGAAAGTTGAATCCGCCGATCCGGCCGTCGACGTCAAGCACCTCGCCCGCGAAGTGCAGGCCGGGACAGGCACGGCTCTCCATCGTCTCCAGCCGGACCTCGGAAAGGGGCACGCCCCCTGCCGTCGCCTCGGCGATCGTGAAACCCCTGTTGCCGACGATGGCCAGCGGAGTCGCCACCACGGCCTGGGCGAGACGACGTCGGGCTTCCCGTGACAGATCCCCCTGCGGCGGCGCTCCGGCGACCTCGCAGAGGCGGCGGGCCAGCCGGTCAGGCAGGTGGTTTCGCAGGGTCGCCAGCGGATGGCGGTTGCCGGCCTCGACGAAGATCCGCTCGACCTGCTCAGCCGACTGCCCCGGCAGCCAGTTGATCGTGAGCCGCAGCTTTGGGTCGCGGTCGCCTTCGACGAGCCAGTGGCGGCTGATGTCGAGCACGCTCGGCCCCGAGAGACCGAAGTGGGTGCAGAGCGTACTGCCGGTGAACGCCTTGAGCCGTCGCCCGTCACCCGCCCAGAGCACGACCTCGGCCCGGAGCGTCAGGCCGGAGAATTCCCGAACCCAATCGCCATCCGGGAGGATCAGCGGGACGAGCGCCGGCACGATCGGTGCGGTGAGTGAATGCCCGAGGCTCTTTGCGAGCGAGAATCCGGCGCCATCCGAGCCCGTCTTCGGCAGCGACATGCCGCCGCTGCAGAGGATCACCCGCCTGGCCTCGATCACCCCGGCCTCCGTCGTCGCCCTGAATCCGTTCGCTCCGCGGTCGATGGCGGTCACCCGGGCGGGATGAACGAGCCTGGCACCAGCCAGGCCCGCCTCGCGAACGAGCGCATCGAGCACGGTCCGCGCGGAATCTGTCAGAGGGAAAAGCTTGCCCGTGTCCTCCCGGTAAAACTCCACGCCGGCCGCCTTGAAGAATGCGACCGTGTCGTCGACGGTGAACCTTCCGAGCACCTTGCGGATGGCGGGCGGCGTCGCACCGGCGTAGTCGGCCTCCGTGACCTTCCAGTGGGTCACGTTGCAGCGGCCACCCCCGGCCACGAGGATCTTGGCGCCGAGTTTGCGGGCCCCGTCGACGGCCACGATCCCGAGCCGCATGCCATCCTCCCGGGCAGCCCGCCCGGCCCAGGCCGACGCGAACAGGCCGGCGGCCCCTGCCCCGACGACCAGGATGTCAGACGATGCAGGCAGGGTTTCCGGGTTGGCCATGATTTTCGGGAAAACGGCTTGAGACGGGGTTTGGGATCTGGCCCTCCAGCACACTACCGCCACCGCGCGGGGCGGGCCACGGCGGTGCATCCTGGGCAGGGAATTCAAGGCCGTTGTGGCAAGCCGGGGGAGACTGGGTGGCGACGGCGAGTCGTCACGTCGTATCGGTCGTGCCGACCGGTCCCCGAAAAAACACTTGAAAAGAGGGCTGAAATGCGTTGAACGGCGGATTGGCGTTGGTATCGTCGCCAAGAGGTGGCAGTCACGTCGACCAGTTTGGCCGACTGCCACCGTTCGCCAGAGAGGAAACCAGAGAGGAAATCCAACGGCATGGCACTCGCCCATCACCCCGATCCCGAAGAAGTCGACTGCCTGATTCGCAACGCCGAACTGCGAGACGCCATCGAGCCCTTCCTCGACGAGGCAGTCTTCGAGATTGACTTTCGCGGACTGCCGACCGAGGCCGAGAACCGGTTTCTCGAATCGATGCTGGCCTGGGAACAGGCCCCGCTTGTGCCGATCGCCCGCTGGTTCGAGCCCGTCCTCGCCATGCAGCCCGCCTGCACCCTCGATGACGAGCAGGTGCACGACCGGCTCTGGAAGACGATCGACGCCCTCTATTCGAAGCGGATCGTCCTCGATCACACAGACCATCTGTCCGACCGGGATCTCTACTCGCTGATCCGCCGTGACATCCTTCCCGCCGCCGTGAAACGGGTCGAACTGCCCGACAACTTCTTCCACTGGGACTGCGGCGCCACCGACGCCGACGACATCTCGATCTGGCTGATCTATTACGCCAGCGATCTGGAACGTGAACAGTGGAGCCTGGAAGAGGGCCGCGAACCGCCGCCGCGGCAGATCCCGCCCCATCCGCGGATGCTTCCGACCGCCCCGGTCTGAACCCTTCACTGCCTTCGGCCCCGGGGCGTATGCTTCCAGCCGGAGGTATCCCATGGCAGTCGTGCGTTCCTGGTTCGTGGCCGTTCTTCCGGCCCTGCTCTGTGTCTCGTCCGGGCTCGAGTCTGCGAAGGCTGCAGACCCGGCCGCGATCCGCGGCTCGATCGCGAAGGCGTCGGAATATCTCGCCCGGCAGGGGCAGGCGGCTGACGGAAGTTTTTCAGCACAGGCCGGACCGGCGATCACGGCACTCGCCGTTGCGGCGCTCGTCAGGAGCGGCACTCCAGTCGAAGCGCCTGTCGTGACCCGCGGCCTTCAAGCCCTGCTCAGCTTCCAAAACGCCGACGGTGGCATTCATCCCCCGAACTCGCCGGTCGCCAACTACGAGACCTCGATCGCGCTGCTCGCCCTGACTGCCTGCAACGCCGATGGCCGCTACGACAAGGAGATCGCAGCCGCCAAGGCATTCGTCGCCGGCATCCAATGGGATGGCGGCGAGGGGCCGGGGCCCTCGGATCCCGCCTATGGCGGGGCCGGCTACGGCAAGAAGAATCGACCCGATCTCTCCAACACCTCGTTTCTCATCGAGGCCCTGCGAACCGCTGGCACATCCGCAGACGACCCGGCGATCCAGCGGGCGCTGGTCTTCGTGTCGCGAACCCAGAACCTCGAAGGTCCGAGCAACACCCTCCCCTTCCCGGCGAAGAATCCCGACGGCGGCTTCTACTACACGCCGGCGGCGGGGGGCGAGAGTCAGGCCGGCACGACGCCCGAGGGAGGGCTGAGGAGCTACGGCTCGATGACCTACGCCGGCCTCAAGAGCATGATCTTCGCCGGCCTGGGCAGGGATGATCCGCGGGTCAAGGCGGCCATCGGATGGCTTTCGAAGCACTACACCTTCGCCGAGAATCCGGGCATGGGCGATGCCGGCCTCTACTACTACTTTCACACGGCCGCCAAGGCACTCGACGTGCTTGGCGAGGAGACGTTCACCGACGCTTCCGGCCTGCAGCACGCCTGGCGGAGCGAACTGGCCGACGTGCTGATCGCGAGGCAGCAGGCCGACGGCTCCTGGGTCAACGAGAATCCGAGGTGGATGGAGGGCGACCCGAACCTCGTCACCAGCTACGCCCTGCTTGCGATCTCGTATTGCCTGCCGAAGTAGCCGGTCATTCAAAGAACCGCCACCCGCCAGGCCTTATTCCTTCAGATCGAACAGCCGCCGGAGGGCGTCGAGGAGGCCGTGGGGTGGGCCGGAGTGGCTCTCGTTGCGGAGCGACGCGAGTGGGGGGTGGAGCATCTTGGCGGCGTAGCGATCGAATGCCTGGCGGATTTCCAGTCGTGCGGTGTCGTCGAGGTTGGGCAGGCGACGAAAGAGTCGGTCGAGTTCCGCCTCGCCGGTCTCGCTCCATCCGGCCCGCAGCTGTTCGATCACCGGGGCCGTGGAACGGTGGTGAAGATCTCCCATGAACCGCCTGGTCTCCTCCTCCACGATCGCGACCGCGGCCGGCATCTCCCGTTGTCGACTGCGGCGGTTGGCGTCGCAGGCGGAGCCGAGGTCGTCGATCGAATAGAGCCAAACTCCCGGCCGGTCGCCGATCCGCGGATCGAAGTCGCGCGGCACGGCCAGGTCGAGCACCACCAGCGGACGTCCCTGACGGTCGGCCTCCGCCCGGGCGAAGACCGTCGGCGTCACGACTGGTTCCGGAGCGCCCGTGGTGCTGACCACGAGGTCAGCGGCGGCAAGTTCCGCCGCCAGGTCGTCGAAGCGGCCCGGGCGGCCGCCCAGGCTCTTGGCCAGTTGATCGGCCCGCTCTGCTGTCCGGTTAATGACGATGATGTCGCGGGCGCCCGCCTCGCGAAGATAGCGGAGCGTCTCACGGGCCATCTTGCCGGCGCCGATCAGCAGCACCCGCTTGTCGTCGAACCGCTCGAACACGCCACGGGCGAAGTCGGCCACAGCCACGCTCGGGATCGAGAGCCGCTCGCGGCCGAGACCGGTCTCCGTCGCAACCCGCTTCGCCGTGCGGAGGGCAGCCTCAAACATCTCTCCGGTGAGTGGACCGCAGGCATCGTTCTGTCGGGCGAGGGCCCAGGCCTGCTTGACCTGGGAGACGATCTGCGGCTCGCCGAGCACCATGCTGTCGAGGCCCGAGGCGACACTGAGCAGATGTCGGACCACGTCCTCATCCTGCTGGGGAGTGAGCACCGGCTCGAGCAGCCCGGCGTCGATTCCCCGACACTCTGCCAGGAATGAGACGAGCTGGTCTGCCGGTGGAGGCGACTGAGATTCGCCGGCCGTGTAGAGTTCGACCCGGTTGCAGGTCGAAAGCAGGACGACCTCGCGGCCAGGAAACCGCGAGCGAAACCGCCGCAGCGCCTCCGCGGCCTGCTCGGCGGAAAACGCCAGCCGTTCGCGAAGCAAAAGTGGCACCGTGCGGTGCGTGCCGCCGACAAAGGCGATGGTCATTGGGATGCCTCGCCGACGATTGCCGCCGGCCGCGATGGAGGCACGCCATGCCTGGTCGCCCCGAACAATCCCCAGAGGATCGAGAACGTCAGAACCCCGAGGCTGACGAGCGAAAGCCAGGCCGTCACCCGGGCCGCATTCGGCCTGCGGGCGATCGATCGCGACACGAGCGCCGCGGCCACGAGCCAGGCGACGAGGGCCGCCATCCGCAGCACCACGGGATCATCCCAGGGAACGGTCTCGAGCAGGCCCTGCCGCCGGTTCACGGCGTTGAGCACGAGCCCCGAGATGAATCCCGCCGAGGCGGTCCAGGCCGCGAGTCCGAGCGAACGGCTGGTTGTTGCGGTCAGTTTTTCGAGGCTCGGCATCCGGAAGCCCTGCGTCGGCGCCTGTTTGCGGGCCAGACGTGCTGCCTGGATCAGCCACATCGCCGCCGAGATCGCCCCGATCGCGACCGCGACGCTGGCCGCCAGATTGAAGATCCCGTGGATCGCCCCCCAGACCTGCGTGGCGGGGCTCTGCGGAAATGGCTCCCGGCTCGAAAGATGGGCCGCCCCGATCAGTCCCAGCACCAAGGGCAGCATGAACAGTCCCACGGGTGTCTTGGGATTGGAGATCGTGAGCCAGAGGTAGCCACCGGCGAGCAGCCAGGCCACCAGCAGATACCAGTCGAAGGCGCTCGACAGCGGCACGGCATGCTCGTTGGCCGCACGCCACAGGAGGAACAGCGTGTGGGCGAAGAGTCCGGCCGCAGCGAATGCGATCATCGCCGCCCCGCGAACACCCGAGCGGAAGAGAAGCCGCGATGCCTCGCAGGCGAGCGCCACGAGATAACTCGCCGCAAAGCAGACGACAGAGATGCCGGAGACGAATTCGATCATGCGGTTCCTTCCGGTCCAGCGCTGCTGCCGGATGCACCCTACACTTGCACCCTACACTTTAGTTTCTCCCGGCCGGCTGCCGATGGCATGCCCTGGAAAGTCTGAAAAAGCGTGCCCGGGACGGGGTATACTGCGTCCGATGACTTCCTCTCCGTCCAGTCACGCGCCCGGTTCGGCCCCGGTCGACCGCCTCGGGCAGTCGCTCATGATGCGGGCCTGTCGGCGGGAACCGGTCGAACGGACGCCGATCTGGCTGATGCGGCAGGCAGGCCGCTATCTGCCCGAATACCGCGGCATCCGGGCCAAGGTCGGGTTTCTGGAACTCTGCAAGAATCCGCAACTGTCGGCCGAGGTGATGATCGCCACGGTCAACCGGCTCGGGGTCGATGCGGCGATCATCTTCAGCGACCTGCTGCCGATCCTCGAGCCGCTGGGGATGGAGCTGGAGTTTGCGGCCGGCGAGGGGCCGGTGATCCACAACCCGATCCGCGAAGCCGCCGATCTGGCCAGGCTGCGGGAACTCGACGACATCGGCCAGCTCGGATTCGTGATGGACACGGTCGCGGCGACCCGCGCCGGCCTCGATGAGTCGATTCCCGTGATCGGGTTCGCCGGTGCCCCCTTCACGCTCGCCAGCTACTGCGTCGAAGGCGGCGGCAGCAAGGCCTGGCTGCAGACCAAATCGCTGATGTATCGCAGCGAATCTGCATGGCACGACATGATGTCTCTGCTGGCCAGGGCCGTGAGCCGCTATCTCGTCGCCCAGATCGACGCGGGCGCCCAGATCGTGCAGGTCTTCGACAGCTGGGTCGGCTGCCTGTCGCCGGACGACTACCGCCGCTACGTACTGCCTCACAGCCGGGCTGCGATCGCCGAGGCGGCCCGCCGAGGCCCCGTGATCCATTTCGCCCAGGGCAATCCGGCCCTCCTGCCGCTGCTCGCCGAGGCCGGTGGCAGCGTGATCGGCATCGACTGGCGGATCGACCTCGACGAGGCATGGCAGCGGGTGGGCCACGATCGGGCGGTGCAGGGAAACCTCGATCCGGCGGTATTGCTCGCAGATCCCCAGACCGTTCGAAGACGGGCGGTCGAGATCCTCGACCGGGCGGGCGGCCGGCCCGGCCACATCTTCAACCTCGGCCACGGAATCCTGCCCCAGACCCCGGTCGAGAACGTGCTGGAACTGATCGCCGCCGTGAAGCAGCACCGCACGGCATAGAGCCTGCGGCGTCTCGAACATCGGTTCAGTCGCGGCATTCCTCGGAGGGCTGTCCCGGAGAGGCCCCGGCGGGGTACAACAGCGTGTTGCGCGCTGGACATGCCTCCGGCGTCGTCGCGTCGTGCGCAACCACCCGACACCGTGGATGCCTGCTGCATGACGAGCCTGGAAAAGCGGCTGTTCAATCTTTTCGAATCGGCCGACGTGGCCCAGGCGCGGGCGGCTGCCGCCGTGCGAATCTCGTGCCCGCGGGTCGGGCAGGTGAGGGCTTCCGTGACGCTCGTCGGCGAGGAACCGCACGACGTCCTGCTCGAACTCTCGGCTGGCCGGCGTGGTGGAATGACGCTCGAATCCCGGAGCACGACGCCGCGGGGTCGGGCCGGCAAGACCTGCGCCGCCCTGGCAGCGGTGCTCATCGAGGTCGACAGACGCGGGCTCTTCTCCAGCATCAACGACCACACTCCGGTCTCACTCGAGGTGGTTCCCGCCGACGAGGAACTTGCCAGCGATGAGCCTGCCCCGGCGGCGGAGGACGTCTCCGAACCGGAGGACGAGGATCGGACGCCGACTCGCGGAGGGCCGGTGCCGCGGGATGAGGATGGCATGAAGCTGACGTCGGCCACCGCCGTCGCCAAAAGGGGGTCGGCCCGCCAGCCGGCCTGGGCCGCCGATCTCGAGGAACGCCGTCGGCTGGTCGAGCCCGCCCTGCGTACGACCGGCCTGACGATCGCCGATGCCCGGAGGTCGGCCGGTGCGCTCGTATTTCTGCTCGACATCGCGGCATCGAGCGACGCCCGGTCGGCCGTGCTCGTGCCCTGCCGGATGCAGCTCGATGTCGCCGGCAACGCGACGGGACGACCGCGGCCCACCGTCATCGGGCCGGGACAGGATGCCGAGTTCGCCACGCTCGATTCCCAGGAGCGGGCGATCCTCGCCCAGCTGGTCGGAACCTGTGCCGTCGGTGAGACGGCGGGCGTCGAGTCGCTCGAACGCCGCACCATCGCCCGGATCGCCGTCAGCCCCCAGTCGGCCGCCGCGCAGCTGGCGATGCTCTGTGAGACGGCCCGACTGGTGATCCAGCCGGAGCCGCGACGGTCTCCGGAGACCGTGATTCCGATGACCTGGGATGGTGGTCGCCCCTGGGAGTTCGCCCTCGTGCTCGAGCCCGAGGACGTCGTCAGCTACAAGGCCGAGTCGGTCGACGAGATGTCGGAGGATGGACAGCGACGCCTTCCCAGGCCTGGCAAGGCAACCCTGCGAGGCATGCTCGTCAGGGGCAGTCAGCGGAAGGACCTGCGCGAACCGCGGGCGATCCTGCGGTCGGGGTTGGTCGTGTTTTCCGACCGGATCTCGAGGCTTTCCGTCTCAGAGTCGGCGGGCTGGAACACCACCGCGGGATGGATGGAGCAATTCGAACGCCGGGGGCCGATCGAACTGGCCGGCTCGCAGGCCGACGGCCTGATCGAACGGCTGGCGGGTCTGGCCGACCTGCCACGGCTCGAACTGCCTGCATGGACGGGCTGGCAGATCGAGTCGGGCGCACCGCGGCCAAAACTCGTGCTCGACGATTCGCCGGCCATCTCGATCGAGGAGGAGCCTGTCGATCGTTCCACTCCTCGCCGGGGCAGCCGTCGCAGGGCGACGCCGCGGGTGCAACTTGCCGGACGAATCTGGTTTGATTACGGCGGCACGATGATCGCCGCCGATGACCCCGCGGGTGGCGCGGCCGATGCCACGCGTCGGGTGTTCATCCGCCGCGATCGGACCGCTGAGGCCGAGGCGCTGGCGATGCTCCCGCGACACGGGGCCGTGCCGCCGCGGCAGTCGGACGACGAAGACGAGGCTGCGGCCGGGGTCGGCCATCACATTGAAATTCCCCGGGCCAGACTCGATGCCTCCGTGCCTGCCCTGGCGGCGGCGGGCTGGGTCGTCGAGGTTGCCGGCAGGCGGTACCGGCCCGCAGGCAGTGTCGCCTGGAACGTGACCAGCGGCATCGACTGGTTCGAGCTTTCCGGAACGATCGACTTCGGCGGCGTCGCGGCCGAGATGCCGGCCCTGCTCGAGGCGCTCGCCCGCGGTGAGCGGTCGGTGAACCTGCCCGACGGTTCCGTCGGCATCCTTCCCGAGGGTTTCGCCGCCGAATTGGAGCCGATGGCGGCGCTGGCGACGAAGCACGACGGCAAACTGCGGTATGGCCGGATTCAGGTGGCGTTGCTCGACGCGCTCCTCTCCGGGCAGCCGCGATCCCGGGTTGACGAGGCCTTCGAAAAGATTCGCGACGAACTCTCCCGGGGCGAGCGGCCCGAGGCGGAGACCGAACCGGAGGGCTTTCGGGGCACACTGCGGCACTACCAGCGTGAGGGCCTGGGCTGGCTCGTATTTCTGGAACGGATGGGCCTGGGGGGTTGTCTTGCCGACGACATGGGTCTGGGCAAGACGATCCAGGTGCTGGCGATGTTCGTCAGGCGGTTGGCCGAGGTCCGAGCCGGTGGACTGCAGCATCGGCCCTCGCTCGTGGTCGTGCCCAAGAGCCTGGTCTTCAACTGGATGGACGAGGCGAAGAAATTCGCCCCGGAATTGCGACTGCTCAACCACACCGGCAACCTACGGCTCGATGAGTCGGTGGTCTTCGCCGATCACGATGTCATTCTCACGACCTATGGCACGCTCCGGCGGGACATCGTCCGCCATCGCGAGACCGAGTTCGACTATGTGGTCCTCGACGAGGCGCAGTCGATCAAGAATGCCGGCAGCCAGGCGGCCAAGGCCTGTCGCCTGCTCCGGGCCCGGCATCGGCTCGCCCTCACCGGAACCCCGGTTGAAAACCATATCGGTGAGCTCTGGAGCATCTTCGAGTTTCTCAATCCGGGGCAGCTCGGCAGTGCCACCCGGCTGAAGCAGTTCCTCTCCGGAGGCAAGGGAGGAGGCGCGGCGGAGGTCGTGGCCCGGGCCGTGCGGCCGTTCCTGCTGCGGCGGACCAAGTCCCAGGTGCTCTCCGATCTGCCCGAAAAGACCGAGCAGACGATCTTCTGCGAACTCGGCGAGTCGCAGCGGAAGGCCTACGACGAATTGAGGGAACACTACCGCCTCGAACTCTCCGGCCGAATCGGGCGGATGGGCGTCGGCCGGTCGCGGATCGCCGTGCTCGAGGCGTTGCTGCGTCTGCGGCAGACGGCCTGCCATCCGGGGCTCGTCGACCCCGCCCGGATCGATGAGCCGGGAGCCAAGCTCGAGGCCCTGCTCGAACAGCTTGGCGAGGTCATCGACGAGGGGCATAAGGTGCTGGTGTTCAGCCAGTTCACCAGTTTCCTGGCAATCCTTCGCCGGCAGCTCGAATCGCGATCGATGACCTACGAGTATCTCGACGGCAAGACGACCGACCGTCAGGCACGCGTGGCCAGGTTCCAGGAGGATCCCGACTGCAGGCTGTTCCTCGTCAGTCTCAAGGCAGGCGGCCAGGGTCTGAATCTCACCGCCGCCGACTACATCTACATCCTCGACCCGTGGTGGAATCCGGCGGTCGAGGCTCAGGCCGTCGATCGTGCACACCGCATCGGCCAGACCCGCCGGGTCTTTGCCTACAGACTGATCGCCCGGGACACGGTCGAGGAGAAGATCCTCGCCCTCCAGGACAGGAAGCGGGAACTGGCCGAATCGATCGTGCGGGCTGACGACAGCATGATCGCCAGCCTGACCGCCGAGGACGTCGAACTGCTGCTCTCCTGACCCACGACCTGCTGGCCTCATGAAAATCTAATGCTCTGGCTGCCGCGGCATTTCGATCACCCACGATAGACTTCGAACGTGGTCGTGACGGCAAACACAATGGTGTCTCACGTGCAGCAAATGACCAGGGCGAAAGGGTCGGCCGAGCAGTCCGGGGCCCACAGCATTCTCGTCGTTGACGACGAGGAGGATCTGCTGGAACTGGTCCGCTACAACCTCAGCCGTGACGGCTATCGCGTCGCCTGCGTCTCGACCGGCGAGGATGCCCTGAAGAGCGCCCGCAAACAGCCGCCGGATCTGATCGTTCTCGACCTGATGCTGCCGGCGGTCGACGGTCTCGAGGTCTGCCGTAGGCTCAAGGGCGACTCCAAGACCCGCGATATCCCGATCATCATGCTGACCGCCAAGAGCGAGGAGAGCGACATGGTCGCCGGCCTCGAGCGTGGCGCCGATGACTACATCGCCAAGCCATTCAGCCCGCGGGTGCTTTCGGCCCGGGTGAAGGCCCTGCTCAGGCGGAAAGAGGCCGAGCGGAAGGCCGACCTCGAAACCACGATCGACGTCCACGAACTGTCGATCCACCCCGGCCGCCACGAGGCAACGCTCGCCGGCGACCTGCTCGAACTGACCTACACCGAGTTTGCCCTGCTCCAATTTCTCGCAAAGCGGCCGGGCTGGGCATACACCCGAACCCAGATCGTCGACGCGGTCAAGGGTGAGGATTATCCTGTCACCGAGCGGTCTGTCGACGTCCAAGTAGCCGGCCTGCGGAAAAAACTCGGTGACTTTGGCTCCTACATCGAAACCGTCCGCGGCGTCGGATACCGTTTCCGGGCGTGATGCCGCGGTCTCGTCGGCGGCCAACTCCGCCCCGCGATATGGACTCTTCTGGAGTCTGTTCAGCGGCTGGGGCAGCCTGCTCACGGTTGTGTTTGCGGTCTGCTACTGGATCGCATCGGTCCACCTGGCGCGACTCGCCGACGCCACTCAGCTTCGACGGATCACCGACGCGGCCAACTCCCTTGCCGAGCGGCTGCCCTCGGAGAGGACGTCGATCAACGCGGATGCGTTCGCGGAGGCCGCTTCGACGATCGCCGGCACTGCCGGGGTGTCGATCGACCTTCTCGACGTGGACGGCAAGGTCCGCTTCGCGGCCGACGGACTCTCTGGCGGAACCCGCTTGCCAACCGACCGGGATTGGGCTGTGGCCTCGGGTACCATGCTGGAAGAGGTTCGTGCCGGCCGGGTCGGCAGGGCGAGTCGCTACGATGCCGTCAGCGGTCGTCGTCTGCTCGCCGTCGCGGTGCCCGTCGGTCCGCCCGGCAGTCTGGCGGCGATCATCCGGGCGTCGGCCGACACGGGCGAAGCGGATTTCGAACTGGCGACGCTGCAGCGTCGCATGCTCGCCTCCTACCTGCTGGCAGGGCTGGCCACCCTGATCAGTGCCGCGGCACTGGCCCGCCGCTCAACCCGGCCCGTCGCCGAACTCTCCCGGGCCGCGAGGCTCGTGGCCGAGGGCGGCTTCGAGACCCGGCTCCCTGTACCTGAGCCGGTGGAACTGTTCGAACTCGCCGTGGCGCTCGACACGCTCCGCGAGCAGCTCGTCGAACGCGGCCTGACGATCGGCCGCCAGGGCACCCAGCAGGAGGCGGTGCTCGGTCGCATGATCGAGGGGGTGCTTTTGATCGATGCCCGGCAGCGGATCGTGAGCATCAACCAGGGAGCCGCCCAACTGCTTGGACTCGATGCCGACAAGGTGATCCGCCGTCCGTTGCAGGAGGTGGTGCGGAACCCCGACCTGCGCCGGTTTGCCCTGCTGGCGATCGACTGCCGCGAGCCTGTCGAGGACGATCTGCAGCTCCGCGGCGCCCGCGAGCGGACGATCCGTCTGCGTGGCACCGCCCTACGGGACGCCTCCGGCGAGGGCGGTGCCGTGATCGTGCTCAACGACGTCACGGATATCCAGCGTCTGGAGAACGTCCGCCGCGACTTCGTAGCCAACGTCTCCCATGAGCTGAAGACGCCGATCGCCTCGATCCGGGGGTTCGTGGAGACGCTCCTCGACGGTGCCGCAGACGATCCCGTCGACAACCGTCGCTTCCTCACCATCATCGCCCGGCAGGCAGACCGCCTCGAATCGATCATCGAGGATCTGCTCGCCCTGTCGCGGATCGAGCAGAGCGAGGGGGCTGGAAACCTCCCCTTGGAGCGGACGTCTCTGGCCAGGGTGATCGCCGCTGCCATTGCCGATTGCACCCCGCGGGCCGAAGACAGATCGATTCAGATCGAGAGCAGCTGCGACCCCGCACTCGAGGCCGAGGTCAACGCGGCTCTGCTCGAACAGGCGGTCATCAACCTCGTCGACAATGCGATCAAGTACAGCGACCCCGGCCGGACGATTCGGATCTGGTCGGATCGGGACGGCGACAAGGGCATCCTGATCAGTGTCCGCGACCAGGGCTGCGGCATCGATGCGGAGCACCTGCCACGGCTGTTCGAGCGGTTCTACCGCGTGGACAAGGCCCGCAGCCGCAAGCACGGCGGCACCGGCCTCGGGCTCTCGATCGTGAAGCACATCGTGCAGGCCCACGGCGGGAGCGTGTCGGTCGAAAGCACACCCGGAGAGGGGAGCAGCTTCACGATCCGACTCCCGCTCCTCGGCGTCCTCCCCGAAGCCGGCGACCTTCGTCCATCCCAATCCCGTGACCAGTGATTCCGGGCAGGATCTTCAGGCGATCGAACTGCCGCCATCCACCGGGATGCAGGCGCCGGTGATGAAGTCGTTTTCGATCAGGAACAGAGCGGCGTGGGCGACGTTCTCCGGCCGGCCCTCCCGTCCGACGAGCGTTCCTGCAACGGCCGCCTCCCGCTCTGCCGGCGAGAGGCCGGCTGGCAGCATCACTGGACCGGGCAGGATGCAGTTCACCCGGATCCTTCGGTTTCGCTGTGACAATTCGACGGCCAGACTCTGGGTGAGCGCCGGAATCGCTCCCTTGCTGGCGAAGTAGGCGGTGTAGTCGCGGTAGGGGCGGGCCACGGCCCAGTCGCCGACGGTGACGATCGCTCCACCGGCCTCCTGGGTGGCCATCACGGCGCCGGCCTCCTGGGCGACCAGGAACGTGCCCACGCAATTGATCTCGAACGTGGCCCGCAGATCGTCGGCGGTGACCTCCTCAAGAGGCACGGGGTCCCAGACGGCGGCGCAGGTGACGACGGCGTCGATCCGCCCGAAGTGGTCGGCCACCCGGTGGACCATCGCCCGCGTCGGGCCTTCGTCGCGAAGATTGGCCGTGACGGCGAGCGCCGGCAGCCCCGACGACTCGAGGTCGGCCGCGATCCGGCGGGCCTCGTCGAAAGATCTGTTGGCGTGGATCGCCAGGGAATAGCCCCGCGAGGCGAGGGCTCTCACGACGACGGCCCCGACCCGGCGTCCGCCACCCGTCACCAGCGCCACGCGGCCAGTCGGGGCCAGGGTGCCGGGAACGAAGGCGAGTGGATCAGGGGAGTGTCCGGAGGTTGTCATGACGTGCGAGTCAGGCGGGGCTGACGTGAGGGTGCCGCTCGTGGAACTCGACGATCTGCCGCCAGGCGTCGGCGGGGGTCTCGGCCCAGGTGAAGAGGTCGAGGTGCTCGTCGGAGATCACCCCCTCGTCGGCCATCTGCTGGAAGTTGATCACCTTCGACCAGTATTCCCGACCGAAGAGGATGATCGGCACCGGCTGCATGCGATGCGTCTGCCGCAGGGTGAGGGTTTCAAACATCTCGTCGAGCGTGCCGAAGCCGCCGGGGAAAAGCACCACGGCGGCCGCCCGGAGGATGAAGTGGAACTTCCGCAGTGCGAAGTATTTGAACTGAAAGCAGAGTTCTGGCGTGATGAATGGATTGGGCTGCTGTTCGGCGGGCAACTTGATGTTGAGGCCGATCGACTTGCAGCCGACGTCGAAGGCACCGCGGTTGGCCGCCTCCATGATCCCCGGCCCGCCTCCTGTGACAACGACGAACTCCCGCTTGTCTTCGCACTGGTTGTCGATCGACACCAGTCGGGCGAACTCGCGGGCCGCGTCGTAGTAGCGGCTCCGCTCGAGCAGCCGCTGGCTCCGCTCGACCTCCCGTTGCCGCCGCTTGTCGGCCGGAGCGGCCTGGAGGGCCCGCCGTGCCTCCGAGAGCCGACGCTCGGCGGCGCCCCGCTCCACGATCTGCGTTCCCCCAAATACGATGACGGTCGAGGTGATCGCATCCGCCTGGAAGGCGAGTTCGGGCTTGTTGAGTTCGAGCAGCATCCGCACGCCGCGCATCTCGGAGCGATTGAGAAGCGCCCTGTCGTCCTGGGCGAGCAGGTTGCTCGGCGCACGGAGGATCGCCTCCATGTTTTCGGCGACCAGGGCAATGTCGTCGCCGAGGATCGTGTCGGGGAGGATGCTGCAGACCTTGGGAACCGGAGCCGGCTGCGGCTTGGAGTTCTGGTTTGGCTTCTGGTTTTTGGGCATGGAAGCGTCTTTCCTTGGCTCAGCAGTCCAACTCGACGGTATCTCCGATCGCCGGCACCGTCACCTCCCAGCCAAACGATTCCCGCAGCCTCTCGCCCATGCCGCGGGCCGCCACGGGCTCTCCATGAACCAAAAACGTGCGTTTCGGTGCCGGCAGGCCGTCGAGCCAGCGGACGATCTCGTTGCGGTCGGCGTGGCCCGAGAGGGCGTCGACCCTGCGGACGGCGGCCCGCACGGGGATGTCACGGCCGTGAATCCGCAGCGTCCGGGCGCCGTCGATCAGGCTTCGACCCCGGGTGCCAGCCGCCTGGAAGCCGGCGACGAGCACGGTGGTCTTCGGGTCGGGCAGGCGCTGGGCGAGATGGTGCAGAATCCGTCCGCCGTTCATCATCCCGCTCGAGGCGATCACGATCCCCGGACCGTCGTGGCTGTTGATGGCCTTCGATTCGGCAGCCGTCTTCGCCATCCGCACGAAGGGGGAGGCGAGTGACTCGGCGACGCCGGCCATGGCAGCTTCGGAGAAATCGTGCTCCGCCACATGGCGACGGAAGACCTCGGTGGCTTCGACCGCCATCGGCGAGTCGATCCAGACGGGCACCTCGGGGATCCTGCCTGCGGCCATCAGGGTCCGCAGCAGGTAGACCAGTTGCTGGCAGCGGCCGACGGCGAACGAGGCCACCAGCATCATGCCCCCGCGGGCGATCGCCTCCTTGGTCGCTGCCTCGAGGTCGTCGAGGGGCCGGATCGCGGGATGATCGCGGTCGCCGTAGGTGCTTTCGCAGACAAGGTAGTCGCAGGACGTCGCCGCCACGGGATCCTTGTAGAGGGGCGCGTCGTAGCGGCCGATGTCGCCGGAGAAGAGCAGGCGACAAACTCCCGCTACCCCCGAGACTTCCGTCTCCACGAAGGAACTGCCAAGCATGTGGCCGGCATCGTGAAACCGGCAGCGGACTTCGGGCGAGGCCTTGAACCATTCCTCCCTTGGCACGGTGCGAACCAGCCGCAGCGTGCGTTCGACATCTCGTTCGTCGTAGAGCGGCAACGCGGGCTGGTGGCGTGAATAGCCCTTGCGATTGGCGTAGAAGGCGTCCTCCTCCTGGCATTTCGCCGAGTCATAGAGCAACAGGCCGAGCAGGTCTGCAGTCGCAGGCGAGGTGTGGATCGGGCCCTTGAACCCCTCCTTCACGAGCCGCGGCAGCCAGCCGGAGTGATCGATGTGGCCGTGGGTCAGCACGACCGCATCGATCGTGCCTGGGGGAACGGGAAACGCCGCCCAGTTCCGCTCGCGCAGATGCTTTTCTCCCTGAAACAATCCGCAGTCGACGAGCACGCGGCCTGCGTCTGTCTCAATCAGGTGTCGTGATCCCGACACCATCCCGGCGGCTCCCAGAAAGCGTAGGCGTGCCATCATCCCTCCGTCGTGTGGTTCCGGCTGCAAACATCTCGCCGTCGTCCAATCGCAGCGACTCGAGGAGCGGTTCGGCTCCACCAGACTGGCCCGACGATGGAATGGATACGACAAGCAGCATGCTATCGTCCAGCCGACGCAGGCTGGTGATCAGCCCGAGGGCCTCAATTCCGCCTGCCAGTCGCCTGAGAACCGCTGCCTTCGGCACGGGAACAAGCCCCAGTCGGGCGTCGAGAGGTCGGATCCAGATCTGGTTCACGCCATGCAGTTCGACCTGCAGATCGACCCAGCCATAGGCGGCGAACAGGCCATAGCCCAGCCAGGCACCGACCGCGATCCTTTTCGGCAGGATCCGGACCGAGGGACTTTGGACCCAGGCCGGCAGCAGCCCGGCATGGTTTCTGGGCAGGTCCAGGGCAAGCCAGGCGTTGATCTCATGATCGCCGATGACTGCCTCCCACGGACCCTCACGGCTGAGCCCCTCGTAGACCGCGGCAGCCTTCGTCACCATGCGGGAGGCGGCAGCTTCGCTGACACCCCCCGCGGCTTTGTCGAGTACGGCCTGCGGTTGATGCCGCAGCGAAAGTACCAGCAAGAGTCCTGTGGCAACCCCGAGCACGAGGACCCCGCTCACCCAGGCCATGAGCGTCCGCGACTGACCTGGCCTTCGGCTGCTCACCGGGTCAGCCCGCAACGCCCAGCAGTTTTGGGATCGGCAATTCGAGGCTGCACTCGAGCGTCACGTCTCCGATACTGTTGGCCTCGAGTTCGTCGCGGAGCACCCGCACGTTCGGAGGTGCCTGGATGCCCAGCCGCACCTTGTCGCCACTGACACGCACCACGGTGACCACGACCGAGTCGCCGACACGAATCCGTTCGTTCTGCTTGCGGGAAAGGACGAGCATGAGACCCTCCGGAGATGATGTGAACCGATGATAATGAAATACTGTACGAATGTCAACCTTTTGCCCACCCGCCGATCCGGTGGACTCAGCCGATCGCCGACCTGCCACCGACCCGACCGATTGGGCAAACTGCGCCACCAGGGAAATATCGTCTGGTGGGGTCGGCTTTCTTGGCCATACCCGGCGGATGCCATCGAATAGCATTGTGACGATGCTACGGCGCGACAGCGGTCGCGGTGCTGCGCAGTGGCGCCGGCGTGGCGGGTTCCATGTAGCTGGCGAGATCGACTGGCTCGGCCACCGCGATCTGGGCCTCCGCCTCGTCGAGCCGTTCAAAGTCGCCCGTCAACAGACGCGGGTGCACGCGATGCACCGACCGCAACACCTGCGATCGACCGCCGACGAGAGCCGCCTTTGAGTCGACCTCGAGCCGTACCTGACTGGGGATTGCCGCCGCCGTCGCCACCCGGCGATTGATCGCCAGTCGGGGGAATGGGGGAATGCCGCCGGGATGCAGCAGGGCCTTGAGCAGGATCGCCGTGTCGGCGAACCGCCGATATCGTTCGGCCACTTCCGGACTCGGGGCCGATGCGTAGTCGACGGTGTAGCGGACCCGTGGGCCGACGAGATCGAGCGTCGAATCCTCTTCTTGGATGCCATCTCCGAAGTCGGGGCCGCCAGCCCAACAGATGAGCCGGTCGCCTGACTTGCGGGCCCAGGCCGCCAGCGAAACGCTGAGCCTCTCGAGGCGGATCGAGTCGATCTGCGTCTTCACATTTCGACGCGGATCGACGACCACGATCCTCTCCCTGGCCGGGTCGTGGAGCACGATCTCGGTCACTTCCGCCGGTCCCTCGCCGCCGGAACGCTGGAGAAAATCCCAGGCGAGTCCGTCGCGAAACAGGGTCAGGCTGGTCGCCACCGGCTTTTCGGCACCGTCGACGAAGACCTCGCTCTCCACCCGGATTGCCATCGGTTCACCGGCGCGGCCGACAACCGCTGCTGCAATCCCGGCCAGCAGCAGAATGCCTCTGCGGCCGGCGTGATGCAGCCTGATGACGTTTGATTGGGGTCGCATCGAGAGCCTCCCGACGGACGGTAGCAGACACCGAATGGCCGCCCAAGCCCGAAAAGTCGGGGTTTGATGGGCTTTCCTTTGCCACCGGATCGATCAGACTTGGGCCACCATGTTTCTCTCCGACCTGCTCGTCGTATTTGCCGTCACTGCGGCCGTGGTCTTCGTCTTCGGCCGGTTCCGCTTGCCGAGCGTGATCGGACTGCTCGTCTCCGGAGTGCTCGTCGGACCCTACGGGCTGTCGCTCGTGGGCGACGTCGAGAGCGTCAGGCTGCTGGCGGAGATCGGTGTCGTCGTGCTGCTGTTCACCGTTGGCCTCGAGTTTTCGATGGCCCGGCTGCTGACGATGCTGCCTCTGATGGTGAAAATCGGCGCCCCTCAGATTGTAGGCACCACGGCACTCGTCACCGCGGCCACCTGCTGGTATCTCGGATCCTGGCCGCAGGCCGTGTTTGCCGGGTTGCTGGTTGCGATGTCGAGCACCGCCATCGTGCTCAAGCTGCTGGCCGACCGGGGCGAGACCGGCGCGCCGCACGGCAGGATCGATGTTGCGGTCCTGCTGTTGCAGGATCTCCTCGTCGTGGTTGCCATGCTGGCGGTGCCGATGCTCGCCGAAGCGGCCGGAACCCGCGCCGCCCCTTCGGCCGCGGTCGCCGCCGCTTCGCATCAGGCCCCGCTGTTTCCCAATCCGCTGGCGGCAGTCATTGTCGGACTGGCCGTCGTGGCCGCCATCCTGATTGCCGGACGCCGCTTCGTGCCGATCGTGCTCCACGAGGTGGTACGGCTCCGCAACCGCGAACTGTTCCTGATCACGATCGTGCTGATCTGCCTCGGGACCGCGGCGATCACCGCCTGGGTCGGGCTCTCGCTGGCGCTCGGGGCCTTCCTCGCCGGACTGTCGCTCTCGGAAAGCGAGTACGGCCATCAGGCCTTCACCGAGGTGCTCCCCTTCCGCGACACGCTCGCGAGTCTGTTCTTCGTTTCGGTCGGCATGCTGCTCGACATCCGCTTTCTCGCAGGGAACGCGGGGCTCGTCGCCCTGACCGTGGCCGCGATCGTCGTGGCCAAGACGCTCGTCACGGCAATTCCCGCCTGGATCGACGGTTTTCCGTTGCGGACGAGCCTGCTGGCCGGTGCCGCGATCGCCCAGGTCGGGGAGTTTTCCTTCGTGCTCGGCTCCCGCGGCGCCGAGGTCGGCCTGCTCGCGGCCGACGACTACCAGACCTTCCTGGCTGCCGCCGTATTGACGATGGCGGTCACCCCGTTGCTGGTCGGAGTGCTCCCCGGTTGGCTCGACCGCCTCGGCCGGATCCCATTGTTCAGCCGCCTGCTCAGCGAGCCCCTGCCCGAACAGGCCGGCGTCGAGATCTCCGACCACGTCGTCATCGCGGGTTTCGGCCTCAACGGCCGCAATCTCGCCGCGGCCCTCGCCGAGTTTGGCGTGCCGCATGTGATCCTCGAACTCAACCCCGAGACCGTCCGTAGCCAGCGGGCAGCCGGCCTCGACATTCGCTACGGCGATTGCACTCGCGTGGCCGTGCTGGAGCACGCCGGCATCGCCCGGGCCCGGGCCTTCGTGGTGGCGATCTCCGATCCGGCGAGCACCCGGCGGAGCGTGCGGGTGGCCCGCGAACTCGCCCCGGGGATCACGATCCTCGTCCGCACCGAGTACCTCTCTGAGGTCGATGAACTGAAGGGCCTCGGGGCCAATGTCGTCATTCCCGCGGAGTTCGAGACGGCGCTCTCGCTCTTCGAGCGGGTGCTTGGAATCTACGACGTGCCGGACGACACGGTCGATGATCTCGTCGATCGAATGCGGCTCGAAAACTACGGCTTCCTCCGCTCCCACCGCCGTCCAATTCGCCAGTCGTGAAGCATCTCAGGCCTGAACTGAAATGGGTTTTCATCTGTCATTGCCCGATGTGGGACAGGCTTCAGCGTGTCGTTTGAAGGCCTGCCCGGCCCGTATTGGTTCGTCGGCGGTGACATGCTCGGAGTCGGCGGATTTTGCTACAGGGTGCGCTGTTGGCCGACTGAGAGTTGGGAGTGAGGCGCAAAATTCACCGTCTCCT
>CAMDFJ010000022.1 GCA_945897435.1 Candidatus Kuenenia stuttgartensis | reverse complement strand
GACGTGATCAAGGCCAACAACACGTCTGCCCTCAACACCGGCGCGTCGTGGACGAGTGGTACGGCGCCGACCTCCAGCGACGTCGCCGTGTGGAACGCCACTCTCACCGGCCCGAACACATCTGGTCTCGGCGGCAACGTCTCTTGGGGGGGCATCAAGATCCAGTCGCCCGGCGGCAAGGTGACGATCACCGGCGGCGCGGCCAACACGCTCACGCTCGGAAGTGCCGGCATCAATCAGGTCAGCGGATCGCAGCAACTCGAAATTCAGTCGGCGGTCGCGCTGCTCACGTCGCAAACCTGGACGCTCAACGCTGCCCAGCCTGCAGGGGCTGACAATTCTTCCGTGCGATTCGTCGCCCAATCTCAGCCGACGTCGTTCGCGCTCGGCGGCAACACGCTCAGCCTCGTCGGCTCAGGCTCAGTGCAGTTCACGAATGGCTCGCTTCTCACCGGCGGCACGATCAACGTGGGCAACTCGAGGCTCGATGTGCAGTCGGGTGGGGGCAAAACGAGCGCCATCGGGAGTGACGTCGCGATCAATGTGGCGGCGGGAAAGGTCCTGCGGTTCGGAATCAACTCGGCACCTGGTGGCGGGCTCGCGGTGAGTTCGTCGGCCGCGATCGTACTGAACAGCGGCACGATCCTGATCCAATCGTCGGGCGCGGCGGGCACGAGCCGGCTGGTGCAGTCGGGACTGGTGTCGATGAACAACGGCAGCGGGATCTCGAACGAGTTGGCATTCGGCTACGCGACCCGGTTCACTGGCGGCATCGCCGTGTCTGGAAGCACGAACTGGCTGGAGTCGAATACCGGGACGGCGACGACGACGTTTTCCGGCCCTCTCACCGGCAGCGGCACGCTGAACCTTGCCAACACGTCGAGTCGCCGGGTTGAATGGTCGGGCGACAACTCAGCCTTCAGCGGGGCGGTGCGCCTCATTGGCGGAAGTGGTAATCGCACGCTTCGGCTGACGAGCGGTTCTGCTGGCAGCAGCCTGGCCGCTTGGAGCGTTGGCAGCGGCAATATTCTCGAGGTGGATGGTCAGTCGGTGTCCTTGGGCACGCTCGCCGGCGCCGGCACGGTCACAAACTCCCACGCCACGAACGCAGCGGTCGTTTCGATCGGCTCAGGCACGTTTACGGGCCTGATCACGAACGGCACCGGCAGCGGCGGCCTGGGGCTCACGAAGATCGGTTCCGGAGTGCTGTCGCTTCAAGGCGCGAGCACCTACACGGGCCCCACGAACATCTCGGCCGGCACGCTTGCCGTGTCGTCGGCCTACGTGGGCACGAGTGGCAGCTATTCAGCTGTAACGCTCGCCGACGGGGTGACGCTGAGCGTGACGCAGGCCTCTCCCGCAGCCACTTTCAATGCCTCGAGCCTTGTGCTCGGAAGCAGCACGGGCAGCGCCCTGTCGCTCTTCCTCGCCGGTGGTGCGACAGCCGCCCCGATCACGACGGGTGGTCTCACGCTCGCCGGCACGTCAACCGTGCAGCTCAATGTCACTCCCGTCTCGGGCATGAAACTGATCGCCCACTCGAGTCCGCTCGTCGGCGACCTCTCGCAGTTGCAGCTCGTCGGCCTTCCCTTCCGGGTCAATGCCACGCTCGTGGATGACGGCGGCTCGAGCATCAATGTCGGCGTCGTTCAAAACAACGTCCCGAAGTGGACCGGTGCCGTCGATGCCGTCTGGAACATCGACACGACGCCGAACTGGGTCGAGACCGACTCGGGCCTGGCCACCCGCTACCTCCAGTCCTCGAGCGGTACGGACGCGGTCGTGTTCGACGACTCTGCGATGGGAAGCACGGCGATCACGCTGAATGAAGCCGTGCTGCCGGTTGGTGTCACGTTCAACAACGCCACCAAGGACTATTCGATCTCCGGAGCGGGCTCGATCGGCGGGTCTGCGGGCATCGTGAAGAGCGGTGCTGCGGCATTGACGCTGGCGACCGCCAATACGTTCGCGGGCGGCGTGGCGCTCAATGACGGCCGGCTGAATATCGGCAATGCCGGGGCTCTCGGCAGTGGAAAATTGTTGATTGCCGGCGGCTCGCTCGACAACACGAGCGGAGCGGCGATCACGACCACTTCGGCGATCGCCCAGGACTGGAACGCCGATTTCACGTTCGTGGGCACGAATGACCTCTCGCTCAACGGCGGCGGAGTCACGCTCGGCGGAGACCGCACTGTGACGGTCTCGGCAGGCCAGCTGTCGGTGGGCGGCGTCAACGGCGCGGGCCGGGCCCTCACGAAGGCCGGGGCGGGCACGCTCCAGATCGGTGCCAGCACCTACACCGGCGCCACGACTGTGACCGCGGGCACGCTCAAGGCGGCGAGCACCACGTCCTTCACGACAACGTCACAAGTAGCCCTGAACAACTCGGCTGGCGTTGCCCTCGACCTCAATGGCTTCAGCCAGACGATCACGAACCTCTCGGGCGGTGGAGCGACGGGCGGCAATGTGGTGCTCGGTGGCGCCACGCTCACGACAGGGGCCGCCGCTGATGCGACGATCGGCAGCCTTTCGGGTGCCGGCGGCATTGTCAAGAACGGCACCGGCCGGCTGTCCATCCTGGGGAGCACCTCCGGCTTCACCGGCTCGACCTCGATCACCGGCGGCACGCTCGACGTGGGACCGCTCGGCGGAGTCTTTGGATCGGGCACGATCTCGATCTCGAACGCAAGCTTCATTCAGGCCAGTGGCACGCTGACGCAGGCAGTGGTCGGCAATGCGGCCGGCATCTCGGCCCGCGGCGGCGATCTCGTCGTCAACGTCGGCGGAACCGGCGGTCTTGTGAACCGCAACAGTGGCGGAACGCTCGGGCTTGGGCAGATGATCTTCGGCTCGCCAACTGCTGATTCGAAGGTGATCGTCCAAAATGCAATCGGCATCAACAACTTTGGCGGCACTCGCGACATTACTGTCAACGCGGGGACCGGAACTGCTTCGGCGGAGCTCGCCGGAGTCGTCAGCGCGGGCCAAGCCGGGGGTGACAGCGGCATCGTCAAATTGGGTGCCGGAAGGCTGATCCTGAGTGCGGCCAACACCTACAGCGGCCTGACGACCGTCAACGCCGGTGTGATCGCGATTGCCAATCCGCTCGCCCTGCAGTTCAGCACGATCAATACGGCAGGTGCCGGCACGTACGACGTCACCGGCATCACGACGCCGACGATCGGCGGCCTGACCGGGAGCGGAAATCTCGCGTCGGTCATCACGACGGGCTACGGCAGCATGACCTCCCTCACGCTCAACCGGGTGTCAGGCACGCAGACGTACGCCGGGTCGATCGCCGAAGGTGCGGCGGCTATGAGCCTGACGAAGGCCGGGGCTGGCACGCAGATCCTCTCGGCCTCGAGCACCTATACCGGCAGTACGCTGATCAGCGGTGGCCGGCTGACGCTCGATGCCACCGGATCGATCGACGGCACGTCGCAGGTTTCGCTGGGAACCGGCGGCACGTTCGACGTGTCGGCGAAGGTCGGCGGCTACTCCGTCCGAACGCTCGTCGGCTCCGGCACCGTTGCGGGTGATCTGACTGTTCGCAGAGAATTGGCGATCGGCAATTCGCCCGGAACGGCCACGTTCACCGCCGGGCTCACCCTCGGGCAGTTGTCGACCTCGCTCTTCGAGGTGCAGAGCGGCAGTTCGCTGGCCGACCTCGCCAATGTTGGCGGGTTACTGACCATCGAGTCCGGTGCATCGCTTGATCTGCGGCAGATCGGCACCTACGCAAATGGTGAGAAGTTCACGCTCTTTGGCTACAACACGCTTCTGGGCACGTTCTCAGGGCTCGCCGACCTGGCCTATCTTCAGGACAATCTCGGCAACTCCTGGCAGATCAACTATGCCGACGCCACGCCCGGTGCGAATGGCGGAGCCGGCACGGCATACGTGACCGTGATGGCCGTTCCGGAGCCGGGCACGCTCGTGCTTGCGGGCCTCGCGGGGGTCGCGTTGCTGGCGGTTCGCCGGTGGCGGAGGTAATGGCGGGGAGCAGGAACTTCTGTTCTTGACTCGGGATTTTTACTGCCATAGATTTCAATCGAATGAGGGATGGGGAACATGACTCAAATCACGCGAAAGCTGTATCGTCGTCCTCGGCCGGGTTTTACCCTGGTTGAACTGCTCGTCGTCATCGCGATCATCGGGGTGCTGGTCGGCCTGCTCTTGCCGGCGGTCCAGGCGGCGCGGGAATCTGCCCGTAGGTCGGCTTGTACGAACAATCTCAAGCAGATCGGCCTCGCATTTTCGAATCATGAGTCGGCCAAAAAGTCATTTCCCACGACCGGGCTCGCGAAGCAGGCATGGGCCGCCGGTTCCTGGAACTCCCTCAAGACCAGGGACATGTACTCGACTCCTGCGCTCCCTTGGACCCACCAGATTCTGCCGTACAGCGAGGAATCGGTGCTCTACGACCGCCGTTTCGCTGGCGATGGCTATCGGGACTGGGCGCTCGGCTCCAACTCCATGCATGCCCGGCCGATCGGAATGTTTGCCTGCCAGTCGCGTGGCCTGCGGATTTCGAAGACAGCGCCCAACGGCACCAACTATGGCGTCAACAGCAATCCGACACCGCTCCTCGACTATGCATCGGTGAGCCTCGGTTCGAACGGCGGCTTCGTCGAGCGGCTGAACTACGAAGACACCATGGCAAATATCAGCCAGACGTGGGTCGATACCAACTACAATTCGATCGTCGAGCCGGGCGGAATGGTCGATTGGGGCGGAAGCGGGACGCTCCAGATCAGGTACGCACCGGTCAAGGTCGCTCGCATCACGGATGGGACCTCGAAGACGATCATGATCTTGGAGAAGGGGATCACCTCTCCAAACTGGTACACAGGCGGATCTGCCGACGGTGGTCCATTCGACTTTGAGAACAACGATGGCGTTTGGACGTATCAGCGGCTGATCACGACGAATCACTACCCGAAACTCGATAGCGAGATCAATCGGCGGACGTACAGCAACGGCAGTGCGACCGACTCGAACACCGTCAAGGGCAAGGACCTCGGGCCGGGCTCTGCCCATCCATCCGGCTTCATGACGTTGTTCGGTGATGGCTCGGTGAGGTCGATCTCCTTCGAAGCCGACATCAACGGCGTGCTCCGTCCGCTTGTTTCGCGTGCGGGTGGCGATGGAAAAACAGGCGATCTCTGATCTGGTGTCGGAGCCGAGGGCTCGACGTCTGGGCCATTGCAGCCGCTTGTTGGCCGCTGATCGTGCAATTCATCATGAGGGATAATTTTCCGCGATGCTGAAGTTTTTAGTCGCCCGTTCGTCCTGGTCGCGGATTGGAATTCTGGTCCTCCTGGTTCTCGGCGGTGCTGCCGCGGGCTGTCGCCCCTCTCCGGAACAGCAGATTAAGGACGCCTTCAAACAGGAGTTTCGGGAGAATGGTCGCCGGATTGCCGTGATGTATACCCGGTTCATGGGGGCGCCGAAGGGGCCGGTGAGTGGTCCCAACGATTTCAAGGGGCCTGCGGACGAGGCGGAACTCCGCTCGTTCATGGCGACCATGCCTGCCGACTCACTTGCCGAACTCGGCATCCCAGATCCGCAGGCTGCGGGCCTGTTCATCTCCGAACGCGACGGCAAGCCTTTGCGGGTTCGCTACGGCATCGCGGGACCGCTCTCGACGACCTACGTGGTCGTCTGTGAATCGGAGGGCGTGGGCGGTCAGGTGAAGGTCTTCAAGTCCGACGGCGGTTCCTTGGAAATCCCGGCCGCCGAGGCCGATGCCGCCCTGAAGGGTGGCCGCGATGCGAAGTATGACCCGAGCAGTGCGAATTAGCGGCTGAGGACGAACAGCCCGGTCAATCGCATTTCCACGTCTTGGGCCTGATCAGAGGCCTGACGGCCCGCGGCCCTTCCGACGCTTGGGCCCATTCCAGTCATGCTCCCGCCACCAGTCGGGGCCCTCGGCCTCGATCTCCGTCGTGTGGGCTCGCAGCCGCTCCAGCATGCCGGCCAGGCGCTGCGGCTCCCGTTCCGCAAGGTCGTGGGCCTCGGCCCGATCGGTTGCGAGGTTGTAGAGTTCGGGCTTGGCGAGCGGCTCGTCCGCGACGAGCTTCCAGTCCCCCTCGCGATACGCCACCTTGCCGCCCCACCGCCAGTAGAGGGGCTCGGGCCGCTCGATCGATGATCCACCCAGGGCGGGCAACAGGTTGACGCCATCGAGTGTCCGGTCGGCGGGAGGGGCGAGCCCCGCCGCTGCGAGCACGGTCGGGAAGACGTCGCTGCCGATGACCGTGAGGTCGCTTTCAGAGCCCGGCTGGATTCGCCCCGGCCAGCGGACGAGCCCGGGCACGCGATGACCGCCTTCGTACACCGACCGCTTTCGCTCGCGGAGACCACCTGTCAGGCCCCGGCCAGGTCCCTTCACACCATCCCCCTCGGGCCCGTTGTCGCTCGTGAAGAACACGAGCGTGTCGTCGGCCGCGCCGACATCATCGAGGGCCTGCATCACCATGCCGAAGGCGTCGTCGAGCTGTGTCACGTTCGCACGGTACGTCCGCTCCTCTTGATCGGTGATCGTGGAGTGAAGCTTCTCGTAGCGCTCGGCCGACGCGATCGGATAGTGGGGCTCGTGCGTCCACACCGCCAGAAAAAATGGCTTTGCCGGGTCCCGTTTGGTCTTCAGCCAGGTCGTCGCCTCCCTGGCGACGAACAACGCCGAATAATCGTCCGCCCTGCCGATCGACTCGCCGTTGCGCACAAAGTTTTCCGGGAAGGCGTGGCTGGGGGCCGCGTTGTTCTGGGTGGCCAGCCACCAGGCGTAGCCGTGGTCGTTGGGCTGCGGCTGCTCAGGCCTGTTGAACCGGCCGTTCAAGTGCCACTTGCCCACGTGGCAGGTGTCGTAGCCGGCGTCGCGAAGCACCGTCGGGATCGCGATTTCGCTCGGCCGGAGGTGGATCGGGCTCCCCTCGGGAATCCAGGTGAACACGCCGGTCCGATAGGGATGCCGGCCGGTGAGGATCGCTGCCCGAGAGGGCGAGCAGACGGGGCAGGCCGAATGGCAGTCGATGAGCCTCAGACCATCACGTGCGAACCGATCGAGATTCGGCGTGATCGCCGCCTCGTTGCCGTAGCAGCCCAGTTCACCGTAGCCGAGGTCGTCGGCAAGGAAGAGGACGATGTTGGGCCGCGGCTCGGCGGCGACCACCGGAGCGGTGACACAGGCGAGCATCGCGACGCAGATAGCGACGCAGATAGAGGCGGTCGTTCTCATGGTGGGCCAGACTCCGGAGGCTGGTCGGAAAATCTGAACGGGTCGTCGTGCCGCCGCATCTCGGCGAGGAGCAGGGCTTCCATCCGGGCCCGCTCGGTGGCGATTGCGGGATCATCGGCGAGGTTCCGTTGGCGTTTAGACCGCGTGCCGCCCGTGAGAGCCGTCACGGCGGCGGCGTGGTGTTCGGCCAGAAATTCATGAGGATTGTCGGCGAGATTGAAGAGCTGCGTGTGCAGGCCGCCGGAGGGTGACTCGTACTTGATCAGCTTCCAGTCTCCGTGCCGTACGCTGCGCATGCCCGGCTTCTGACCACCACAGTAGACGCCATAGAGCACGTCGCGAACCGTCTGCTGCCGCCCCTCGAGCACCGACCGAAAACTCATGCCCTCATTCGTCGCCGGCGGCTCGATCCCACAGATCTCGCAGAGCGTGGCGAGCGAGTCGCCGAGGTACACGTTGCCCTGCACGCGGCTCCCCGGCCGGACCCCCGGCCCTCTCACGACCAACGGCACCCGCCAGGTGTGCTCGTAGAGATTCTGCTTCCCCTGCAGGCCATGGCGGCCGATCGCCATCCCGTGGTCCGATGTGTAGAAGATCCAGGTGTTATCCAGTTCGCCCAGCGCCTCGAGCTTGTCGAGGACGGGGCCGATCTGGCGGTCGATATTCTCGCTGCAGGCGTACTCGCGGCCGCGCTCGTTGCGGATCGTGCCCTGATCACGGTTCGTCCACACGCCGCTCACGTCGACCTCGTCGCGGACGCCCATGTGGCCGTGGTCGAAGGGATGCTGTGGCAGCCAATTCGGGGGCAGCGGCGGCTGCCGCGGGTCGGCGGATGGGAGCGACGCCTTGTCGGCATGGTTCGTGGCACCATACTTCGCGAGCAGTTCCGGCGTGCCGTCGCGGGTGTCGTGCGGGTGGGAGAAGCCGAAGTAGATCAGGAAGGGATCGACGTCCCGGCTGCGCTCGCGTTCCTCGAGATAGGCCAGCACCTGGTCGCCGTGCCAGGCACTGCCGCCCGCCGGGGTGCCTTCCCGCTTCGTCGCGTCACGCCGCACGGTGAACAGGGCGTCGGCCGCCTCGTAGGCGTTGCCCACTTTGCAGGTGCGCATCGTGTCGTAGCCGGCGGCATTGAACACCGGCGCCAGCGTGAACCGCTCGAGCGCAGGCGGACAGTGCGGCATCGCACCGGCGGTCGATGCATCGCCCTTCTTCAGTTTCGAGGAGCCCGGCCCGATCGGCAGGTGCCAGACCGACCGGCCGCTCATCACCATATGCCGGCTCGGCGTGCACACGGCACCTGAAAACGAGCCCATGTGGTAGGCCGCATCGAACACCATCCCCTCGGCCGCGAGCCGCTCGATCGTCGGCGCGTGGAGCGTGGACGACGGTTCGTAAAACCTGAAGTCGAATGGCGACTGGTCGTCGACGATGATGTAGAGGATGTTCGGCCGCTTCGGCCCGGGCTCCACCGCGCCGCACGGTATGGCCAGCATCGCGCCCACGAGGGCCACGAGTCCGCTGATTCGCATGGGGAATCCTTCGCTCACGGGGACTCTGTCAGCCCGTCGAGGGTGAACGCCACTTTGAACGGGTTTTCCGCGGGGCCGTCGAGGTCCTCGTTGACGAGATCCGGCTGCACGCCCCCCCACCAGCGGTCGTACTCGGCTCCGAGTCTTGCAACGACATCCGGATGCTCCTTCGCGACGTCGGTCTCCTCGCCGGGATCGGCCGCGATGTCGTAGAGCTCCCAGGCGTCCGACGTATTCTTCACATTCACCAGACTCCACTGCCCCTCGCGGATCCGGCAGTTGCGATAAGCGCTTTGCGCAGCCTTGCCGCGGCCCCAGCGGCCGGCGTGCGTCACGAGCGGGCGGTCGGGCCAGGCGATCCGGGCGCCTCGCAACAGCGGCGCGAAACTCCGCCCCTCCACCTTCTCCGCGACCGGCGGCGGGATCTCGACCGCGGCGAGGTCGCAGAGCGTGGGCAGGACGTCGATGTGGGCCACGAGCGACGGCATGTCCATGCCGGCCGGCAGGGCTCCCTTCCACCGCCAGAAACTTGGTACGCGGGTACCACCGCGGTAGGGCGAGCCTTTGTGGGCCCGCATGCCGGCGTTGCACACCGCCGCACCCGCCGCCGTGCCGTTGTCGGTCGTGAAGACGACGAGCGTGTCGTCGGATATCCCCCACTCGTCGAGCCTGGCAAGCAGCCGGCCCACGTTCGAGTCGATGTTTTCGATCATGCCGTAAAACTTCGCGATCTCGGCCCGCTGGTTCTGGTTGTTGATGCCGGCCGCCTCGAGCCGGGCGATATACGGCTCGTCTGAGCCGGGCGGGCAGTGGTAGGGGGCATGCGGGGCATTGGTCGCCAGGTAGCAGAAGAAAGGCGAGTCTTCCTGACGTTTCCGATCGATCCAGTCGAGCGCCGCGTCGAAGAACACGTCGGTGCAGTAGCCCTTCGTCTTCACGAACGTTCCGTCGCTCTTGATCACCGGATCGATGTAGGTGTTGCCGGGCGCGTCGCCGCAGCTGCCCGGAAATGACTGCCCGATTCCGCCGCCGCCGTGGATGAAGACGCGGTCGAACCCGCGTTTCCCCGGCTGGTAGGCATCCTCGTCGCCCAGATGCCACTTGCCGAAGATGCCGGTCGTGTAGCCGGCGGTTTTCAGGATCTGCGGCAGCGTCGTCGCCGAGAGCGCCAGCCGCTCCCGTTCGAAAATCGTGTGCGTCACGCCCGAGCGGAACTCGTGCCGGCCGGTCATCAGGGCCGCGCGGGTGGGCGCGCAGGTGGGGCTCGCGTGAAACTCGGTGAGCCGGACACTCTCGCCGTGCATCCGGTCGAGGTGCGGCGTCTTCACGACCGGATTGCCATGGGCGGCGATGTCGCCATAGCCCTGGTCGTCGGTGATCACGTAGATGATGTTCGGCCGCTTCGTCCGCGCCTTCGCGCGGGGCGATGCCTCCTCGCCGGAGAGCACCCGGCACTCGTCCGCGATCCGGCTCCAGGTCGCCTCGAGGTCGTTCACGCGCGCGGGCTCTGCCGCGGCGAGGTTCCGCGTCTCGCAGCGGTCGTTCGCGAGGTCATAGAGTTCCCAGGGCGTGTGTTTCGCGGCCACGAGCTTCCAATCGCCGACCCGCACCGCGCGGTTCCCACCGTGGCACCACCAGAGCGTTTCGTGCGCGGGCAAGGCCTGCGCGTCCGCGAGAGCCCTGGCAAAGCTCCGTCCCTGCAGCGGCGGCACCGGTTTCTCATCGTGCTCCCGCGGCGACGCGACGCCCGCGAGTTCGAGCACCGTGGGCACCACGTCGATCACGTGCACGGGCTGCGTGCGGAGTGCGCCTTTCGCCGCGATCCCCTGCGGCCAGTGGACGATCCAGGGCGTGGCGATCCCGCCTTCGTGGACCCAGGTCTTGTGCCTGCGGAACGGCGTGTTCGCACAGCTCGACCAGCCGGGCCCGAGGCACAGGTAGGTGCCGGGGCCACCGGGTGAACGCGACGGATCGTGCCCCTTGCCTCGAACCAGGATCTCGGCCGATGCGCCGTTGTCACTCGCAAACAGGATCAGCGTCTTGTCGAGCATCTTCTGGGACTCGAGCTCGGCGATGATGCGGCCCACCGCCCGATCCATGGCCTCGACCATCGCCGCGTGGATCGCCATCTTCGTGGCCTGGAACTCGCGCTGCTCGGGCGTGAGTTCCGCCCATGGCAGCGGGCGATCCACCTCGCCGGCGCCGAGTCGGGCGAGCGTGTCGGGCTTCGGCGGGTAAGGCGGCCCGACCTGGCGTTCGACCGGGGAGAGTTTCGCGGTGACGAGGCCCATGCCCGTGAGCCGCCCGTATCGCGCCTGCCGGACGGCGTCCCAGCCCGCCAGGTAGCGTTCGCGATACTTCGCGACGAGGTCCGCAGGCGCGTGGAGCGGAAAGTGCGGTGACGTGAAGGCGACATACTGGAAGAATGGCGCATCCGGATGCTCTGCTGCGTGCGCCCGAAGGCACTCGGCCGCATGTTCGCCGACCGCGGTCGTCACGTAGAAACCCTCTCGGGCGGCGATCGGTTTGCCGTCGACCGTGATCCCCTCGGGGTCGAAGTAATCGTTCTGCCCGCCCTCGATCCGGAGCGACCGGGCGAAGCCCTGTTCGCGTGGGTCTCCGTCGATGTGCCACTTGCCCGAGTGGTAGCTCACGTAGCCGGCCGGGGCGAGCAGCTCGGGCAGGAGACGGGCCCACGCCGGCCGCGTGCCGCCGCTGCCCCCCTTGCCGCCCGGCAGGGCGTCCCGCCGCGTCGCCTGGGCGTAGTAGCCGGTGAGCAGGGCCGCCCGCGACGGCCAACACCGCGCCGTGTTGTAGCCCTGCGTGAACCTGATGCCGCCCGCGGCGAGCCGATCGAGATTCGGCGTCTCGATCTCGCCGCCGTAGCAGCCGAGGTCGGAATACCCCAGGTCGTCGGCGAGGATCACGACGACATTCGGGGGCGTCGCCGCCGCAGCCAGTCCGCCGCCAGAGAGCCAGACACCGAGCCATGCAAGCATCACGCAGCGCATCGAAAGTTTCCTCCCGTCGACAGGTCGGCGAACAGCCACCGGCTGGCTACGGCTCTGTCGACCTTGGCGACCACCTCGGCGCACCGGCGTTCGCTCCGAAAACCATGAGTGACACATATCGCAGAGAAGCCCCTCCCACGGCGGTCAAGATCGGCGTTGGCGTCAGTCTACCCGGCCTTGCGGCGCGGCACCGCGGCGGGGCCGAACGGATCGACCGGCTGGGGGTTTGGCATGGGCATCGCCGCCCCCACCTGCCTCCGCCAGGCCGCGAGCCGGGCCGCCAGCTCCGCGGCCCGCGCCGGCCGGTCGCCCGCCAGATTGCGCCGCTCGCCAGGATCGCTCGCGAGGTCGAAGAGTTCGATCTTGCCGTCCTCGAAATGCTCCACGATTTTCTCGTTTCCCGACACGAGTGCCGCCGCCGGTCGCCCGCCCTGGTTGGAGTAGTGCGGATAGTGCCAGACGAGATCACGCGGGCCGAGCGTGTCGGCGCCCGCGAGCACCGGGCGCAGACTCGTGCCGTCGAGCGGAGCATCGTCACGGGCAGGTGTGCCGGCCGCGTCGAGGATCGTCGCCGCGATGTCGAGCGTGGTCGCGGGCAGGTCACTCGTCGTGCCGGGCCCAACGACGCGCGGCCAGCGCACGATGAGCGGCACGCGGATACCTCCCTCGTACACGAACCCCTTGCCGGCCCGCAGCGGCAGGTTCGACGTGGGCGCGCCCTCGGCGGTCGAGAGGCCGCCGTTGTCACTCGTGAACACGACGAGTGTGTTCTCCTGCTGGCCCGCCTTCGCCACCGCAGCGAGCACCGTCGCCACCGTCTCGTCCATCTCGCGGATCATGCCGGCATACACGGGATGATTCTGCACCTGCCGCGTGGCCGGATCGCCCGGCACAGGTGGCGGCAGGTCGAACTGGGGCCCCACACCGACCGCTCGCCGCCCCTCCTCGGCGGCGAGGTCGGGCCGCGTGATCAGGGGCACGTGCACGGAATGCATCGGCACGTAGCAGAAGAACGGCCGGTCGCGGTTCGACTCGACGAACGCCGCCGCCTGCGCCGCGATCGCCCGGGCGTGCAGCGGATCGTCGGCCGGACCGCTCCCCGGGCCCACGGTCGTCGAGCCGGTCACGTCGAAGCCATGCGCGGGGATCTCGGCGGCGGGCCCCAGATGCCACTTGCCGAATACGCCGGTCGCGTAGCCCGCGTCGCGCAGGCGTTCGGCCACGGTGATTTCACTCGCCGGCAGCGCATGGAGATAGACGGCGGGCACGAGGCTGCCGCGGCGGTCGCCGGCGATGAAGTTCGTGATCCTGACCCGCGCGGGATGCCGACCGGTGACGAGCGCCGCCCGCGACGGCGAGCAGACGGGCGCCGCCGCATAGCCGCGTCTGAAGAGCATCCCTTCGGCTGCGAGCCGGTCGATCGTCGGCGAGCGATGGAACCTGCTCCCCGTACAGCCGAGGTCGTGCGCCCCAAGATCATCGGCCAGGAACACGACGATGTTCGGCGGGCGGCCGCCGCCAGTCGCCGTCGCGGCGCCCGGAGATGCGTTCACCGTCTGCTGCGCGGGGTTCCACCAGGCATCGAGGCTCGTGCGGAGATCGGCGACGACATCGGGATGCGTGGCCGCGACATTCGTCGTTTCTTCGGGATCGGCGACCACGTCGAAGAGTTCGATCTCGCCGCGCTCGTACCGGGCCTGCGAGTGGGGATCGATCCGCTTCGCTTCCTCCGGGCAGAGAACGCCGCCCGCACCGGCTGTCGTCGGCACGATCAGCTTCCAGCGGTCGCGCACCGTCCACCGCCAGAGCAGGCTCTTCGATGGGTCGTCGAGATCGACGAGCGTGTGCGTGAAACACTCGCCGAACACCTGCCGCCGCGCGGACACAGCCTTGTCATCGAGCATGTTGATACCGGGGAGCCCGGCCGGCGGCTCGATGCCACAGGCGGCGAGCACGGTGGGCAGGATGTCGATGGCGCTCGCGAGCGCCTCGCTCGTGCCCGGCCGGATCGTGCCCGGACGCCGGAGCATGATCGGCGTCCGCAGGCCGCCGTCATACGGCGACAGTTTCGAGCGTGGTGCGAATCGCGGCGAGTCGGGGCTCTGAATCCAGCCGTTGTCGGTGACGTAGACGACGAGCGTGTTCGCCGAGAGCTGCTCGCGGTCGAGGTGGTCGAGCAGATCACCGACCGTGCGGTCGAACCGCTCGACGCTTCCCCAGTAGCGGGCCACGTGGACGCTGTCGGTCTTCGCTTGATAATGCTCCACGAGGGCAGGTGCGGGGTCGTGCGGATCGTGCGGCAGCATCGGCGCATACCAGACGAAGAACGGCTTGCCTGCCGCACGCGAGCGGCCGATGAAGTCGTAGATCGGCTGCATCGAGTTGCGGCCGATCGAGAGCCCTTCGTCGCCGTGCCGCGTGCCCCTCGTCATCCCCTCCGTGAAGCCACCCCGCGAAAAATTCCCCTGCCACCATTTTCCAGTCTGCAGACTCCCGTAGCCGTGCGCCGCGAGCATGCGCGGGAGCGTCGGCCACTCCTCGAGGTGCCGGGACATCTGCTCTCTTCCGGCTGCGAAGGCCTCCTTGCCGCCGGGTGGATCGTTGCCCACGACTCTGTGCTCGTGTGGATACCTCCCCGTGATGATCGTGGCGAGGCTCGGGCAGCAGAGGCTGCTCGTGACATAGCCTCTACGGTAGGCGAGGCTCTCTCGGGCGAGCCTGTCGAGGCTCGGCGTGCGCAGGTGCGGATGGCCCATGAACGCATAGTCGCGCCAGTGCTGATCGTCGGAGAGGATGAACACCACGTTCGGTGGCGGAGTCGCGTTCCCAACTGGCTCCGCGCCGGCAGTGCCACGCCCCACGAGAAAGGCACAGATCCACAGCAGAGACCTCATTCCTGACGATCGGGTCATCGATGATTCCTTCGCATGAATCGTCGGCATGGCCGCGGGAACGTCGCGGCGACCTCTCGACGAGCGAGAGTGTCGCACCCTGCCGCGCAGAAGACAAAACCCGACGCGAAGGGGGGCCGGCCATTCGCACTCGACGGGCCGCGGCCGGCATGCCGACGTCTTTCATCCGCCGCTCGGAGCCGACGTCAGCGGGCCGTGAGCGGCTCGGCCGAACGCCACCTGGCCCCGTCCCGCTCCACCCGGTGGTAGAGCGTGTCCCGCTCCACCGGTTCGCGGCCCGCCTCGCGGATCAGCCGCCGGATGTGGTCCACGGAGAGCACCTCGGGCGTGGTGGCGCCGGCATCGTGGTAGATCAGTTCATGGCGGACGGTGCCGTCGATGTCGTCGGCGCCGTAGGCCAGCGCCGCCTGAGCCGTGCCGATGCCGAGCATGATCCAGTAGGCCTTCATGTGGTCGAAGTTGTCGAGCACGAGACGGGCGATCGCCATCGTCCGCAGATCCATGGCCGGCGTCGGCTTGGGGATGTGCGAGAGCCGGGTGTTTTCCGGGTGGAATGCGAGCGGGATGAAGGTCTGGAAGCCGCCGGTCTCGTCCTGGAGTTGCCGCAACCGCAGCAGATGGTCGGTGCGGTGGAAGGCGTTCTCGATGTGGCCGTAGAGCATCGTGGCGTTGCTCCGCAGGCCGAGCGAGTGGGCGGTGCGGTGGACCTCGAACCACTCCTTGGTGTCGGCCTTGTGCTCGCAGATCTTGTCGCGGACCTCCGGATGGAAGATCTCGGCGCCGCCGCCGGGCAGGCTGCCGAGGCCGGCGTCCTTCATCTCCAGGAGGATCTCGCGGATCGATCGCTTGGTGAGGTGCTGAAACCAGTTGATCTCGACCGGAGTCCAGGCCTTGAGGTGCAGCGTCGGATGGTGGTCGTGCAGCAGCCGGATGACATTCAGGTACCAGTCGTAGTCCTTCTGGTGGTGCAGGCCGCCGACGATGTGCATCTCGGTGCTGCCGGCATCGACCGCCTCCTGGCCGCGGGCCAGGATCTGTTCGTCGCTCATCACGTAGCCGCGGGGATCGCGGAGATCGGCTCTGAATGCGCAGAAGGTGCAGCGGTAGACGCAGACGTTCGTCGGGTTCAGGTGGGTGTTGATGTTGTAGAAGCCGGCGTTGCCGTTCTTCCGTTCCCTGACGAGGTTGGCCAGTTCGCCGAGTTCGTGGAGGTCGATCGACTCGTCCCAGAGGGACTCAGCCTCCGTGGCGTCGAGCCGCAGGCCGGCTTCGACCTTCTCCCGGATCGGTGCCAGCGAGGGCTTCGCACCACGGACCGGACGGACGGAACGGATCATTGGGAGACTCCTGCCATGGGAAGCGGGTGTGGGATTGGATAGTAGCCAGTTGCCGGGAGATCGTCTGGAGACGGAGACCTTCACAACCAGAGATCGAGGGCGATCGCCGCAAGGAGCACGAGTCCGATGACGGCGTTGGCGTTGAAAAACGCCTCGTTGACACGGGAGAGATCGTCGGGCCGGACAATGGCGTGCTCCCAGGCCAGCAGGCCCGCGATCACGCCGAGCGCGAGCCAATAGATTCCGCCGAGCTGCGGCACGGCCGCGGGGAGTGCCACGAGCAGGGCGAGGGTCGCGATGTGGAGCCACTTTGAGAGTGCCAGGGCCCGCGGCACGCCGAGGCGGGCCGGAATGCTCTGCAGGCCGTGGCTGGAGTCGAACTCGGCGTCCTGGCAGGCGTAGATCGTGTCGAACCCGGCCACCCAGCAGGTGACGGCCAGTCCGAGCAGGGCTGCCGGGATGATGTCGGCGGGGTGATCGACCAGCGAGTGACCCCGCAGGGCGATCCAGCTGGCGACCGGAGCGAGCCCGAGCGCCGCCCCGAGCCAGACATGGGCCAGCATCGTGAACCGCTTGGCGAAGCTGTAGCCGAGCAACCAGGCGAGCACCGGCCCGGAGAGCACGAGCGGCAGCCAGTTGGGCAGGAAGAGGAGCGTCGAGGCGATGAAGGCCGCCGAAGAGGCGACGACCAGCAGCAGCACCTCCCCCACGCTGACGGCACCCCGCGGCAGGTGCCGCGCGGCCGTCCGCGGATTCTCGGCATCGATCGTCCGGTCGACGAGCCGGTTGAACGCCATCGCTGCGGTCCGGGCCGTGACCATGCAGAGCAGGATGCCTGTCAGGAGCCTGCCCCAGTCGACCAGTCGCAGTGGCGCCGTGCCGTCGGCGAGCTGCCAGCGGATCGCGATCAACGTCGCCATCAGCGCGAACGGCAAGGCGAAGACCGTATGGCTGAACCGGACAAGTTCCAGGTAGGTGCGGATTGAAACGGCGGTCATGCGTCACCCCAGCGGCGGACGAGGGCGTTGGGCACCCCCAGTTGGTCACAGATCCGGGCCACCACGAAATCGACCAGGTCGGCGATCGTTTCGGCCCCGTGGTAGAAGCCGGGCGAGGCCGGCAGCACGACGGCACCAGCCTCGTGAATGGCCTGCATGTTTCGCAGTTGTGGCAGCGAGAGCGGCGTCTCCCGGGGCACGACCACGAGCTGCCGACGCTCCTTGAGATGCACCTCGGCCGCCCGATGGATCAGGTTCTCCCCCATCGAATGGGCGACCGCGGAGAGCGTGCTGCCGCTGCAGGGGCAGATCACCATCCCGCGGGTGAGGAACGAGCCGCTGGCGATCGGGGCCATCAGGTTCTTGAAATGGTGGTAGTGGAGCCGCCCCACGGCCGGGACTTTTCCTCCAAGCAGTTCCTCGATCCGGAAGGCGTCGAGGTCGATCCGCCGGCCGAGTTCCTCGCCGATCACCGCCTGCCCGGACGGGCTGATCGCCAGGTGGACCTCCCGGCCGGCCTCGAGCAGCACCTCGAGCAGGCGGACCGCATAGGCGGCGCCGGAGGCGCCGGTGATGCCGAGCACGAGCGGGGCGTCAGCCATCGGTGCCGCTCCGGGTGGCGATCGTGAGTGTGGCGATTCCGAATGTCAGCGGCACGGCCTGCACTGCAGAGAAGCCAGCATCGGCGACGATCGCCGAGAGCCTGTCGCCGCTGGGAAACTCCTCGACGCTGCGGTTGAGGTAGGTGTAGGCATCGGAGGCGTTCCGCGCGACGGCATTGCCGATGAGCGGCAGGACGCGACGGAAGTAAAACAGATAGAAGGAGCGGACGGCGGCGTTCCGCGGCAGCGAGAATTCGAGGATCGCCAGCCGGCCGCCGGCCTTGAGCACCCGGGCCATCTCGGCCAGACCCTGCCGGGTGTCGGCGATGTTCCGCAGACCGAAGGCGACGGTCACCAGATCGAACGAGCGATCGGCAAAGGGAAGGGCCATCGCATCGGCCTCGATCCACTCGACCGTGCGGCCTGAGCGGGCCGATTTTTCGATGCCGCGGTCGAGCATCGGTCGGCAGAAGTCGCTGCCCACGATCCTCACCCCGGGGCCGGCCTTCTCGGCGTAGGCCAGAGCGAGGTCGCCGGTGCCGGTACAGACGTCGAGGATCGCACCCGATTCGGGTGGCGGAGCCCGCGACACCGTGACGTGCCGCCACCAGACATCAATGCCACCGGAGAGCATCCGGTTGACGAGGTCGTAGCGGGGGGCGATCTCCGAGAACATGCCGCGAACCCGGTCCCCGCTCTTGTCGACACCGGTGCTGCCGGTGGCGAGACTGTCGCAGGCAGTTGGGAATTCGGCGGACAAGGGTTTCTCCAACCTGACCGTTTTGATGGCCGAGAGAGTGCATGTTGACCGCCGACGGGCTCCGGTCGATCCGCCGACATCCTAGGCGTGTGGGAGCCGGGACGGGAGGGGGCGACATCCGACCTGACCGGGGATTCAGGCGGCCCGGCTCGAGGCCGCCGAGCGGGCCTGATGGGCCCGGATCAGATCGAGTGGATAGGACGTGTGGGCGGCCAGCCAGCGTCTGACGGGTGACAGTGGAACGCCATATGGATTCCGCGTGAAGAGGTCGACCTTCACGAACGGCACGCCCGCCTCCAGCACCTGTTTCCAGTGCATGTGGGTCGGATTCGGGTTGGCCCTGCTGGCGGCCCTCCGGTAGCGACGGGCGTCGCTGGAGAGCGGATTGAGCTCGATCATGTTCGCGAGCCGTTCACGGAACGCCGGCTTCGGACAGGAGCGGCCGTCGAACATCGCACGGACATCAAATCCGTCGGCGAGGCACCGATCCATCCAGCGGATCTCGTAGGCCGTGATCACCTCCGCCTTGTCGCGGAACGGCTGAATGTCGCTCCAGAGCGACCGTCCCGTCGGCGAATCGAGCAACTTCCGGGACATGCCCATGAAGTAGGACTGCAGGTGCCGCTGACGCTGTTGCGAGATCGTCATTCCCCAGAGGTCGGCGGTGCGGGCGGCCTCGGACTCGAAAACCCGCTCGATCGGCCAGAGCGGTCCGTAGATGCTGCTGTTGGTACACACGACCTCGTCGAACGTGGCGGCCTCGAGGCTCTCGAGACCAGCCTGCCAGCTGCCGAAGTCGAAGCCGAGATTCTCGCGGCAGATCACCCTGTCGGCGAGGTTTTCGAGTTCGGGGCTTCGCTCGGTGTAGTGTGTCGAGACGAAGACGATCCGCTCCACGGCCGAGCGGTATCCCCGCAGGGCATGGATCACGTGCGGGTCGATGATCCCGTCGCGGTCCCAGTGGGCGTAGATCAGGCAGCGGCTCTTCATTCGTGCAACTGTTGGCCCGGGAAGGGCCTTCTGGCCTCGGATGGCGGGCGGTCAGGATGCCCTGCGGAGGGATTTCGCCTGCCGCACGACCCGCCGTATTTCGCGGACGATGCGACGCGGCACGGTCTGCTTTTCACGGGGGCCAGCCACAGAGGCCGGTGGCGGCGTCGGGGCCTTCTTCGGGGGCTGGTTGCAGCGAACGAGCAGTTCCTCCCGGCGGGAAAAATAATCTGCTGCCGACAGGGCCGGCGGATCGGCGACCTTGCGGAGATCGACGTGGAATTCGATCCCCTTGGGAGGCGAGATTTGGTCGACCTGCAGACTGATCAGGCCGAATGCGACCAGATCGCGGACGATGAGTTCGAACGAGTCGGGCGTGAAGGCCCAGCAGTGGGTGTCGATGTATTCATCCGGCACCGCCCCATGGGGGCCGAACCACCTTTCGTAGAACTCCAGCGTCCGCTGGGCAGGCAACCAGCGGTCGCCGGACGGATGCGCGACCAGGCATTGTTCACGAAAGATCTGGTAGATCGACGGTCTGGTCCGTTGCTCGTGGAAGGCCTGCAGCAGTTCGGAGGTTTCCGACAAGGGGCGGAAGTGGTCGAAGCAGAATCGCTTGTCGGGGATCGCCATCCGCAGGATTCCGCCGTCCCGGAGGATGTGCTCGGATTGCTGCAGGAAGCGGATCGGGTCGGGGATGTGCTCCATGTTGTGCGAGGAGAGGATCCAGTCGAAGCGGCGGTCTTCGCCATACTTCGCAACGGCCAGATCGGCGACATCGCAGGCGGAGCCGACGAGGTCGATCTCCTCGATGTCCGGCTGCATCTCGCGGGGAATGTTCGGATCGGCTGCCGCCCTCTCCCGCAGCGTCGCCGTGTCGAAAATGTCGAGCGTCGTGGTCCGGTAGCCGGCCGCCTTTGGGGCGATCGGATTGAACCAGGGGGCGATCTCGAGAACCTCGTGGTTTCGCGAGATGTCCTGCCGGAGGGAGGCGAGCCGATCCATCTGGTTATTCCTCGGGTGGCTGAGGGACCCTGCGTCCCGACGCTGCTCGTACCAGAAGGATTCGGCAGACGATAGACTTAACTTGACCCTCACATTCCGCATCCTGCGCCTTCTTCCCCAGTTTGCCCCGTTTGCATGCGCTGGCTCCTGCACGACTTCTACGGCCGGATGTCGACCGACCGGGTCTCGGGGGCGGTCGTGATCGTGATCGACGTCCTCCGGGCCACGACGACGATCGTCACGGCCTTGGCCCACGGCGCCACGCGGGTGCTGCCCGTACGGTCGGTCGAGGAGGCGCGACGTGCCGCCGCCGGGTGCGGCGGACTGCTTGGAGGCGAGCGGGGAGGCGAGCGGATCGAGGGCTTCGATTTCGGCAACTCGCCGCTCGAATACACCCCCGACCGGGTCGGTGGCCGGCCGATCGTGATCACCACGACCAATGGCACCGCGGCGATCGCCGCCTGCAAAGCCGCCGGTGAGCTGGTCCTCGGCGCCGTTGTGAACCGCTCCGCCGTGGCCTCAGCCGCCCTCGAACTCGCCGTCGGGCGGGGCTGCGACATCCATCTGGTCTGTGCCGGCACCGACGGGGCGGTGACTGAAGAGGATCTGCTCGCTGCAGGGGCGATCCTCGCGGCTGCCGCAGGGTTGCCGGCCTGCGATCCCGAGGGGTTCGACCCGGCAGCGGTCTCGGCGGTGGCGGCATGGCGTGGCCTCGAGGCTGCGGCCGAGGTTCCTGAAGCCGCTGTCGCCGACGCCTTCGCCACCTCCCGCGGCGGACAAAACCTGATCGAGCTTGGCATGGAGGCGGATCTCCCGGCCGCGGCGCAGATCGACAGGCTGCCGATCGTGCCGCGACTCGATCCCGCCACCGGCTGGCTCGTCGTCGATCATCCCGCGGCCGGGTGAGGTGGACCGCCGCCTCTCACGACCACTAGACTCCGGCCGATCAGGACACCCACGGAAGCATTCATGGACAAGCAGAACGACCAGTCGCGGATGGATCGAATCGTCTCGCTCGCCAAGCGGCGCGGCTTCATCTTCCAGTCCAGCGAGATCTACGGTGGCCTCAACGGTTTCTGGGACTACGGCCCGCTCGGTGTCTCGCTGAAGCGAAACCTGAAGGAATGCTGGTGGCACGACATGGTCGCCGGCCACGACGAACTCGCCACGTCGCCCGGGGCCCCCGAGCCCCACGAGATGACCGGCCTCGACTGCACGATCATCATGCACCCGCAGGTCTGGAAGTGCTCCGGTCACTTCGACCTCTTCCACGACTGGATGATCGACTGCCGCGAGTCGAAGCGGCGTTACCGCTACGATCACCTTCACGGCCGCTGGGCGAGCCACCGCGGGAAGAAGGTCTTCGTCGTCACCGACCAATCGGGCGACGAGGCGCTGCCCCACACCCTGACGCGGGCCCAGAAGTTCTTCGGCGTGCGGGCCAACAAACTCGCGGAGATCGAATGGGAGGGGGATCTCCTGCCGCTGGCCGGCAACGTGACTCTCGCCGAGGCACTCGGGCCAGACGCCGGTGAGCCGGGCACGCTCACCGAGCCGCGGGAGTTCAACCTGATGTTCGAGACGCGGATCGGGGCGCTGGCCGGCGACGACGACGACCGGGCCTTCCTCCGCCCCGAGACGGCCCAGGGCATCTTCGTCAACTTCAAGAACGTGCTCGACACGTCGCGGGTTCGCGTGCCCTTCGGCATCGCCCAGGTCGGCAAGAGCTTCCGCAACGAGATCACGCCGCGAAACTTCACCTTTCGCTCCCGCGAGTTCGAGCAGATGGAGATCGAGTTTTTCTGCAAGCCGGCCGACTCGGCCGCCTGGTATCGCTACTGGCGGGACCGCCGCTGGAGGTGGTATCTCGACCTCGGGCTCACCGAGGGCAGGCTGCAGCTGCGTGAGCACGCCAAGGACGAGCTCTCCCACTATTCGGTCGGCACGGCCGACATCGAGTATGCCTTTCCATTCCTCGCGCCGGGCGAATTCGGCGAGCTCGAGGGGATCGCACACCGCGGCGATTTCGACCTCCGCAGCCACATGGAGGGGAAGCTCGTCCGCAAGGACGGCGAACTCGTCGTGGAGACCGGCGACGACGGCAAGCCGCGGCATCGCGGCAGCGGCAAGGATCTCAGCTATTTCGACGACATCAGCCGCGAACGCTACATCCCGCACGTGATCGAGCCCTCGGCCGGTGCCGACCGGGCCGTGCTCGCCTTCCTCTGCGACGCCTACCACGAGGACGAGGTGCCGGACGAGGACGGCAAACCCCGCAGCCGCACGGTGCTCAAACTGCATCCGCGGCTGGCTCCGATCAAGGCCGCGATCCTGCCGCTGGTGAAAAAGGACGGCATGCCGGAGGTCGCCATCGACCTCTACAGAAAGCTCAAGCCGCACATGGCCTGCCAGTACGACGAGAAGGGCTCTGTCGGCAGGCGTTATGCCCGACAGGACGAGGCCGGTACGCCCTGGTGCCTGACGATCGACGGCCAGACGCTCTCCGACAAGACCGTCACGCTCCGCGACCGCGATTCGCTCGTGCAATCCCGGCTGCCGATCGACGAATGCGTCGAAATCCTGCGGGACAAACTCCGCTAGGGGATCTATCACAGGCCGGATTTGAAGCATCCACGACAGGCTGAACGGGATTGGCCATGGACGGCTTTCTCGAACGCCGCCGATGCCCGGAGCGGTCTAAAATGGAAGCCCATCCTCCGAGACACTCCCGCATGCGTCCAGCCATCGCCACCGTCTGTTCCCTCGACGCCCCGCTGTCCACGATCATCGAGGACTATGCGGCAGGCCACTGCGACGCGATCGATCTCTGGCTGGGCCATGCCGAGGCATTCCTCGAGGACCATGATCTCTCCGCGCTGCGGGAGCTGCTGGCGAGGCACGGGGTCAGCGCCGTGGCGGCGAGCTTTCAGGGCGGGCTGCTGACGAGCCAGGGGGAGGCGCGGCTCGAGCACTGGCGGCACTTCGAACGCAGGCTGGGAATGCTCAGCGAGCTTTCGATTCCGGTCCTCGTGATCGCGGGCGACGCCTTCGGCCCGCTTTCCCCGCAGGATCTCTCCCGGCTCTCGCTGAGCCTCTCCGAGGCCGCAGCCCGGGCCGCGGATGCGGGCCTGCGACTGGCCCTCGAGTTTGACTCCCGGGCCAGCTTCCCCAACAACCTTCAATCGGCGGTGGCCCTCGTCGAGGATGTCGGCCATCCGGCGCTCGGCCTCTGCCTCGACTGGCATCACTTCACGATCGGCCCGAGCAAGCCGCTCGATCTGCGGCTGCTCTCGAACGACACGCTCGCCCACGTGCAACTCTCCGACATCAGCGACGTGCCCCGCGAGATGGCGGCCGACTCCGATCGCATCCTGCCCGGCGAGGGATCGTCGCCGCCGGACGACCTCCTCGGGTGGCTGTCGCAGATCGGTTACGCGGGCGGTGTCAGTGTCGAACTGCAGAACCCGCGGCTCTGGCACGTGCCGCCACGGCAGTTCGGCGAGATCGCGATGACCGCCCTGCGCCGCCTGCTCGGGCAGGCCGGGATGAATCCGGCTGGAGCGGGATCGAATCCGGCATAGGTTCGGTGGCCGGAGCAGGGTCGGGAAAGTCCCGCAGCAGGTTCGAGCGGGCCTCGATCTCATCGATCGGCCGCAGCCGGGGGGCCTGTCTGACGGGCAGGATCTGGAAGTGCCGGGCACCCGTGAGCGTGTCGACCATCTGGCGGCAGAAGCCCTCCCGGTTCACCCAGAGCGACGGATCGAACGTGCGCAGATCGACGGGCACCGAGTAGGTCCGCAGCGTCTTGCGGCGCCGCTTCACATACTGCGAAAAAAAGGAGATGCAGAGTTCCCGCAGCGAGCGGTGGATCGGATCGCGATACCGGAGGAAGGGACTGTTGCTCTTGGAGATCGCACCCCAGTGGCGGCCGTCGCGGAACAGGGCCACGACATGGTCGACATCCCCGCGGTCGGCCCCCATGTCCATCAGCAGCGGCGGCTGACCCGCCAGCCAAAGGGCAGAGGCCGCCACGAATGCGGCCTCGATGCAGTGGGCCCGATTCTCCCGCAGCACCGCCGCGACCGACATCGCCGACGGGCCGTCTGGCTGATGATTCCAGGGGATGCGATTGACGAAATCCTGGATTCGCTCGGGGGTTCGCAGGCTCGCCAAAAGGAGCGTGTCTGCATCGGTAAGCCCGAGCCTCCGGCCCAGCCGCAGCACCGCTGCCCGGTCGCTGGCACGGCCTTTGCTGGCCGCCGATTCGCGGCGGATTCCGCCGCCCAAAATTCGCGGTGCAGCGGATGCGGCTTGTAGAATCGGGCGTGTCACGGAGGAGACTTTACATGAACGATTGTCGTCTGTCCTCGTCGCGGTCGTCGCGGCGACGCCTCAGCCTTGTTGCCGCCTGTCTGGCCGCGGCTCTGATTGCCGCATTCGGTCCTGTCCATCAGGCAGCGGCCTGGCCCTGCCGCTGGCGGGCGGCCTGGTGCGGCCCTCGGCCCGCCTGCATTCAGCCGTTTGCATTTCGTCCCTGGTGCCGGCCCGACTTCGCCTACGGCGCCGGATTTGGAGGATACGGGCTCGGGGGATACGGATTCTCGTCGTATCGGAGTTACACGTATGCAACGCCCGGCTTCTATTCCTCGTTTGGTGGGCCGGGCTTCGGTGGCTGGGGCTGCGGCTATCCGATCTATGGGTATCGCGGCTGTGGTTACCCCTCCTGGGGATATCGTCCGTACGGCTGTGGCTGGTATTCCGGCAATCCGGTGTTCGTGATGCCGTACGTCAACTATTTTCCATCCGGATTCGCCCCGGTGTTTGGTCCGGCTGGGGTGATGCCCTATCTCGGCATATCGTCGACCATCAACGGAGGGGCGGCACCGATCGCCTCGTTCGCGAGTCTGCCGCAGGCGGCGGGCCGCGAGGTTGCCGCTCAGGTGAATCCTCCGGCCCGGCCAATCAGGGCGGCGGTCAGGCCGGCCGTGGCGACGATCCGGGCGAGCAATGCGATCGCGAGGCGGCGGGCGGGCCGGCTGCTTGCGACGGGCGATGGGCATCTGCGAAATGCCGTCGAGAGGCCAGGCGCTTTGGCCAACGCGCTCGACGCCTATCGCCGCGCGGCGGCCATCGCCCCCGATCTGCCCGATACGTTTCTCCGACAGGCGATCGTGCTCACGGCGCAGGGCAGGGATGATGATGCCCAGGCGGCAGTGGCGCGGGCGGTCGCGATCGATGCCCGATTGGGCGAGGATACCGCCGCGGCAGTCGCGGCTGCTGACCGCCTGCCGCCCGAACCTGCCTTTCGTCTGGCCCGGAACGGCGGCCCCACGCCGCTGGCGGCCCGGAGCATGAACCTGCTCGACAGGATCTTCGAGGCTGAGGGGAAGGCTGAGGGGAAGGATGGGGCCGAGGCCGATGCGGCCGGCGTCAACTGGATCGCAGACCGCTGGTCGCGGCAGTGGCAGGATCAGATTCAGGCGGTCGCCCTCCGGGAACCCCGTTGACCCGCCGCTCGGCTCGTCAGCGGTCGAAACGACGGTATCCTTTGGGGGCATGACCCACGCCCCGGTCCACCTCTGCGAACGGATCGACCTCGCCGCCGCCGATGGCCGCCGGAGGCTCGATGCCCTGCGGGCCAAACTCGCCTCCCAGGGCGATCTGATCAGCCCCGCCGGCCGCCAGCGGACGATCGACGTCTTCGGCGAACCGCTCACGCCCAGGCAGGTGGTCGAGCGGATCTGTGCCGACGTGCGTGGCAAGGGGATCGACGCCCTGCTCGACTACACCCGCCGGATCGATGCCGCCGAGGTGACCCGCGAGACGCTCTGCGTGCCCGCGGAAACGCTCGCCGCCGCCCATGCCATGGTGGAGCCGTCGTTTCTCGAAGCCGTGCGGCGGATCCGCCAGCGGGTGGAGCGATTCCAGCAGGCACTGCTCTGCCGCGACGTGGAGGTTTCGCTGCCCGGCGGCGGCTGCCTCCGTCAGCGGTACCTGCCGCTCGATCGGATCGGGGTCTGCGTGCCGGGCGGGGCCGCAGCCTATCCTTCGACGCTCCTGATGACCGTCGTTCCGGCCCGGGTGGCGGGTGTCCGTGAGATTCTGGTCGTCGCCCCGCCGACGAAATTCGGCTCGGAAAATCTCCACGTTCTCGCCGCCTGCCATGAGCTGGGCGTCACGACGCTCGTGCGCGCCGGCGGTGCCCAGGCCGTCGCCGCAATGGCCTACGGCATCGAAGGACTACCGCGTGTCGACAAGATCGTCGGCCCCGGCAACCTCTTCGTGGCCCTCGCCAAGGAGCACGTCTACGGAGACGTGTCGATCGACTCGATCGCCGGCCCGAGCGAGATCGTGATCGTGGCCGACGCCAGCGGCAATCCGGAACACATCGCCGCCGACATGCTCGCCCAGGCGGAGCACTCGCCCGGCTCGGCGATCCTGCTCACCGATTCCCCACTTCTCGCCGAGAGTGTGGGGCAGGCCCTCGCCCGTCGGGTCGAGGATTTGGAACGCGGCGACCTGACCCGCGACAGCCTGGCCCGCTTCGGGGCGATCGTCGTGACCGGCGACATCGACGAGGCGGCCCGGCTGGCCGACGAGATCGCCGCCGAGCATCTCTCCATCGACACCGTCGATCCCGAGGCCACGCTGGCCTCGATCCGGCATGCCGGGGCGGTGTTCCTCGGGCCCTACAGCCCGGTGGCCGCCGGCGACTATGCCGCAGGCCCCTCGCACGTGCTCCCGACCGGCGGCACTGCCCGGTTCGCCGCAGGCCTGTCGGCCAACGAGTTTCTCAGGGCCGGCAGCGTGATTCGCCTGACGCGGGCCGACCTTGCCGAGATGGCGGCCGACATCGGGCTGCTCACCGCCACCGAGGGGCTCACGGCCCACCGGCGCAGCGTCGAGGCCCGTCTCGGCGGCTCGGCGTGAGGTAGACTTGCGGCATGACCCGCACGACCATCCCCGCCGTCAGGGCCGAGTCACTCGTCCGTCCCGAGATCGCGGCTCTCGCCGGCTACGTGCCCGGCGAGCAGCCCCAGGGGGGCAAGTGGATCAAGCTCAACACCAACGAAAATCCCTATCCTCCCTCGCCGGCCGTCGCCCGGGCGATCGCCGCCACCGCCGCGGGCCGGACGCTTGCCAGGTATCCCGATCCGCTGGCGACGGTCTTTCGGATGCGGGCCGCCGAGATCCTCGGCGTCGATCCCGACTGGATCATCTGCGGCAACGGCAGCGACGACCTGCTCACGATCCTCGTGCGGACCTTCGTCGGTGCGGGGGGCTGCCTGCGGATGCCCTACCCAAGTTACATCCTCTACCGCACGCTGGCGGGCATTCAGGGGGCCGTCTGCGACGAATTCCACTTCAATCCAGACTGGTCGCTGGGTGACGGCTTCGGTGCCGCCCGCACGGCCGCCGGCGCCGACGTCCGGCTGGCGATCATCGCCAATCCAAACAGCCCCTCCGGCACGCTCCTTCCGCCCGCCCGGGTCGCCGCCCTGGCGGAGTCGCTCCCCTGCGCCCTCGTGGTCGACGAGGCCTATGGCGACTTCGCCGACGCCAGCTGCATCGGGCTTGTGCGGCAGAACGAGAGGGTCATCGTCACCCGTTCGTTCAGCAAGTCGTACGCTCTCGCCGGCCTGCGATTCGGGTTTGCCGTCGCCCAGCCGTCGGTCATCGAACAGCTGCAGAAGGTGAAGGATTCCTACAACTGCGACGCGCTCTCGATCGCGGCGGCGACTGCGGCGATCGACGATCAGGCCTGGCTGGCCGACAACCGGGCGAAGATCGTCGCCACCCGGCGGCGGCTCGGCGCGTCACTGACGGCCCTCGGCTACGACGCGATCGACAGCCAGGCCAACTTCGTCTGGTGCACCCACCCCGAGCGGCCGCACCGGCCCGTCTACGAGGCGCTCAAGAAACAGGGCATCCTTATCCGTTACATGCAGTACGCGGGCTGGGGGGACGGCCTGCGGATCAGCGTCGGCACGGATGACGAGATCGACGCCTTCCTCGCCGTCATCAAGACGATCTGAGAGCCCCGCGTTTCTTTCCGATCCAACCTCCACGAGCCCCACGCATGTCCCGAACCGCCACCGTCGCCAGAAAGACAGCCGAGACCGACATCCGCCTCATCCTCGATCTCGATGGCACGGGCCGGGCCGAGATCCGGACGGGACTCGGGTTTTTCGACCACATGCTGACCCTGCTCGCCGGCCACTCCCTCTTCGATCTCACGGTCGAGTGCCGCGGAGACCTCGAGGTCGACGGCCACCACACGGTGGAGGACGTCGGCCGGGCGCTGGGAACAGCCCTCAAGGAGTCTCTCGGCGAGCGAAGGGGCATCCGCCGCTACGGCCACGCGATCATCCCGATGGACGAGTCGCTCGCCACCGTGGCCGTCGATCTCGGCGGCCGCTCGGCCTGCGTTTTCGCCGTCGATTTTCCCGTGCCCACGATCGGTGCCTTCGACGCCCAGCTGGTCGAGGTCTTCTGGGAGAGCGTCGCGGCGACCGCCGGGGCGAATTTTCACGCCCTGCTGCACCACGGCCGCAACGGTCACCACATCGCCGAGGCGGTCTTCAAGGCGGCTGCCCGGGCCCTGCGGATGGCCGTCGAGACCGACCCGCGGCAGCCCGGCATCCCGAGCACCAAGGGCACGCTCACGCAGCAGTAGGACGAGGAGGACAGGCTTCAGCCTGTCATGGCTCTACTCGCCCAACCGGCACGGGGCTGCCCATGCCCTCCCGCCGGACGTTCGCCTCGGCCCTTCCGGCTGCGCTTGCTCCCATAGCCCGCTCGAGGCACAGGCAGCCCCGTGCCTTCCGCCTACTCGTTGACGAACGTCTCGAGGAACCGGGCGAGGCTGTGGAAGTCGCTGCCCCGCTCGACGTAGCGGACGACGGTGACGAGCGTCTCCGGGTTGATCAGTTCGGCAAACGGCACGTAGTTGAGATCGAGCTGGCCCGAAACGCTCACCATCACCCCGTCGAGCCCGCGTTCGGCGAGAGCCCGATAGGCGCCCACTCCGAGCTGGCTGCCGAGCATCACGTCGAAGGCGTGTGGCTTGGCACAGCGGGCCTCGTAGCCGAGCTGCAGGCCGACCACCTTGCGGGACTTCCCCGTCTGCCGCTTGTACTCGTCGGCCACGAGCCGGGCGAACATCCGACCGAGCTGCACGTGGGAGATCGAAATGTGGCCGTGGTCGTCCCG
>CAMDFJ010000021.1 GCA_945897435.1 Candidatus Kuenenia stuttgartensis | reverse complement strand
CAGTCTTTCAGGGCAGCGGCGAATTCGGCGGCAGCCGACCTGAGGACGGATGCAGGCCGTTCCTCCCGATCAGTCCGGAGAACAGCCTGTGGACGAATCTCGAGAATATGTGGATCTCGTGTGTCGTGCATGCGGACCTGTCGTGGGGTTCTTGCAAGGGTACACTCTCGGCCACGACGGAATCCGGACTGGGGCCGTCGCCTCTTCTTCTTGGAGCACGACGCATGGCACGCAGCGGCAGCACGACGTTCGCCCCCGACTGTTTTCTGAACCGGGAACTGAGCTGGCTCGACTTCAATCTGCGTGTCCTCGAGGAGGCCGAGAACCCCGAGAACCCGTTGCTCGAGCGGATGAAGTTTCTGGCGATCTTCAGCTCGAACCTCGACGAATTCTTCATGGTTCGGGTTTCGGGAATCCGCGAGCAGGCGTTCGGCGAGAGCGCGCCGCAGGACTATGCCGCCGACGGCATGAGCGCCATCGAGCAGCTCCGTGGCATCGCCAACCGGACGCAGGAACTCGTCGCCAGGCAGTATCGCTGCCTCAAGGAGAGCATCGGACCGGCGATGGCCGCCGAGGGATTCGAGCTGCTCCGCTACGAGGCGCTCACCAGCGAGCAGCGGTCGCACGTCGATCGCTTCTTCCGGGAGCGGGCCTTGCCGATCCTCACGCCGATGGCCTGCGATCCGGCCCACCCGTCCCCCCGTTACCACAACCGCGGGCTCTACCTCGGCGTGATGCTCGAGCACACGGAGGGACTCGGGCCAAAGCAGCTGTTCGCCGTGGTGCAGGTTCCGCAGGTGCTGCCACGGATCGTGACGGTGCCTGGATCGGCCGAGGGCAAGACATCGTTCGTCCTGCTCGAGGACATCGTGGCGGCGAGACTGCCGGAACTCTTCGGCGGGTTTCAGGTCAAGTCGTGGACCGCCTTTCGCATCACCCGTGACAGCGACATCGAACTGCTCGAGCAGGAGTCTGACGACATGCTCAAGCTGATCGAAGAGCGGCTCAAGGCACGTCAGCGGGGGCAGGCGGTTCGGATCGAGATCGCCTCCAGGGCCGACGAGACCCTGGCCCGGATGATCATCGATGACGAGGCCCTTCATGACGGGGTCAGCGACGGCTACAGCGAGGTCTACCGGATCGACGGGCCGCTCGACCTGACGGCGCTCTGGGAACTCTACAAGATGCCAGGTTTCGAGCGGCTCAAGGACAGGCCGTTCTCGCCGCAGATGCCGGCGGCCCTCACCCGCCGGGGCGGCGGGGACATCTTCTCCGTCATCGCCGCCGGGGACGTGCTGATGCACCACCCCTACGAGTCGTTCGATCCGGTCGTGGAATTCGTCACCTCGGCCGCGAACGACCCGCGGGTGCTGGCCATCAAGCAGACGCTCTACCGCACCAGCGGCGACTCGCCGATCTCACGGGCCCTGATGACCGCCGCCGAGGCGGGCAAGCACGTCACGGCGCTCGTCGAACTCAAGGCCCGCTTCGACGAGGCCAACAACGTGAGCTGGGCACGGCAACTGGAGCGTGCCGGCGTCCACGTCGTGTTCGGATTCCTCGACCTCAAGACCCACTGCAAGGTGTCGCTCGTGGTCCGCAACGAGGGGCAACGGCTGCGTCGCTATGTCCATCTGGGCACCGGCAACTACAACCCCAGCACCGCCACGATCTATACCGACCTCGGGCTGTTCACCGCCGACGAGCAGATAGCAGAGGACGCCTCGGCGCTCTTCAACCTGCTCACCGGCTACTCCCAGGGCCATGCCTGGAGGAAACTGATCGTGGCCCCGAACGACCTCCACCGGCGGACGATCGAGCTCATCGAGGAGCAGACCGAGCGAGCCCGGGCGGGGCAGCCGGCCCGGATCTTCGCCAAGATGAACTCGCTCGTCGATCATCAGGTGATCGAGGCCCTCTATCGTGCCAGCCAGGCCGGCGTGCCGATCGACATCGTCTCGCGTGGTATCTGCAGCCTGCGGCCCGGAGTGCCCGGCCTGAGCGAGACGATCCGCGTGCTCAGCGTGGTTGACAGGTTCCTTGAACACAGTCGGATCTACATCTTCGGTGAGGGAGAAGACGCCCAGGTGTTTCTCTCCAGTGCCGACTGGATGCCGAGAAACTTCTTTCGTCGAGTGGAGGTGATGTTTCCGGTCCTCGCCGCCGAGCTGCGGGCGCGGATTCTCGAGGAGATCATCCCCACCTATCTGGCCGACAACACCCGTGCCCGGCTGCTCGATGCCGAAGGTGTCTATCACCTGCCGCATCCAAGGCCCGGTGAAGCCGCGCATCGCTGCCAGGTCGAGTTCATGGAGCGGACCTCCCGGGAGTCGGAGTCGCTGGCGACGCTCGCGGCCTCGGCCGACGGGAGCGAGCGGCGGTCGGGTTCGGCCCGGCATCAGGCCGGTCCGCAGCCCGCCGCACGCGGCCGTTCAGGCTCGGGCAAGGGTCGGAAGCCGACGCGTTCCTGAGAGCCGTGGCGGCTGCTACGATCGTCTGTTCGTTCGTACTGTGACGCTGCGGGCTGGGGCATTTGCGGGCCCGGCGCAGCCGACGGCGATCAGGCACCATTCCAAAGGGTGACAGGGCGAAATGGCGGAGGATTACTACCAGACGCTCGGCGTTCCACGGACCGCCTCGGCGGAAGACATCCGCAAGGCCTATCGGGAACTGGCCCGCAAGTATCACCCCGATCTGCATCCCGACGACGATGCGGCCAAGGAAAAGTTCAAGCGGGTACAGACGGCCTTCGACGTGCTCAACGACCAGAGCAAGCGGGAGATGTACGACCGCTACGGCAGTTCCTTCGAGGGTGTTGGCCAGGGGCCTGCGGGTGGCGGCTGGGGGGGGCGAGGCCCGACCCCGGGCGGCTTTCCCGGAGGCGGCGGGGCTGAAATCGATCTGGAGAGTTTGTTCGGTGGTGGCGGCTTCGGCGATCTCTTCGGGGGTGGAGCGAAGCCCCGCGGCCGACGTCGCGCCACGCAGGTGCCGGGGCAGGACGTCGGCGTTGGTATCGAGATTCCATTCAGACTCGCCATCGAGGGAGGCAAGACCGACGTCCGGATCGATCGCGATGGCAAGGCCGAGACGATCAGCGTCACGATTCCGCAGGGTCTTCCCGACGGTGGCCGGATGAGGCTTCGCGGCCAAGGGATGCCAGGCAGCGGCGGCGGACCGGCCGGGGACCTGCTGCTGGACGTGCGGGTGGAGCCGCATCCGCTGTTTCGAAGAACCGGCGACACGCTCGAGGTCACGCTGCCTGTCAGCCTGGTGGAGGCGATCGAGGGGGCGAAGATCGACGTGCCGACGCCCTGGGGCACGATCGCCCTCAAGGTGCCCGCCGGCACCTCGGGCGGGCGAAAGCTCCGAGCCGCCGGGATGGGTGTGCGGCATGCAAACGGATCGCGGGGGGATCTGATCGCCGAGGTCCAGATCGCGCTGCCCGATCAGGCCGATGCCGCCGCGATGGAGGGGCTGCTTGCGGCCGCCAGGTCGTGCCTGCCGGCGACGACTGCAGGTCCTCGAACGAATCTTCGCTGGTGATGACCGTAGACGAGTCGTTTCCGCCGGCCGCTCGACTGCACTCGCCGCTCGATTTCGAGCGGGTGTATGGATACCGCCGCAGCGCCGCCGGTGACGGACTCGTGCTCCACGCCTGCCCCAACCAGAGCGGCGACACCCGGCTCGGCGTGTCGGTCTCCCGCCGGATCGGCGGCGCCGTGGTTCGCAACCGCTGGAAGCGTCGGCTGAGGGAGGCGTTTCGGCGGATGCGGCCGCGGCTCCCGCAGGGAAACGACTACGTCGTCGTGGTGCGGACGCGGCAGGTGCCAGCCGGCGCAATCGGTGCCAGGCAGGTCGAAGGGACGCTCGTCGCCCTCGCGACGCGGCTCGTTGGGAGGGGCGGCTATCGTCACTGAGATGACCCGGCTGCTCCGAATCGCCGCTGCGGCCTGCGATCGCGCGGCCTCATCCGCGCTCGTCGGCCTCGTGATCGTCTACAAGCTGACGCTCAGTCCGCTGCTCGGCAGGCACTGCCGCTTCCAGCCGACATGCAGCCTCTATTTCCGCCAGTCCGTCGAGAAGTACGGCGCAGTGCGGGGCACCATCCGCGGCCTGGCCCGGATCGGTCGCTGCCATCCGTGGCATCCCGGCGGCTACGACCCGCCCTGAGTGGCGTCGAGCGCGTGCAGCCTGGCGATCAGGCAGGCGTTGGCCGGCGGAAAGGCGAGCCCTGGCAGCCCCGCGATTGGTGTCCATTCAAAGGGAGCGAGCGGCTCCGGACAGGGATCGATCGGATCGGCACGAAAGAAGGAAAGCTCGATCGGTCCGTTGCTCGACGAGGAAATCCCGGTGTCGAGCAGGGCGGAGATGGTGACCGCGACACCCGTCTCCTCGAGGCATTCGCGGGCCGCCGCATCGGCGAGTGTCTCGCCAGGCACGACCTTGCCGCCAGGAAATTCGTGCAGGCCCGCCGCGTCTGCGGCCGAATTATCACGGCGGCCGACGAGGACATGCCCCGCACGGATCACCACGGCGACGGCAATCGCTGCAGGCTCGGCCCCCATGGCCCCTTCTCAGGACGGCTTCTGGACGAGGTTCAGCAGCCGGCCCGGTGAGCCCATCACGTTGTAGCCGGCATCGACGTGGAGGATCTCGCCGGTGATTCCTCCCGCATCCTTGGAGAGCAGGAAGGCACCGGTCTTGCCGACCTCCTCGTGGCTGATGTTGCGACCCATCGGCGACATGTGCTCGTAGAGGTCGAGCATCTCCTCGACGCCCGCGCCCCGTCCCGCAAGCGTCCGCAGCGGGCCGGCACTGACGGCGTTCACCCGGACGCCTGCCGGGCCGAGGTCGTAGGCCATGTACTTCACGCAGGCGTCGAGCGTCGCCTTGCAGACGCCCATGATGTTGTAGCCCGGCACGACCTTCTCGCCCCCGAAGTAGGTGAGCGTCAGGATCGAGGCCTCCTTGGCGAGGATTCCGCGGGCCAGTCGGCCGACGGCGAGAAGGCTGTAGGCGCTCGTCTCCATCGCGATTCTGAAGCCCTCGCGGCTGCAGTTCGTGGTCTCTCCCTTGAGGTCCTCCATCGGCGCGTAGGCGATCGAATGCACGAGGAAGTCGATCGTGCCGAATTCCTGACGGGCACGTTCCATCACCGACGCGATCTGCTCGTCGCTGGAGACGTCCATCGGCACGAGAAACTTTGCATTCGGCTCCGGATCGGTGAGCAGGGCGACCCGGCGTCTGTTTCGCTGCCGCTCGTCATCGGGCTTGTCGGGGAGGTGGGTGAACCCGATCTGCCCGCCCTCGGTCAGGATCTCCTTGGCGATGTACCAGGCGATCGAGTGATCGTTGGCGACGCCGAGCACGAGCCCCTTCAATCCGTTGAACCTGCCCATGGGAAAGACTCCGCTGTCTCGTGAGACGTGAAAACCTGGAAGAACATTCCCGGCCGCGGCGGCTGGGAAGGCCGGAATGTAGCCATTGTCTCGATTTCCCTCAACGCAGGCCCGCGTCCGATCGCTGTCTTGTCGGCCGGCCCGTGCAGAGGTACAAAAGCCGCTCCAGCCCCGTTAGCTCAATTGGTCAGAGCATCTGACTCTTAATCAGAGGGTTCTTGGTTCGAGTCCAAGACGGGGCACTGCGAGATTCACTGTTCGGCGGAAAGGCGGAACGATTGATGACGAACGCGAGGCCTGCTTCTTCGATCGCTCTGTTTTCATCGGCCGTGTTGACGGCTTTGCTCGTGCTGGTCGCCCTGCCGGCAGCGGGGCAGACACCGGCAGCGAAGCAGCCGAACATCCTCGTCATCTGGGGCGACGACATCGGCACCTGGAACATCAGCCACAACAGTCGCGGCATGATGGGCTACCGGACCCCGAACATCGACCGGATTGCCCGCGAGGGGATCTCGTTCACCGATTATTACGGGCAGCAGAGCTGCACGGCCGGCCGGGCCGCCTTTCTCGGCGGCAACGTTCCCGTCCGCACCGGCATGACGAAGGTCGGCCTGCCGGGGGCGAAGGAGGGCTGGCAGAAGACAGACGTCACGATCGCCACGGTGCTCAAGGGACTCGGCTACGCCACCGGGCAGTTCGGCAAGAATCATCAGGGGGACCGCGACGAGCACCTGCCGACGAGCCACGGCTTCGACGAATTCTTCGGGAATCTCTACCACCTCAACGCGGAGGAGGAGCCGGAGCACCGCGACTATCCGCGGGACATGAAACTCGCCAGTGGCAAGACCTTCCTCGAAACCTACGGGCCCCGCGGCGTGCTCCGCTGCAAGGCCGATGGCAAGGGCGGCCAGACGATCGAAAACACCGGACCGCTCACGAAGAAGCGGATGGAGACGATCGACGAGGAGACGCTCGCCGCCGCCAAGGACTACATCCAGCGTCAGGTGAAGGGTGGCCGGCCATTTTTCTGCTGGTGGAACGCCACCCGGATGCACTTCCGCACCCACGTCAAGGAGGCCAGTCTCGGCAAGAGCGGCCAGGACGAATACTCCGACGGCATGGTCGAGCACGACGGCCACGTGGGGACGCTGCTGGCGGCCCTCGACGAACTGGGGATCGCCAACGACACGATCGTGCTCTATTCGACCGATAACGGGCCCCACTACAACACCTGGCCCGATGCCGGCACGACTCCCTTCCGGAGCGAGAAGAATTCCAACTGGGAAGGTGCCTATCGCGTGCCCGCCTTCGTCCGCTGGCCGGGCAGGTTTCCGGCAGGCACGACGCTGAACGGCATCGTGGCTCACGAGGACTGGCTGCCGACCTTCGCCGCTGCGGCCGGCGATCCCGGCATCAAGGAGAAACTGGCCAAGGGCACCTCGATCGCCGGACGAGAGTACCGAAACTACATCGATGGCTACGACCAGATCGGCTACCTTTCGGGCACAATCGACCGGTCGCCACGAAACGAGTTTTTCTACGTCAACGACGACGGCCAGGTCGTCGCCATCCGCTACGGCGACTGGAAAACCGTTTTTCTCGAAAACCGGGGAGAGGCCTTCGAGGTCTGGCGGGAGCCGTTCACGCAACTCCGCGTGCCGCTGCTCTTCAACCTGCGGCGGGATCCTTTCGAGAAGTCGCAGCACAATGCCACGACCTACAACGACTGGTTTATCGACCATGCCTTCGTGGCCGTGCCGCTGCAGCAGATCGCCGGCAAATTCCTGATGTCGATGAAGGAATATCCGCCCAGCCAGACGCCCGGATCGTTCAACCTCGACAAGATCCAGAAGCAGATCGAAGCCGCCGCCGCCGGCCGCTGAACGGGCCGGGCTGCGGTTCGGCGGGCGTTGCCCTAAAACTTCTGGATCGCGTCGAACCCGAGCATCGTCTGGTTCCAACTGACGCCGTCGTCATAGGGCAGCCGCGGGCCTCCCGGGGGGCCTCCGAGAGGGCCACCGTAGAAGTCCCAACGGAATGCGGGTCGCATCAGGAAGTTGCCGGTCGGCACCCAGTTGGCTCCCAGCGTGAGCGAGTAGAAGTTTCCAGGCAGCGGCAGGTGGTTCGGGTTGCTCGGCCTGTTGAGGCCGACTCGGGTGCCGTTGGTGTCCTGAAACCATTCGAAGCGGGCGCCCCACTTCCAGGTGTCGCTGGCGGCCCAGTAGAGATACTGGTCGATGCCGGTCCAGAGTGCCGTGCCGCCATCAGCCAGTCCGTCGGCCTGGGTGCCGAGCCACTGATGAAAGACATATTCCCAGCGATCGACAGGCCGCAGTTCAAAGAGCAGGCTGTAGCGGGTTCTGTTCGCCGACTGCAGCACCGGAGCCGGCTGGTAGAGCGGCGAGAAGTCATTTCCCTCGTCGCCCGTGATGATCGCGAAGGAGGAGGCGAGCGAGTTGTCGTCGTTTTGGGCCCGGGCCCGGCCGAGAAAATTCGCCTTGCTGTAGGGTGAGGCGAGGCCGTTCCAGCCATTCACGAGTCCGCCCTCGAACTCGACGTTGTCGGTCGCCCGCCAGCTGGCCAGGCCGCCCCAGTGGGTGAACGGTCCGGCGAACTGATAGCTGTAGGACTTCGTGTAGAAGAAGTTGCCGACCGCCGGCACGCCCTCGTAGCCGACGATCGTGTAGAAGTGGCCGAGTTTCACCGACAGGTCGCGGCTGCCGACCTCACCATAGAGCTGCGGCATCGCGAGGCCGTAGAACTCCCCGCTGTTCCACTGGTTTTGCCCGCTCAGCGTGTCTTCCCAGCCGAGCGAGGTGGCGAGCGGAAAATCCTCGCCATAGAGCAGGTCTGCCCGCCCTCCGACGCCGAACGAGCCGTCCACCGGGAGCAGTCGCTCTCCGATGAAGTAGACCTGATTGAGCATCGCTTCGTTGGACCGATCGACCGCGTTGTAGGGGCCGTTGAACTTGCTGCCAGGACTGGCGAAGTTGCCGATGAATCCGCCGTCGATCCAGCCGTAGACACCGCCCGGCTCCGGTTCGCCGAACAGATACCAGTCCTGGCCGTTGGGGATGATGCCCGTCATCACCTCGTCGTTGAGAACGGGATCGAGGGCCTCGAACGAACCCACCGTTCCCTGCTGGCCGACAAATGGCAGATCCTGGGCCGTCGCGATCGAGGCAAGTCCCAGCAGCCAGCCGGTCCAGACTCGCTCCCAGCAACGGGAATTCATTCGCATCGGTCCGCCCCCGAGTTTTGATCAGCAACTGCCGGGGGTAGCATCGGCACCGGAGGCCGCAACACTGCTCCAGACGCGCGACACGGACGCAGAGCCTTGCGAGAGTGCCTCGCGTGCCGGGGTTCCACAAACCCTCACGCCCCGGCCGTTCGCCCGGGGTGCCCAGATTGCCGACGCAGGTGCCAGCGGGTGGCGAGCATCCGGTAGCTGAACATGAAGTACAGGTTTGGCCTCGAGAACAGCAGTCGGGTCACGAGGCCCCAGCCCCCGGGCTTGTGTTCATACTCGATATGTTCGCGGATCTCGGTCGAGTCGGACGTCAGCGGCACGAACGTGTGGGTGTGTTCCCACTTCGCCGCCGGCCCCTCCTGCTGGACGTCGGTGAAGCCCCGGTCTGAAACATTTTTGTGAATGGCAGTCCAGTGCAGCGGCAGCGGCCCCACCCAGAGTGTAAAGCGGGAGATGGAACCCTCTGCCAGCGGTTCCACCGAGTGGATCTGGACGATTGTGGGCGGAGGGGTGAGACGCTTGAGCGCCGAGGTATCGCGATGAAAGTGCCGGACCGCCTCGATGGGGGCTCGAACTGTAAAACAATAGTCAAATACGGGCATTTTGACCCACCACGGCAACGCCGATGTCACATCAGACAGGTTCGGAAATACTTCAATAATTGTAAGGGGGTTGTGATCGTCGCCCAGTGGAGTAGTCTCTTGCACGAGTGCCGAGATGTCTCGTGGCGTCTCAATGCATGGGTTCACGGGAGCGAATCCAAGACTCAACGAAGATTGATGTTGGAAAGACTGTCTCGAGGAGAGCACGAACCGATGGTTGAAAAGAAGGTTGCCAAAGAATTGAACAAGTCCGCTGAGATTCGCAAGGTTGCGACCAGCATGAAGGAAAAGGGGGAAAAGCCCCGTCCCGTGGCAATCATCGCTCTCCTCAAGAAGCAGGGCATCATCGTTTCGTCGCCGCAGGTGAGCATGGTGCTCAAGAAGATGGGCTTCAGGCCCCGCCGTCGGCGGAAGGCTGGGGCCGCCCGGCCGGCGGTCGCTTCGACTGCCGGAGTCCGGAGGCAGGGCTCGGGGCAGATTTCCGTGGAAGACCTGATCGCCGCCAAGAAGCTCGTCAGCCACTTCGGTGGAACCGAACGGGCGCTGGCTGCAATCTCGGCGCTTCGGCGGTTTGAGTCCTGACAGGTCGCCCTGCCCGGGAAGACCCCCGAGAGATCAGCCGATTCCGTGTCGTATCGCCCAGACCGCCGCCTGAGTGCGGTCCGAAAGGGCGAGTTTCCGGAGCAGGTTTTGCACATGCTCCTTCACGGTCTCGATGCTGATCGCCAGCGAGTCGGCGATCTCCTTGTTCGACAGCCCCATCGCAACCAGCCGGAGCACCTGCGTTTCTCGTGGAGTGAGCGGGATATCGAGGTTTGTCGCAGCTTGGCGGTGGGCCATCTGGCCCGCGATCCGACGGAGTTCGCCTGATCGGGACGGCTCGTCGCCGCGTCCGGCCCCCAGGATCGAATCGATGATCTCCCGGCGCGTGGCCGACTTGAGGACGTAGTCGTGCACGCCAGCCGACACGGCACGGGCGACGTATGTGGTGTTGTCGAATGCCGAAAGCATCACGACACGGCCCTGCGGAGCGGCGGCCCGAAGCCGCTTGACCACTTCGATGCCATCGGCTTCCCCCATTCTGACGTCGAGAAGAATCACGTCGGGCCGGTGCTTGCGGGCCAGTTTTACCGCCTCGTCGCCATCGGATGCGTCGGCGACGACAGTGACTTCTGATCCTTCCAGAAGGCTCACCACGCCACGGCGGACGATCTCGTGGTCATCGACGACAAGGAGTTTGATGGCCATGATAGAGTTCCAAGGATCGAAGGAATGTGGACTGCCGGGTATTTCCGTCGGGCAAAACGTCATGACCATACCGGAGTCAGGTACTTCCATGAAAGGGGGGGATGGCCCCCAAGGGATCTGGTCGGGACTGGCGGCCGCCATTCTTTCAGAAGCCTCTGGCGTGGTGGCGGTTGCCAAGCCGGCTGGAATGCCGACACAGGCGCCCCCCGGCATCCCCTCGATGGAGTCCTGGCTACGGCAGCGGCTGACCGCGGCCGACTCCCGGGGATCGGCCTACGTCGGCATTCCCCACCGGCTCGACCGGGCCGTTTCGGGCCTGCTGCTCCTGGCGACGACACCCAGGGCGGCCAGAAAACTCTCCCGGCAATTCGAGCGGCGCGAGATCGGCAAACGCTATCTAGCGATCCTCGCCCTCGACGGCAGTTCGGCGGCCCTGGCCGCGCGAGCGGCGCTCGAGTCGTCACCGGCCGGCGTCGAGTGGCGGGATCTGCTGGAGAAGATTCCCAACGAGCCGCGAGCCCGGATTGTCCCAGAGACGGATGGCGGCGGCCGGGAAGCGGTCACGAGGGCAGGGCTGCTCGGCATTCTGACAACGGGAGATCTGCTCGTCGCGCTCGAGCCATCGACGGGCCGTATGCACCAGCTGCGGCTGCAGGCCGCGAGCCGCGGTCTGCCGATCGTCGGAGATGAGTTTTACGCCCCTGCGACGACCGCCGGATCGAACCTGACTTCAGCCGGTCCATTCGGTCCCGCGGTCGTCGATCCGCGGCAGCGGGCGATCGCATTGCATGCCTCTCGGCTGACCTATGCCGATCCCGAGACGCTGCTGTCGACCACGGTCGAGGCCCCGCCACCCTCCTTCTGGCCGGCTGAGGCGCTGGCTGTCATCACATCGGCAGCTGCCGACACCCGGTCATGACGGCAGCCAGCCGGCGTGGGTCAGCCACTGTTGGATCCAGGGGGCGGTCCAGGGATTCCAGGTCGGATAGGCGACAGAGACGACCGACAACCCGAGGAGCGCGAGGGCGAACCCACGGCCGAGCGGCCCTGCTGCAAGACGATCGACGGCGGGCACGGCGGCCGCCACCCAGAGGGGTGCGAGCCAGAACACCCAGCGAAATCCGCAGGTCACTCCGCCGTAGTTGCGATCCAACTGGGGCCGCAGCAGGTAAAACCCGATCACGATCAGCGTGACAGATCCGATGGCAATCGCCATCTCGCGACGGCCTTCCCCGGTCGACCGCAGCATCCGCAGCAGTCCGGGCAGCACGAGCAGCCAGGCGGGAGTCAGCGAGAAGATCCCGTGATGCCCGGCGATCACATGCCAGGCGTAGGCTCCCGCAGAGGCTTCCCCCCGATCGACACCCTGCGGGCTCTTCCAATAACTCGAGACCACGCGGCCGTCTGGCAATGTCAGGGAATAGTCATACCAGTTGGTCCTCTCGCCGCCGTTCGTTTGCCGGTGGGCGTAGGGAGGTAGCGGCGTGCCGTGCGCGATCCAGTTCGTGCCAAGTGCCGCCACCGCGACGAGGGCCATGGCGGGGATCGCGGCGATCATGGCCCGACGGATGTCGGCCAGGGCGAGCAACACGAGCACGGCGACGCACCAGGAGAGTGCCGGGAGTTCGAAGGCCGCGGCGAGGCCGGCGAATCCGCCAGCCAGGCCGAAGGCCACCGTAGATCGCAGCCCCTGGCAGCGGATCCGGTAGGCCAGCCATCCGCTGGTCGCCGCACATGCGGCCGCGGGGAGGTGGTTGGTGAGCACGACCGAGAACGTGGTCAGCAGGGTGCCGCAGGAGATCAATGCCGCCGACCAGATCCGGCCCCAATCGGTCGTGCCGATGGCATCGATGAGTCGGCATGTCATCGAGATCGTGAGCAGAAGGGGCAGGAGGCCGTAGACAACCATCAGCATCCGACCGATCTCGAAGGGATGGTCGGCGAGCGTCCAGCCCGTGAGCCTGCAGAGAAGCCAGTAGGGGCCGGCGCAGAGGACCGAGAGCAGCGGAGGCTTGCTCGAGTAGAGCCGCATTCGGCCTGATCCGTCCGGGTGTGCGACCGCGTCGATCGTATCCCAGCCGGGCTCGCCCACGATCTCGTCGATCGCGAAGGTGCCCCGCTCGACGAGGCTGCGGATCGTGAGCCAGCGGCTCCGGTCGTTGGCGGAGAGGAAGGGCCGCATCAGCCGCTTTTCCTGCTCGATCCGGGCCCGGATCTGAACCGGGTCGGCAGGCAGGCCCGCCGCCGTTGCCCGGGAGATGGCCTCGGCCACGAGCCGCTTCTCGAGAGCCAGCCGATCGACGCTCGTCACCGCCCCGATGCGGCCGAGCACGGCCGCCGCGGCGAGGGTCGCAAGCAGCGCGTAGACGCCATGCCGCAGCCGGCTGCGAGGCTCTCGTCTCCGGCTGGAGTCGAGCAGGCCGCGGCCTCGCACCCGGGGCAGCACCCGGAGCAGATCGCGGAGGCCGGCGAAGAAACGGGTCATCCCATACTTTGATCGGCCACGGATCCGAGGTCGATGATGGACGGGCCGCTCGATCACCCGAAAGCCCTCCGCGGCGGCCAGCACCGGTATGAAGCGGTGCATGCCCTCGTCGAGGACGAGCCTGCGGGCCACGTCGGCCCGCATCACCTTCAGGCCGCAGTTGTGATCGTGGAGTCGCAGGCCGGTGCAGCTTCCAACCAGACCATTGAAGACCCGCGATGGCCAGGTCTTGTGCCAGGGATCGAGCCGCGGGGTCTTCCAGCCGTTGACGAGATCGACGCCACGGGCCTCGAGCAGGGCGAGCATCCCCGGAAGTTCCTCGGGGTTGTCCTGGCCGTCGCCGTCGAGCATCGCGATCTTCGCGGCCCGGCAACGGCCGAAGCCGACCGCGAGCGCCGCCGACTTGCCGAGCCCGCGGGGCTGATGGATTCCCTGCACCCGCGGGTCGAAGGATGACGCTTGCCCGATCTCGTGCCACGAGGCATCCGTCGAGCCGTCATCGACGACGAACAGTTCCCAGTTCAGGCCCGCGACGTCGAGAACCCTTCGGATCTCGTCGATCAAGGGGCCGATGTTGCCCGCCTCGTCGCGGACCGGAACGACGAGCGAGACGTCGGGAATGTTCATGCGTGGCGGCGAGCCGTGCGGGAATCAATCGTCGCATGCAGCGGGCAGGGGACCGCCATTCGGTCTGGCGACGTTGGGAGGATACCCGCAGGCTCGCGTTCCTGCCACGGCACCGCGACGGTGCGAGGTTGCGCCCCGGGCTGCCGTGGCATAGACTCATGGCCGTGCAACGAGGGATTTTCATCCCGGCATTCCCGCCCTCCGGGCAGGGACGTCCTCGGGCGTTCGATTCGCGGACTGAATCCTGGCACTCGAAATTCGGGCACACAAAGAGGATCGGCCATGACACGACTGGTCTCACTGGGCGTCATTCTCGGGCTGATCGCCGTCTTCGGACTGCTGTCGCTGCGGGTGATGTCGAGCTTTCTGCTGCCGCTCCTTCTGGCAGCGATGCTGGTGGTCATCTTCGGGCCGCTCCACCGCTGGCTTCGGGACCGGATGCAGACACCATCCTGGGTGGCCGCCGCGATCACGACCCTGTTCGTGCTTCTGATCGTGCTCGTGCCGCTGTTCCTGCTCGTGGCCCGGGCGGGCGGGGACGCCGTGGGCATGCTCCGCTCTCCCGATGGGCTCAGGCTCGACCCGCAGGTGCTCGCAGGACTCGTCAGTGGAATCAACGATGCGACCGGCCTGCACATCACCCCCGATTCGGTCAACACGGAGCTTCAGGATCTTGCCGAGCAGTGGATCGGGCCGATCGCGGCCCGTACGCCTGTCGTGATCGCCAAACTGTTGATCGGCCTCGTGGTGATGACCGTGAGCCTGTTCTACTTCCTCGCCGACGGCACCCGGATGTTCGCGGCGGTGATGCGGCTGATCCCGCTCGATCCACGCTACCAGTGGCAACTGCTCGAGGAATTCGAGGAGGTGAGCAGGGCCGTCGTCTCGTCGACCCTGCTGGCCGCGATCGTGCAGGCCGTTCTTGCAGGGTTCGGCTTCTATGTGGCGGGGCTCAAGGGTGTGTTTCTGTTGACACTCCTGACCTTCTTCGCGGCGATGATTCCCTTCGTCGGGGCGGCGTCGATCTGGGGGGCCGCCAGCCTCTATCTCATGTTCTTCGTCAAGGACACCTGGGCCGCGACAGGACTCGCCATCTGGGGGGTGAGTGTCGTTTCGACCATCGACAACATCATCAAGCCGATCGTGCTCCATGGGCAGTCGAAGCTCCATCCGCTCCTTGCCCTGCTCAGCGTGCTCGGCGGCGTGGGGGCCCTTGGGCCGATCGGCATCTTCGTCGGGCCGATCGCGGTGGCTTTCCTGCAGGCGGCCCTGACCATGCTGCAGACCGAACTGGACAGCCTTTCCCGAGGCGGAGGGGTTGAGGCGGCCAGCGGCTTCCGCCCGACCGGAGGAACGGCGGCAGTTGCACAAACCGGTGTCGAGAGGGTGAAATCCTCCTGATCTCCCCCTTCAGTCGTGGAGCGGGGTGACTGTTCGACGGTGTCCGCTCGGGAGAGAAACTTTATGGTTCTGAAGATGGCCTTCATGCTGGCGGGGTTGCTGGCCACCGGAATCGAAGCGGCGTTCGTGCCGACCGACGAAGGGGGCGGCGACTATCTCGTCCGCGTCGAACCCGACCTGGTGCGGAACGCCTCGCCCTACACCCTGACCAGTGACGTGCCGGCCGACGCCCGGACGGTCCGCCGGGTGAAGATCTTCGTGGCCGACGCCTGGCCGCCAGCCGTGGAACGGTCGGTGATCGAGGCCGCTCGACGTCCGCGGGCCGCGCCGGTGGCCGCCGTGGCGCCGTCGCAGTCGTTGCCCTTGCCGTCAGCCAGAATTGCCGACATCGACAGCAAGACGGCCCTGACAGACAGGCCCTGGGGCTGGCTGATCGGAAGCCTGATCGCGCTTTTCACATCGCTGGGGCTCAACGCCTACCTCGGTCTGCTGCTCGCCCAGATGCGTGAACGCTATCTCCGGCTGCTTCGCGAGAGCACGGTCTGAGTGCGGCTGCTTCACGGAAACACACGGCATCCTGCCGTTGTTTCCTTGGCCGGCTCCGCCGGCTGGTGCGAACCCGGCCCTCCGGGCCTGGCCCTGCCCGATGTGGGACAGGCTGCTTCACGCAAAACCCGGACATAGTGTCCGGTTTTGCTTGGCGACCTCCGGTCGCTGGTGTTTACCCGGCCCTCCGGGCCTGGCCCTGCCCGATGTGGGACAGGCTTCAGCCTGTCACTGCAAGCCCGTGACAGCGAGTCAGGACCGCTTCGGTCCGCGGCCTCTTCGACGGGCAGGCGTACCACCTCGGCCTGATGGCTGACGGGGTTCGCGATCCGGTCCTGCGGCCCTTGCATCGGCCGCCTGCCGGCCAAAGAAGAAGGCCTCGGCCTCCCAGGCCGGCTCTTCGCCTGGGGACGGCTCGAGAGGACGCGGCTCGGACTGGCTGACGGCGGGCCCTTCGGCCGCCTCCTTTTTCACGGCGGGCGCTGATTGCGGCCTGCGCTCGGCGGCCGGCGGGATCCGCAGCGGACGCTTCGGCAGCCAGGCCGCCGAGGGAGTGCTCAGCGATCGGACACTCGCGCCGACCTCGGCGAAGATCGTAGCCACATGGGCATGGCAGGTGAGCACGAGCATCTGCCGCTCGCGGGGCTGGTCGGCCACGAATTCGACGAGCACGCGGGCCGCGGCAAGGGCGCGGGTGTCGTCGAAGTTCACGAGCGCGTCGTCGATCACGACCGGCAGATGGACCCCATGCCGCTCGAGGTCACGGACGAGCGCCAGTCGCAGGGCGAGAAACACCTGCTCGCGGGTGCCGCGGCTGAGCCGATCGGGGCTCCAGGCCACGTCCTCGGCATCGTGCACCTCGAGCCTGGCCTCGTGTATCGAGGTGGTGATGCTCATGTAGTGGCCATCGGTGAGCCTGGTCAGCCAGCGTGAGGCCTCGCGGAGCACCGCAGGCTGATAATCGCGGGCGAAGGTGGCACGGGTCTCCTCCAGCAGGATGGCCGCCTTCTCGAGCTGGCGCCGACGGAGCAGATGGCCCTCGAGATCCTGCTCGATCTCGGCGAGTTCGAGCTGCACTCCCTCCGTTGAATGGTCGCGGGCGGCGGCCTCGACCCGGGCTGCGGCCGAGGTCCGCCGCTCCCGGGCACGACTGACTGCGGCTTCCGCCTCGATCGTCACCAGATGCGCCTCGGCCAGCCGCTGGTCGAGCGAGACGAGCCTCGACTCTGCCAGCCAGCGGTCAAGCTCCGCGATCTCTGGAATCCGTCGCCGGGCCTCCAGCCAGGCCGCCTCCGCGGCCTGCAATTCCCGGCGGGCCGCTTCGGCCAGCGGCCGGCGATCGACGAGGGCGAGAAACGCTTTTTCGGTATCGACACCCCAGCGGGCGATGATCTCACGGACCCGCTGTTCGGCCAGCTTCACCCGCCGGACCGAGGCCCGATGGAGTTCTCGGGCCTTGAGCAGTCTCCGCGTCAGCCGGCCGCGGAGATGGTGGGCCTGCGACGCCCGCTCGACCCGCTCCCGCAGCTGCTGCAGCTGTTCGAGAGGCTGCCCCTCCGGCAGCATGTCGCACTCGATCATCATTTGCTCGATGCGGTGGCCAAATGCGGCAACCTCCTCGGCCCGGAGCCTGGCCTCCTCGGAGGCGATCCGGCGATCCTCGTCGAGACTCACGAGTGCATGGCGATGCCTGGCGATCTGGCGGATTTCGGCGCGGGTGGTCGTGGGGGGAAGTCCGCGCTGTTCCAGGCTCCGCTGCCAGCGGCCGCGGGCTGCCGCGCTGCGTGACTTGGCCTGTTTGACTGCCTGTCGGGCGGCCGTCACCCGGTCGACGAGCAGGTGCATCGAGCCCTCGCGGGCGGCCAGTTCCTCGAGTCGCTCCACCTCGGCGACGGCCAGGGCGGCCCGCCGATCGAGGCCGGCGGTGGTGTCACCCGCCAGTCGTTCGAATGCCAGTCTTCCGGTCTCGATCTTCTTGTCGAGCAGGCCGCACTGGCCGAGCAGCTCAGCCCGTTGCTTCTGCACCATCTCATGCTGCTGTCGCGAGGCCTCGAGGCGGCCGCTGGCGGCCCGGTCGAGCGACCAGGTCGCGACGGAGGCGAGGCCCGTGCCGGCGAGGCCCAGGGCGGCCATCGCGTAGGCGAGCGAACCTGTCACCGTCGCCGGCAGCAGCAGTCCGGAGAGCAGAAGCCCCGCGCCGAGCGCGAAGATGGTGCCCAGAGCGATCAGCAGACCGACCGGCAGGAGCTGGTTTTCGAGGTTGGCGGCCAGCTCACGATCGAGCCGGGCGAGCGACTTGTCGACGTCGGCGATTTGCTCGGCGGCGGCAAGGCGGTTGCGGTAGAGCGATGCCCGTCCGCTGGCCTCTTCGATCGCCGCGGCGATCGAGCCGCCGATCCGTGCGCCTGCCGCCGTGATCGAGCCCTGCGTGGCATCGAGCACCCCCTTGGCATCGGCCAGAGCCTGCTTTGCCTCCGCCACTCCGCGCTGGGCGGCGGAAAGCTCCCGAGATCGCTTTTTGAGGATCGTAAACGACCGCGTCAGGCCTGCCGGCAGGGCCGCATCGGCCAGTGCCTCGGGCGAGCGCGCGGCCATCCGGTCGCTGCTGACCAGCCGGGCAAGTCCTGCAACGCCGAGTTGTTCGCCGAATCTCCGGGCCGCCTGCCGGGCGGCGGTTTCGGCCCGGGCCGCATCCGCGACGAGCCGCTCCAGTCGGGGCTGCTCGTCGCAGATCGCCCCGACCGCCGCACGACGCTTCCAGATCAGCGCATCGACGGGGAGAGCCTTGAGTTCGCGGGCCAGTCGCGACCGGACCTTCTTTCTCTTGCGGCTCCGACGGTCGAGTCGATCTCGGTCTTTGGATGCGAGATGCCAGGCATCGAGATCGGCATGGATCAGCGGTGTCGCTTCGATCGCAGCGAGCGCGTCGAGGGCCCGGCGCTGCTCGTGATGGAGCGGTTCGAGCGGTAGGAGCGTACGGATCGTGTCCTCGGCCCTGCGGGCCTGCTCCGCGACCGCCTGCAATTCGGCGATCTGGCCGTCGATCCTCGCGAGTTCGATCCCCAGACCGCCGGCGGCGATCGCCGGCGCGTTCATCGCCGCGAGCCGGGCCAGGGCGGCGCTGCGACGCTGCCGCAAGGCCTCGATCGGCGAGACTTCGGGGTCGGAGGAATCGAGCCGTTCGATCGCCTCGCGCAGGTTCGTGAGCACCAGCGTCACCTTCGAGCGGTCGAGACCGCTCGCCAGTTCGTAGAGCCGGCTACCGCAGCCCTCGGCGTCGAGCGTGCGGAGTTCGTGGAGTTCATCGAGGCCGAAGGCCATCACGGCGGTGAAGGTCCGCTCGTCGATCTCTCCCATGTAGTCCTGGAGAAAGAGGGCGGCCTTGGAGCGGCCGTCGGCATCGACCACGGTGAGGTGATCGGCGACTGGAAGATCCTTTTCCTGCTCGTAACTCGCCCGGGAGAGACGCTGCAGTTGGGGGCCTTCGTGCCGCCGCTCGATCACGATCCGCCTGCTGTCGACCCCGGCCCGTGCCACCAACCGGCCGCCGCAGGGCAGGTGCGGGTCGAGCACGCCGCGACGAAACAGGCTGCCGAACCCGAAGAACACGCCGCGAACAAACTCCAGCAGCGACGTCTTGCCAGTTTCGTTCGTGCCGTGCAGCACCTCGATGCCCGGCCCCAGCGGTTCGATGACGACGTCTCCGAGCGCGCCGAAGCGATCGATTTCAATCCGTTCGATGATCATCCTGCGGTCTCCGCGGGTTCAGGTCGATTCGAGCAGTTCGAGCGCCAGCCAGCCGCTCTCACGGGCCAGCGAAGACTGCTCCGACTGCTCCATGGCGAGCACGAGTTCGGCGACGCCCGAGGCGAACGATGCCGCGCCCCCCGCCTTCACGGCGGATGCGTTGCGGACCAGCGTCGATGGCGACTCGATCCGGTCGGCCTCGATCTCCTGGCACCAGGCACGAAGCATCCGGGGATCGCAGAGTTCGCGAACTTTGGCCATCGTCTCGGCGGTGATCTCGGAAACGTGCACCCGCCGCGAGATGCTGCCTCCGCAGTCGACGGCGCAGCGAACGATCTGCAGCGGGCCCTGGGAGTCGACCGACATCCCCTCGAGGGCCGTCCAGATCGTGGTCGCCAGTTCCTCGTCGCCCCCGGCGAGCGATGTGATCGAAAGGGTTTTCCAGGCGACGTGATGCGTGGGCACCTCACGCCAGTCTGCCCGCGGATCCCCGGCCGCCTGGGCGATCGAGGTCAGCGGCGGAGCCGCGCCGGCGAGGTTCGTCAGGGTGGCGACGGCGCAGGCGCCGGCGGCCGGTTCGCGGGGGCCGCGTGGCTGGAGTGCCGGAACCTGATGCACCCCTGCCGCGAGCGGCTGCAGCCGACGCGATCCCCAGACGAAGAACGTTCCATGGGCCGGCCAGCCGCTGCCGGGAACCGGGGACTGAAGGCCGACCGGTGCCACGGGCTCGCCGTGCAATGCCGACCAGGCATCGTCCCAGCCGATCATGATCCGTCGCTGCGCTGGCAAAAGCGACGTGTGGGCCGAAGCGAATGACGGGGGAAGGTGGCCCGCCGTCGCAAAGGCCGGCCCGCGGGCGGAACAGAGCTCGAGCGACAGTCCGCGAAGGTCAAACCGCAGCGGCGAGACCGGTGTCACGAACGACAGGCCCGCAGGCTCGGACAGCGCCCGGGCCAGGTTGGCGACATCCGCCGGTTCGTCCGCGACCCAGATCGTGCTGCAGCCATCCGCCGCCAGGGCGATGATCAATTCGCGGACCGCGGCCGCCTGGGCAGGACTCGCCCGCACCGGGTCGAGCGTGTTGCCAAACAGCACCAGCGCCGCCGCCTTCGTCTGTCTTGCCACGGTCGCTGCCGCCCGCAGGGCCTCGAAGGGGGCCCGGGCGACGGCCTCGGCGACCGCATCGGGCGCCCCCGGTGGCACGGGAATCGGACGATCGAGGGCGGCATCGAACGCAAACACGAGATCGGCCACGGCGATTGCCTTTCCTTGTTGGCCCGCAAGCGGGCTGCCGAAAGATGGCCGAGGATGCGCCGCTGACGATCTGCGGAGCCCACGCCGATCCATGGCAGGGAAATACGGGAAAGATGGGGGCAATGTAACGCCCCATGCCGGTTGGCTCCAACCTCAAAAAAGGCCGCATTTCAGGCTGTGAGAATCGGCGGCGAACTGGCGAAGGCGGCCGACAGCAGGGCCGCCCATGCGGTGTCGTTCTCGCTCGGCCCGATCGCGGCCAGAACCCGGCTGCGGAGCAGGACGCCTTTTTCGACGGCGGCGGAAAACAGCCAATGGCGGACCGTGGCCCGGCCCTGGGTCCGATCGCAGCTGATCTGGTGCGGGTCGAGCGGGTGCGCCACGAGGAGCAGCGACGTGTCGGCATCCCGCCGGGCGAGGATGGCATTGGCGGTCTCGGGTCGGTCCGTCGTGAAGGCGGGCTGTCGCAGGTCGGCGTCGAGCCGACCCCAGAGGATGTGCGCCGCGGCAAACTGCGACACGACGGCCAGGCTGACATCGCTGTGCAACAGTGACGTCTGGGCGGAAACCACACACTCCCAGGCCGCGATCGAGGGGCTCGAGGCGGAGAAAAGATCCGAGATCCGCCACATCGCAGAGGCCCGCAGTTGACGGTCATCGGCCGGCTCGTAGACGGCCGTGAGGTCGCGGCCCCTCTGCCAGTGGTCGGCAATCCGGCACTCGGCGCGGAGATCGACGCCGAGGAGATGGTCCTCGCCGCCAGCCGGCCCGACGCCGATCCCGAGGCGAGCCGCGATCCCGTCGAGCGGATGGTCGAGATCGATGGCGGCGGCCCGCCACCGGGCCCGATGCCCCTCGAGACGCCAGCAATCATCGACCGTTGCCGGCACCGCGTTTGGTTGATTCGCCCCTTCGGAGCGGGGCGTGTCGGGTGTCATGGTATGATCCTATCATGCAGGATCATCTCGAAGTCTGCGAGGCGGCGGCACGGGCGGGAGGCCGGGTGCTCGGGGAATGGCTGGGGCGGTTCGCCGTTTCCAACAAGGGTCCCAGGGATCTCGTGACCGAGGCTGATCTCGCCTCGCAGCGGGAGATCAGGCGGATCATCCTCGGGGCGTTTCCCGAACACGGGTTCATCGGTGAGGAGGCCACCGACGGCGTGGCACAGGTCGTCGATCCGAACCGGCCCGAGTCTGAACTCCGCTGGTTCGTCGATCCACTCGACGGCACAACGAACTATGTCCACGGCTTTCCTGCGTATTGCGTCTCGGTGGCGCTTGCCCGGGGGGATGAGATTCTCGTGGCCGCCATCCACGATCCCGTCCGGGACGAGTGCTTCACCGCCCGCGCCGGGGGAGGAGCCGCGCTCAACGGCCGGCCGATCAACACCAGCCGAACGACGGCCCTGATCGACGCCCTCGTGGCGCTCAGTTTTCCGCCGCATGTCAACCTGGAGTCTGCCGCGGTCGCCGATTTCCTCGCCGTCATTCCCCACGTGCATTCCGTTCGGCGGACAGGTTCGACCGCGATCAACCTCGCCTATCTCGCCTGCGGCCGTCTGGATGCGTTCTGGGTGCGGAGCATCGCGAGCTGGGACGTTGCCGCGGGCCTGCTGCTGGTGGCTGAGGCGGGCGGTGCGATCGGCCCGTTCCACGGAGGAAGGCCAGGGCCGGTCTCGCTCGAACGTCCGGCCTTCATCGCCGCCTGCACTCCCGAACTGCTGACGGGCCTGCGGAAGGTCATGCCGGCGGGATGAACCTTCAGCAGGCCGTGGACAGAGTGCTCCGCCGCTGCCGGTTGTGACGGTGGCGGCGATCGTGTCAGTCATCCGGTTGGTGCCGGATGACTCGGCCCGTGCGTCGCTGTAGGCTGCAAGCTAGTGTCGAGGGGAGGCGCCGTCGCGCGCCGTCGCCGCGCACACATACTCCGGTAGACCCTCCGGCCCGATGACAGCACCGCAGATCGTTCCATTCCGCCGAGGTAGCGCAGCGATCGCGGCGCTTTTCGCGGTCGCAGCCATGCTGGCAGCCGCTGGACAGAATGCCTGTCGCGGTCAGGAGCCGCCGTCTGCCGTGACGGTGCGGGAGACCGCTCCGGAGATTTTCTATCTGCGGGACGACGCCGGGCAGTTGGTGCCCGTGCCAGGGTTTCGGTATCGCGACTTCGTCGATCTGTTGCGGCTTCGCGAGGGGCTGCCCGGACTGCCCGAGCCGCCGGTGGCGGTGCTCGAAAACCTGGCCCTGAACATCGATCTGGACGCAGTCGGGGACAACGCAGCCGCGGGCAATTCCACGGTCTCGCTCACGCTCACCGTGAAACAGCTGCGGTCCGGCTGGGTGAGCCTGCCACTCGAGTTCGACGGGCTCGTCATCACGACAGAGCCGAAGCATGAAGGGCAGGGAAGGTTTCTCCTCGCCGCAGACCCTCGGGGCCGGGGCTACCGGGGCTGGTTCGACGGAGGCGTCGACGCGCGGCATACGATCGTGATCGCCGGCACCCTGTCGGTGACCCGTTCACCGGCCGCCGACGCGATCAGGCTGGTGATTCCCAAGGCGACCGCGTCGAGCGTCACGCTGCGCACGCCCCGCGTTGATCCCGATGTCTCGGTGCGGCCCGCCATGATCGAACCGCGGGTCGAGCCCGTGGCCTCGGGCCAGGGGAGCCTGGTCAGTTGTGTCGGGCTCTCCGGAGTGACCGACATCCGCATCGCCCGGCGGGAGCGGGCGACGGATCGCGTGCCGAGCGGTCTCCCCCCCCAGGCCATCGTGGAAAGCACGGTTCTGATCGACGGTCGTGTGGCGGTCACCCAAGCCACGATCCGCATCGAGAACCTGCCAGCGGATGAAGATCTGCTGCGGATCACGCTGCCGCCGCGGGCCGCGCTCAAGGCCGTCCGCCGACCGGCACTGCTGGTGGAGCGGGAGGGCGACCCAGACGCCGTCGTCGCCGTCGTCCGCTGCGATCGCGACGCGGACGGCGTCGCCCTGATCGAGTTGGAGTGTGAGCGGCCGATCGATGCGACAGGCGGCACGGCCTTCGACCCCCAGGGATTCGCGGTCGAGGGGATTCCCGGCTGGCGGCAACGCGGCCGCACGAGCCTCGTGGTCGAGGGCGACTGGCAGTTGGAATGGGAGGAACCCCGGGCCCACGACCTCGGCGGCCAACGCCGGACAGACCCTTCTGCCGCTGCCAGACAGCCCGGATTGCTGGCGACCTTCGCCTACGATTCGCAGCCGGCCTCGCTCGCGGTGCGGGTCAAGCCGCGCGGCAGCCGCGTCGTCGTTGAGCCGGTCTATCGCTACGAGATCGGGGCCACCCGCGTGCTGCTCGATGCCCGGCTGCGGGTGGCCGTCGGTGGAGCGCCGATCTCCCGAGTCGTGATCGGATTCGACGGCTGGACGATCGAAGACATCGGACCGTCGACCCTCGTCGACACCTCCGGCGTCGTCGAGGAGAACGGGCTGGTCACGATCCCGTTCCTGCAGCCGCTTTCCGGTGATGCAGTTGTGGAGATCCGCTCTGGCAAATCAATCGACCGCGACCTCGAACGGCTTGCCTGGACGCTGCCTCAGCCGCGTGCCGATCTCGTCGGTCCGGCGGAGGTCATCGTCACGTCGGAGAGCGACATCGAAGTTCTGCCCGACGCCGATGCGATTCGGGGGCTGGTGAGGCAGGCGGGCCTGCAACGCGGTGATGGCGACTCGCCGACCCTCGTCTACCGTCTCGACGGCGGGAAGGGGGAGTTTGCGGCCACCCGCCGCTTTCTGCCGAGGCGGGTCGATGCCGGCATCTCGGCACAGGCGACGATCGACGAGTCGCAGACGGTGGTCGAGCAGACGCTGCGGTTCGATGTCGCCCATCTTCCCCTCGAATTCCTCGATCTCGTCGTGCCGAATGCCGTGGCACTGACCGGCACGCTCGAGGTTCGTCAGGCCGGGCAGCTACTGAACCCGTTCGAGATTCCCTCGGCGTTGCTTGGAGCCGACGACTCGAATGCGGCCGAGGCGGACGATGCGACGGATCCGTCTGAGGGAGCCCGAGCCGCCGGAGAGGTTCGCGAACCGGCCGCTGCGGCAGCGGCGACGCGGGTGCGTGCGATGCTGCCGATCCCCCTTCTGGGAAGCGGAGAATTGACGCTCCGGTTCGTCCTGCCGACGCCCACGATCCCGCCGGAGACGACCGTCGCCGAGGACGTGCCACTCGTCATGCCGTCCGGGGTGCGGATCGCCCGGCAGACATTCTCGCTCGTCGCCAGAGAACAGCTTGCCGTGGACCTGCGCGGCGAAGCATGGGTCCGCGAGGCGGGCCTGCAGTCGCCGCTGCTGGGGCGGTCGTGGACGGCTGCCCGGGCGGAGGAGTTCGTGCCGCTTGCGCTCTCGGCGCGGCAGCGGTCGACGGCCTCCGAACTCGTGGTCGAGGCGGCCTGGATGGAAACCCGGCTGCTGCCCGGCCGTCGTGACGACACCTATACCTACGCCATCGCCACCAATGCCGAGCGGATATCGCTCTCGTTGCCGGCCGGTTTCGTGCCGTCCCGCGACGGCGTCGCCGACCCCGCGGCTGTCGAGGTTCGGCTCGACGGCCTGCTGCTGCGGGACGCGGTCCGGCCGGATGGTCGGGCGCTGATCGAACTGCCTCGGCGGGGCATGATCGGCGATCCGAAGTCATCCTGGCTCTTGCAGTTTGCGTCGAGCAGAGACAGGCCGGCCGCGACGATCGGTTCGTTCCGACTGCCGAATCTTGCGGCCAGGATCCCGCTCGAGCCACTGCTCTTTCCGGAGGGCACGCTCCAGCGGCGGTTCTATTGGGAACTGCTGCTCGAGTCGGATGAGCACGTCGTCGTCGGTCCGGCCGACTGGACGAGCCAGCAGCGTTGGGAGTGGGGCTCGTTCGGTCTCGAACGGGTGCCGATCGTCTCCCGCGAGGTGCTCTCCGGATGGGTTCGCGCGAATGCCGGCGGACCGGGATCGATCCCTTCCGACCGCAGGGCAGCGGACGAGGGAATGTCGGTTTCGAGTCCGTCCCCGACCGGAGTCGATCCACCGCTGGCGGAACGCCGGGCCGTCTACGCCGGAGTTGGTCATCCCGGAACGACTGCTGTCTGGGCCGTCCCTACCTGGCTGCTCGTGCTCGCCGTCTCGGGGCCTGTTCTGGCCGCGGGCCTCGCATTCCTCTACCGCAGTTCCCTGCGGAGAACGCCCGTGGTGGTCGTGATCGCGGCCGCTCTCGCGCTCGCCGTCTCACTGATGCCTGATCTGGCCCCATTGGCGGTCCAGGCGGCACTGCCCGGCGTGGTCCTGACGCTGCTTGCGGCCCTGCTGAGGATCCTGCTTGACCGGACGTCCGCGACGTCACAGCCGCGGCTGGCACCACTCGCGTCGGGAAACTCCTCGACCCGGTTTCTCCGGCAGACCGACTCGATCGTGATCGCGGCCTCTGCCATCGACGGCCAGGAGAGTGTCACGGTTCACGGGCGGAATGCCTCATGAATCGCACGCACCTCATCCCCGGGCTGCTGGCGGTTTTCGTCCTGACAGCGACCGCAGCCGCCGAGGACCCGGCCGCTGGGGCGGCTGGCAGGATGATCGAATTCAGGCGGGTGCACGTGCCCCGCGGCGGGCTTGCGGACGTGCCGCTGGGCGACGATCGCTACGTGCCGATGTCGATCAAGGAGTTCGATGCCTCGATCGCCAGGCTTGCTGCTGGAGGCAACGCCACGCCGACACCGACTCCGCCCGTTGTCGCGGTTGCCTACGAGGCCGAGATCGATGCCGATGGCGGATTCGAGGGGCGGCTCTCGTTCGATGTCGGCAGTGAACCGCTTCCGCTCGATCTGCCGCTCGGCAGCCTGCATGTGACCCGGGGACGGGCCCGGACCGCGGATGGAACAGGTGCGGCCGTGGTGCACGGGCGGCCCGAGGGAGGGCTGGCGATGCTGATTCCGATGCCCGGCACCTACGAGTGTCAGTGGCGTGCCGAGCCGCCGGTCATCACGGAGGAAGGGCCACGGTTTTCGCTCCCGCTCATCCCGGCGCTGCGGTCGACGCTGCTGCTCCGCGTGCCCGAGGGAAGTCGTCCGCTCGTTGCCGGCCTGCAGAGCGTTCCCAGGGCCGCTCCCGATGGTGGCGACAGCTGGAGCATTGAGGTCGGACCGGCGGCAGCCGTCGATATCCTGCTGGTACGGACAGATCGCAATGACGTTCCGCTGGCGGTCTGGAGCGACCTTCTGATCCAGGGCCGCGAGATCATCCTGGACGCCGTCATCGAGCCCCAGTCTCCCTGGCAGGAAGCAGGCCTCGTCGTCGAGGTCGCCGGCTCCATCGATGTCGATGCAGTGACCAGCATGCTGCAGGAGGAGACAGACCCGGGGCCGGCCGAGAGACTCTCCTGGTCGCTGGCGGAGGATCGGACCAGGCTCGCGATCGGGCTGCCGCAGTCCATGATCGGCACTCGCGGACCTCTGCGAATCAAGGCCGTCGCCCCATTGCCGCTCGACGATCGTCCGTTGCCGTTGGTGCGGCCGACCGCCGACCGCTGGGCTGCTGCCGGCACGCTCGTTCGGGTCGACGACCCGCTTTCGCTCGAGCAGGTCGCCGTCGAGGAGGCGTTGCCCGTCACCGAGGAGGCTGCGGCACGCTGGCCGTTGCCGGGACGGGCGGCTGCAGCGATCGGACAACGAGTGCCAGCGGGCCCCGACTTCAAGCCCGCCCGCCTGTATGTCGAGCATCAGGGACCGGAGGCCGCCATCCGGCTCGTCGTCGGCCCGCGGCGCCCCGTGTTTGAGATCGCCCGTCTGACAACCGTCGACATCGCCCCCGGCGTCATCCTCGGCAGGGTGGCCTGCGACGTTCGCGTGCGTCGAGGTGAGGCCTTCGAGGTCACGGCAGTCGTCGCGTCGGGCTGGGTCGTCGATGCCGTCGAGGCGGTCGAATGGCTGTCCGCCGACGCCCGGGATGATGCGGCCATGCGCCGGGAAACCCAGGCTGTCGTCGAGCCACCCGAATGGTCGGTCGTCAACGACGCCGGTCGGTCGGTGCTCAAGATCGGGATGAGCGTTGCGGCGACGCCGGCGCGAAGCATCGGTCTGCGGATCAGCGGCCACCGGGCAGGGGTCGCGGCAGGCAAGGGGGTGACAGTCGCCGAGATCGACATGCTGCGATTCGAGGGGGAGGCCGACGGACTTGCCGTCATCGCATTCAAGACAAACCCCGACACGGCGGTTGAAATCGACGGGGCGAAGGCGGAGGCGACGCCGCTCGACCCGCGACTGGCCGGAATGGTCGAGGAGGGGAACGCAAGGACGTGGACGGCTGCAGGGCAGTCCGCCCCCGATTGGGAGGCCCGGCTGGTTCGCCGGCGTCCGCCGCTCGACGTCCGCGCGACGGTCCGGGTCACGACCCGCGATGACCGGATGACGGAGGCGTTCACGTTCGAGTGCCGTCCCGACAGATCGGCGCTCGACAGTCTCGTCGTCCACTTCTCCGAGCCGATGGATGATCGGCTGGAGTGGTCTCTGCTGCCGCCCGCTCGAGGCACGCTGACAGCCCGCCGGCTCGAGGACGGGGAGTCGCCGCGAGGCCGTGGTCGGGCAGCCGCGGAGTCGGCCGAATCATGGCTCGTCGAGATCGCGCCGCCGATGCGCGAGGGAGTCGTCATCCGGGCGGTCCGTTCTCGGCCGTTTCAGGTCACGACTCCGGTGACGCTGGCCTGGGTCGACGGTGCTCTGCGGCAGATTGGTGAGGTCACGATCCGCAGTGCCGGCAGGCTGCGTCCGCAGGTGCTGAATCGGCGGCTTGCGGAGCTGCCCCCACCGACCCGCGATGCCGAGGCATCGTCGAGCCTGATCGCCGCCTTCGCCTTCAGTGCGGAGGCGTCCGGCGACTCTCCGGCACTGGAGGTGAAGCCTGCAGCCCGAGAGGCCGGCAACGAGCCGCGTGCCTGGGCCTGGAGTGAGACCACGACGAGCTGGTGCCATGCATCGGGGCGGACGGAGTCTGAGACGGTGTTCGATATCGAGAATCACGGCCGCAGCGACCTGACGCTCCACCTGCCCGCCGGCCTGGTCGTGGAGGAGGTGGTTGTGAACGGTGTCCGCCAGCCCCGAGACGGCCGAATGGCAACCCCTTCGCTGCCGGTTGAACTTCCTGCCGGAAGCAGTTTCGTCCGAATCCTCGTGAGGACGGTGGCGGCAACCCGGCCCGGCCGGGCCTGGTGGCGGGTCGATCAGCCCTCGGTGGCGATCGATCTGCCAGTCTTCGACCGCCTCTGGAGGGTTCTCGTGCCCGACGGTCTGCGGCTCATTCCTTCAACGGCCACGGGACGGTCGTTCGATCTTGCCGCATCCGACTGGAGCGAGCGACTGTTCGGCATGGGTCGGCACCGGCGCCTTGATCGGGAGCCCGAAACACAGACAACCTCCCCCGGTTCGATTGAGACCGGTTTCCGCAGCCACATGTTCCTCGCCTCCGCGGCAGGGGACGGCGGAGTCACAGTCGTCCGCACGTCCTTGCTCCTCACGACTGGTACGCTCACCGCGATCCTCGCCACGCTCGCTGCGGTCGCTCTCTCCCGCCGCCATCCCTGGCTGCCGCTGTGTATCTGCCTGACGGCTGCCCTGGTCTGTCTCTGGATCCCCGGCCCCTTCGAACTGATCGCCCGTCCGGCATGGTGGGCCGCGCTGCTCGTGGCCTGCCTGTTCAGCCCGCGGCTCTCGATTCCCAGAGTTTCGTTTTCAGGTTTGACGGGCCGGCTGTTGGTCGTCGCCCTGGCGGCGACAGCGGTCGATGCTCAGGCGGTCGAAACGGATCGGACAGCCGTCGGCGAGCGGCAGCCGCTGCCTGTATTTGTCACACCGGGTGACAGCGGTCCTATGGCACTCGTACCGGAGGAGCTGTTCCGAATCCTGGCTCGCGGCGATGACGGGGCATCGTCCGTGGCCGCGCGGGTTGTGGGCTGCGAGGTCACCGTGCCGGCAGCTCGCGATGGTGGACCGACGGCCTGGAGCATGGCCATCGACGTCGAGGCAGACCCGGGGGCCGTGCTGATCCTCGATCAGTCGTCGACCGGGGCCAGGTTCAACGGTCCATCCGCCCGACTCGATGGCGAGGCGGCCCTCGCCCGCACCGGGAACGATGGGCGGGTCGTATGGCTGCCCTTGCCGACCGCCGGACGTCACCGGGTCGAGGTCGATTTCGAGCCGCTGCAGAGCCGGCTGGGAGACGTCGAGTATGCGACCGGTTCGATCCCCGTCGCGCCGACGGCCTCGCTCGTCGTTCGAGGCGAAGCCGAATCGGCACTTGCAGCGGCGGCCGTCGAGTGCGACTCGGGCCGACCCGGAGGCTTCCTCGTTGCAGCCTCCCGGGTGACCGACAACGAGGGGCGGTCGCGGTTCGACATCTCCCGGGCGGCCATCGTGCGGGTCGCCCGCGCCGCCGACCCGCGGGTCAGGCTCAGCAGAAGAGTGCGACTGGCCGAGAGCCGCAACGACATCTTCTGGGATCTCGATGCCTGCCGGGTGAATGCCCTGTTCGACATCGACCCGGGGGATGACGTGCTGCGATCGGTCGTGGTGGCGGTCGATCCGCGTCTGGAGCAGGTCGATACGGACGACGCGTCCTTGGTCTGCCACCGGCTGGCCGCCGATCGCCTCCTCGTCGAGCGATCAGCGCCGGCCCGCGGTCCCTTCCAGATAGAGCTCGGGTTTCGCATGCCGCTCACCGATCCCGTCGGCAGGTTCACGGTGCCGCATGCCTGGCTCGAGGAGACAGAGACAGACCGTCGAACCTCCAGGCTGATGCCATCAACGAGCCTTTCGGTCGAGGTCTCATTGCCCGACGGAGTCGTGCCATTGCCACCGCGCGGCGGTGATGTGGCACTGCAGACGCATGCCTGGCTCGTGGAATCGCTCGATGCGGATCTCGAAGAACAGGCAGGACGCCCGCGGCAGCGCAGCCTCCCGACCGGCCCCGTGCAGCTCCGAGCCGAACGTCGCAAACAGCGGACACCAGGCACCCAGAACGTTCGAGTCGCCTTCGAACCGCGTCAGACGCGGCTCGGGCTGCGGGCCCG
>CAMDFJ010000020.1 GCA_945897435.1 Candidatus Kuenenia stuttgartensis | reverse complement strand
CATGGCGACGACGGCGAACGCCGGCAGGAGGCAAGAAAGAACTTTGCGAATCACGCAAACCTCCAGGAAGAAAGGAAAGGAAACAGAAAGAATCTCGAGCAGGTTTTTCTCGAACGCGCCCGATCGTTCGGTCGGTCGAAGAGACCTTTCTCTTGCAACGACCGAACGATTCGGCCGCCTGATAAGTTGGATAGATTACGTTGACTAAAACGCCTTGCAAGGCGGGCGAGTCGGATTTTCATAATTCCCCAAAGGTGGGATCATTCCCGGCCGGCCGATGAGGCCCCCGGAAGGGGCTTTTCGGGCCCCGTCGGCCAGCCGGAAAAGGCCTTTTGCTGCAGAAAAAAAGGCTTTACGAGCCGCGGGCCGAAAATACGGCGGCCGACAGGCGGGAGAGCAGCCAGAGTGTCCCGAGGGGCAGAACGATCGTCGAAATCGTGAAGTAGATGGCCAGATTGACGATCGACTCTCCCGCCTCGCCGAGGGTCGCGTAGAGCTTTTGGGCCCGTTCGCCCACGTATTCGACCGGGTTGTACCGCTCGTACCAGGGTTTGTCGGCCTCCTGGGCCTCGGCCTGCTGGATCTTCTCCGTCGTCTCCGCCACCCGCGCCGTGGCCTGCTGGTAGTTGGCCTCGAGAAACTGCGTCGCCACGACGGAATCGATCCATGCCGACAGCGGGATCGCGAGCCTCGCAAAGAGGGCGATCGCAAACAACCGCCTGCCCCAGCCGAGCAGCGACGGCTGCCAGCGGCGGCCGGAAAAGGCCGCGGCGACGAGCGCGGCGAGCGATGGAATGAAGAGCCACCAGCCGAGCGCCCGGCTGATCTGCATGCCCAGCCGCTGCACGCCCAGCGCGGTCGTGCTCGTGAGCAGCAGCGAGCCGTATTGCTCGACGAGATCGTTGACTGGATCGAGCGCCTGACCGATGCCGAGGCTGCCGCCGGGCCCGAAGCTGAAGCTGACCTCGGAACTCTGTGCCAGCGAGATCGCGCTGTCGAGGCCACGGGTCGCGGCCAGCGCCGCCAGCGTGCGGGCGAAGGTCATGTTGAGGTAGCTCTCACCGCGGGCGTCTGCCTGCGGTGCCACGACGAGCATCACGACCGCCGCGATGGCCGCGAACAGGAGGAGCCTCATGGCGGGCTCCCGAACACGCTCCGGAAGACGGGTCATCCAGCGTCCGGAGAGAAACCGTTCGAGCGGATCGTCCGCCTCGGTCGTAGCGTCCATGCATGAACCTCCTCGGAATGAACTGAACTCTTCCAGTTTTATCGCCCAGTTCTATCGCCGAGGAACCAGTTCCTCGAACAACGGTCGGAGGATCTCGGCCCGGCGGAAGTAGCCGATCCGGCTCGGATGCTGCTGATCTTCGATGAAGCAGGCCGGATCGGGAGTTCCGTCGGGGCCGAGGAAGGCGGCGTTGGCGTCGAGATAGCGGAGCCCGGCAACCCGGCCCGATTCGATGAACGCCCGGATCGCCTCGTTCGCCTCGTTCTGGCGGTCGAGCTGGTCCCACCGCTTGGGCGTGGGCGAGATCGCCAGAAACGCGATCGTCGTGTCGGGAAGATCCTTGCGGACCGCCTCGACCAGCCGCTCGAACGAGCCGCAGACCTCGGCCGCCGTCACTCCCTCGCCGATGTCGTTGGTGCCGGCCGAGACGACGATCGCGGCCGGTTTTGCCGCGCTCGCGAGCCGCGGGGCGAATCCGGCCAGTTCCTCCAGGCGGGCCCCGCCGACGCCGCGGTTGAGGACGTTGAGGCCGGGGAAGTCATCGGCGAGCGTGGTCCAGAGACGGATGTTCGACGAGCCGACGAGGACGATCCCGCCGGCCGCCGGCGGCTGCTCCCGGTCGGCCGCTTCGTAGGCGGCGACATCCTTCTCCCAGCGGGCCGGCTTCTCATCGCCGAGGGCCGGCTCCGGGCCGAGGGGCTTCGTCGCCTCCTCGTTCGTTTTCAGTATGGGCTCGGCCGGGGCCGGCGGTGGCGTCGCAGGGGACGCCGGCGGTGTGCTTTTCACGAGCGGCTGGGAAAAGATCCGCTTCCAGTCCCGGGCCATCCGCACAACCTGCCAGCCGTATTGCTCGGCGGCCTTGAGCGATGCGTTTGTCGGCTCGTCGTAGGCCATCTCCCGTTCGGCATCGTCATGGAGCACGAGCAGCTGCAGATTCGGACGGCTGTGCGACTGCGACCAGCGGAGCATGGCGATGTCGCCCCCGGTGCCCACGTTGCCGGCCGCGAAGATCGGCCGCCGGCCGATCTGCTCGCCGATGCTGATCGGCTTGCGTTCCTGATCGTTGAGGACGGCGAGTTCCGGCTGGACGACCAATCCGAGCCGGCGATTGGGCGAGCCAGATGCAGCCGCGTCATCGCTCTCCATCTCCTGCATCACCGTCGTCGAGCGGGAGGCGATCACGTGCTCTGGGCCGATGCCATACCAGGCCGCCGCCGCCGGACGCATGAAGTGGACCCCGCTGCCGGAGCAGATCCAGACGCTGAAGCCGCGGGCCCGCAGGAGCCCGATCAGCTCGTGCATCGGCTGGAAGGTGGTGTCGCCGTAGGGCACGTCGAAGACCGGATGCCTGGCCTGTTCGAGAAAGTCGCGGACATCGTCCTCGAGTTCCTCCTCGGAGGCGCCCGCCAGCAGCGCGAAGGAGATGTCGGCGAAAAACTTCTTGCCAAGCTTGCGGACGAAGTCGAGGTCGCCGGAGAGGAGCGTTGCGAAGGGTTCCTCGTGGGCGAGGTCGGGGTTCTTGGCGACGACCTCCCGGACTCGTTCAATCAGATACGCCCCGTGGACGATCGGCTTCTCGCAGACGAGAGTGCCGTCGTGGTCGAAGACGGCAACCCTCTCCGGCAGGGGCACGAACGAATCGCTTCCCTCGCGGGTGACCTTTTCGAGGAACTCGAGGATCGCGGTCTTGGTGGGGCCCTCGTGCCAGCTCGGAAGCGGATCCTCGGCCGACGGGGCCTTCGCGGCCTGGGGCTCGACCCTGCCTGTCGGAGCGATCGGCCCCGGGTTCGGCGGAACGCGGCGGCCGCTGAGGGCGACTGCCAGACCGACGATGCCGAACAGTCCCAGAAGGGGCCAGAAGGCATTCAGCGGTCGCCGGCCGGGGGGGCGTCGGTCGCCGGCGGGGTCGCGGCTCTGAAAGGGAATCGTGGATTCTGAATCGTGCATGGTGCGAGTCCTGTCGACCTGAGGGGACTGAGTCCAACATCCTGCCCTCCTGATGCCGCTCAGGCAAACGGTCGGCGGGGGCGTTTTTCCGGACATTCAGCCCTGCTCCCGGGCCGGGCTTTTGTGAGGACGCTGGCAGCAGGTAGGTTTCTGGGAGGTTTTTGGAGGAGATTTCCCTTTCTGGAGCCGCACCCATGCGCCGCCTGATTCCGTCGCTCGCCACGCTCGTCCTGTTTGCCGCCGCGACCGCGGCCCGGGCCGATGTCTCGCTCAACAACATGTTCGGCGACCACATGGTGCTGCAGCAGGGCATCAAAAACAGGGTCTGGGGCAAGGCCGCCCCCGGCGAGGCGGTGACCGTCACCCTCGGCGGACAGAGCCATTCGACCACGGCCGCCGCCGACGGCTCCTGGCAGGTGCACCTCGATCCCGTGCAGGAATATGGCGGTCCCCACACGCTCACCGTGAAGGGGAACAACACGCTCACGTTCAACGACGTCCTGATCGGCGAGGTCTGGGTCTGCTCCGGGCAGTCGAACATGCAGTGGAGCGTCAATCAATCGAACGACCCCGACATCGAGAAGGCGGCCGCCAGGTTTCCCAACATCCGGCTGATCTCGGTGCCGCAGGTCGGCACGCAGGAGCCGCAGTGGAACTTCAAGGGCTCCTGGCAGGTCTGCTCGCCGGAGACGGTCGGGGAGTTTTCCGCTGTCGGCTATTTCTTCGGACGCCAACTCCACCAGACGCTCGACCTGCCGATCGGCCTGATCGACAACGCCTGGGGGGGCAGCGCCGCCGAGGCCTGGGTGAAGCGTGAGAAGCTCTCGGCCGATCCCGTCCTCAAGGTGATCCACGAGAAGTGGCAGAAGGAGGAGGAGGGCTTCGCAGCCGCCGTCAGCGCCTTTGAGACGAAGATGGCCGACTGGAAGGCCGCGGCCGAGAAGGCCAAGGCCGAGGGCAAGCCGGAGCCGGGCAACAAGCCGCAGCACCCCGACGCGCGGATGAAGGGCAATGCCCGCCCGGGCAACATCCACTCCGGCGTGCTCACGCCGTCGATCGGCTACGGCATCAGGGGCGCGATCTGGTATCAGGGCGAGTCGAACTCTGGGCGGGCCTATCAATACCGCGACCTCTTCCCCTTCATGATCAAGTCCTGGCGTGACGAATGGTCCCTCGGCGACTTCCCCTTCTACTGGGTGCAGCTCGCCGACTACCTCGCCGAAAAGCCGGAGCCCGCCGAGAGCGCCTGGGCCGAGCTCCGCGAGGCACAGACGATGACGATGAAGGCCCTGCCCAACACCGGCGAGGCCGTGATCATCGATCTCGGCGAGGGGAAGGACATCCACCCGAAGAACAAGCAGGACGTCGCCAAGCGGCTGGCCCGCTGGGCGCTCGCCGATACCTACAAGATTCCCGGCATCACCTGCCGCAGCCCGATCTACAGGTCGATGGAGAAGCAGGGCAGGTCGATCCTGCTCTCGTTCGACAACGTCGGCACCAACGCCAAAGACTGGCGGCCCTTCGACGTCAACGAGCCGGTCGGCTTCACGATCGCGGGAGCCGACAAAAAGTTCGTCGCCGCGAAGGCCTCGATCCGCAAGGACGGCAGCATCGAGGTTTCAAGCGAGGCGGTCGCCGATCCGGTAGCGGTTCGCTATGGCTGGGCAGACAATCCTGTCTGCAACATGTATTCTGCGGCCGGCCTGCCCCTGACGCCGTTTCGGACCGACGACTTTCCGGGCCTGACCGTCGAGGCGAAATAGAGCCTGTCCCAGATCGGCATCAGCAAGGAGGAAGCGTGTCGTGAAGAGCATCCTGAACACCGTCCACAGGCATCTGATCGCCAGCCTCGTCGGCGGGTCGCTGGCAGTGCTCGCGACATCCCTCGCGGGCTGCGGTTCGCCGCGGATCGAGGAGGGTCGGGTCGATCTGCCTGCCCGGGCCACTGCCTCGGCTGACCCCCAGCAGCAGACGATCCGGCCGATTCCGGACGTGACCACGAAGCCGCGGCCGTTTCGCCTGCCCGATGTCGTCGGCGCGGTGCCTTCGCTCGAGCCTGCCACGATGGATCGAAAGATCGCCGCGCCGATCATTGCCCGGGTCGCCGCCACCAGCGTTGAGCAGTACGCGAACGAACCGCCGCGAACGCTGTCCGCGGAGCCGCCGGCCGTCGCCGAGGTGACCGCGATGATCCGGGACTATCTGCAGGCCTTCAATCGACACGATGCCACGGCGCTGGCCGCCCACTGGAGCGAGCATGGCGAGAACGTCGATCTCGATTCCGGCGAGACCACCCGCGGCCGGGCCGCGGTCGAGGAGGTCTTCTCGACGCTCTTCGAAGAGGATGCCGCCGCGACGGTGGATATCGAGATCGAATCGGTGCGGGCCCTGCGGGATGACGTGGCCGTCGTCGATGGCCTGACCCGGATCTCCTTTTCTGAGCCCGCGCCGAAGAGCGGCAGCAGGTTCTCCGCGGTGGTCGTCAAGGATGGCGGTCGCTGGATGCTGGAAAGCGTCCGCGAGGCCGCCGTTCACCAGTCTTTCGATGCCGGCCGTCCGCTCGACGACCTGCAGTGGCTCGTCGGCTCATGGGAGGATGTCGGCGAAGGGCTGACCGCCGGCACGACCTGCTTTTGGTCGGCCGGCCGATCGTTCCTCGTCCGCAACCACGTCGTGACGGCCGATCCCGCCGGCCTGGCCCGGGTTCCGGCCGGCGACACCTCGATCCCAGGCCTCCTTCCGCCCGGAAGTGGCGGCAGCCGCGAGATCAGCGAGATCATCGGCTGGGATCCTGAGCGTCGGCAGATCCGCTCCTGGCTGTTCACGTCGGAGGGCCGCTTCGCCGAGGGCTGGTGGACGCGGGAGGGGGATCGCTACAGGGTTCGGCTCGAAGGCCGCGGTGCCGACGAGTCGGCCGCCTGCACCTACCTGCTCGAGAGGATCGCTTCCGACGAACTCTCGATCCGCTGCGAGCAGGGTGGATCGTCCGATCCACTCGCCGATTTGATGCCGCCCGCCTGCGGGTTCGTGCGGATCTCCCGGCTCGAGCCCGGGATGCCCTGACCCCGCGGGCCTGCCTCGATCACTTGCGACGCTTCGAGGTCGTGGACTTCGTCGTGCCCGTCGCGGAGGCGACCTGCGGACGCTTCACGAAGTAGACCTTCGGGTCGTCCACCACCCACGGCGTGCTCCAGGTCTTGCCGTCGTCGGCCGAGCAGACGTTGTAGAAAAACGTCTTGAAAAATTCGGTGCGATAGCCGTAGGGCATCTGCGACGTGATGTGATCGTCCATCGTCAGGTCGTCGATGCCGGGGCTGGCGAAGTAGTGGATCATGCCATCGGGCGAGAAGGAGAGGCCGAGGGTCCACCAGCCGAGTTCCTCGATCTTCGGGCCGCGGATCTCGCCGCCGTTGCGGCCGCCGCGAACCCGGATGAAGGCCGAGTTTTCCATGATTTTCTTCTTCGGATTGGCCGGCTCGAAGCAGATGAACATGCCCGGCCAATATTCCTCGAGGCCGAAGCGGCCCTCGTCGGGGTGGTCGTCGCCGGTGATGATGGCGTGCGTGAAGCAGCCGGCCCGGAAGCCGAAGCTCGGACCGCTGCGCTTCTCCCACTGCTCGTAGGGGGGCAGATAGACGCGGGTCACGACACTCGGGCTGTCGGCCACGGAGATGCCCCTGCCGAGCACCCGCGCGCCGTTGAAGATCAGATCGTCCTGCTGCAGTTGATAGGTCACCTTGCCCGGGATGCCCGTGCGGAGCGAGGCGATCAGCATGCCGTGGGTGCTCCCCTCGAGGCCGGGGCTCGGCAGTTCGATCCGCTTGACGACGTCGGGCGTGCCCCGCTTGGGACCCTCGAACCAGAGCCGATTGACACTCCGGCCCATCGGACCACGGACGCGTTTGTCCTGTTCCTCCGAGCTCTTGGGATGGTTGTAGTTCCAGGTCCACTTCTCGTCCTCGAAGTCGTCGCCGCCGCCCTTGGCGGGAACGCCAGTGCCGGGGATGAGCACGGGCTTCTTGGGCGCGGCAGGCTTCGGGGTGGAAACCTTCGCGTCGGTGATGGTGACGGTCTTCGGAACGGTCGTGGGAACGGTCTTGGTGGCGGAGGGCTTGGCCGCGGACTGCTTTGCCTCTGTCTGGGTGGAGGCTGTCTCGGCCGCGTCGGCACTGCGGAAAAGGCAGCAGCAGGCAAGCAGGGCCAGAAGCGTGTGCGAGTGTCGGTTGATCGCCATGACATTCCCCCGAAAGAGAGCCGGATTTGTGCGGAGGGGCGTCCCGCCGCCCCGACCCATTCGGCTATCGACTGGACGAACCCGGAGAATCGAAAGCCTGACCTGATACCGCTGCCGACTGGCCGTATCTCCCACCCATTCCAGGCTTCCCATTCCAGGCAGGTTCGCCGTCTGGGTGCAGGTTGCCCAGATTCGCGACGGCCGCGCCGGCTTTGTGGCGGTCGCGATCAATCCATCTGGAAACAGGCATCGAATCTCGTCACAACCTCGACCTCCGGTCGGGCACAACGCCCGGCCGCCATCCTTCCCACGGTGTCGGCACCATGCGTCTGCAGATCTTTGTCGTCGGAATGCTCGTCGCCCGTTCGGCGGTCGGCCTTGCTGCTGAATCGGCCGGCCCGCAGGTCGCCCGTTCGCATATCCAGCCGGTGTCGGAGGTGGTCGCCATCGAACGCGGCAATGTCTGGTCGGGGCTGGTCACGTCGCGGGCGCCCGCGCTCCTGCGGGAGCACCTGCAACTGGAGCGGGGAGCAGGGCTCGTCGTCGATGCCGTCGCGCCGGGATCGCAGGCCGAGACCGCCGGCCTGAGGCCCAGGGACGTGCTCGTGTCGATAGACGATCAGCTGCTCGTCCTTCCCGACCAGCTCTCGGCACTGCTCACTGAATCGGATCCCGACGCGCCGCTCGAATGCCGCGTGATCCGCGGGGGTCGCGAGCAGCGGCTCTCGCTGCGGCGGCCCGCATCCCGGACCCAGGTGTCGAAGGACCATGCCAGCTCGGCGGCAGTCGCACCCCGGCCGCTGCCGATGCTGCGCCCCACGCCGTCGACGCTCGCCCTGCTGCCGGCCACGCCATCGCCGAAGGCGACGCCTGTGATGGTGCAGGGCGACGGCACGCTCGTGCAGAAGGGGGCCGACTACTCGCTGAATCTCTCCCCCGACACCGATCCGACACTCACCGTTCGGGATGCAAACGGGCTGGTCGTCTTCAATGGCCCGATCACAACGCCCCAGCAACGCGGACGGCTCCCCGAAGCCGTCCGGAATCGCGTCGCCGACCTCGAACGGCTGCGGCTGGCACGTCAGGAAGGCGTGGTGTCGGCCTCTTCCGAGCAGGCCGGCAAAAATGGAGACCAGAGGATCGGTGCCCTCGACATCGAGCCCGTGACCGTGCGTTGACTGCGGCTGCCAGCCAACTACCAGCCGACCTGGGCTGAATCGTTCGACCAGCTGCCGCCGGCAGAACGGTGGGAGGAACCTGTCGAGCGACCCATGCCGCCTGACGTCCGCCAGGGATCGGGCCCGGTGAACACGCCACCCGGCAGCGAGATCACCCACGGTCCGGCGCCACGCGACATGCGGGTGAACGACTCCTCCATCTGCCGCCGCTGGATCTCCTGCAGCCGGCGATTCCGCCGACGCTCTGCCTCCGCAGCCGCGACCGCATAGGCCTCGCGGGCCAGTCGGGCAGCATCGGTCGAGGCCTTGATCGAATCCTCGTAGCGCTGCCTGGTGAGCAGCTGCTTCGATTGTTCCAGGGACGCAATCGCGGCCCGAACGTCGGCAGACACGCCCTCCGCATACCAGGCAGCCGCCCGCCGGACGACGCTGTCGGTCTCCTCGATCTCCTCGAAGGCCTGCCGGGCGAGGCGTTCATCCTCGGTGGCCAGATCCTCGGCCCGGGCGGCGGCCGTATCGGCGGCGTCGAGCACGCGGCCCGACTGCAGCAGATCGGGACGCTCGACCCGCAGGCCCCGCTCCGCGACCTCCACCAGTCGGCCCGCCTCGCGGGCATGCTCATTGGCCCTGACCCGGTCGGTCCGCTGGCGCTCCAGTCGCTGCTCGAGTTCGCCGATTTTTCCAGCCACCGCGGCACATCGTTTTGGCAGCGTGGCCTGCAGCCCGTCGAGTTCCGCCCGGCGGTCGAGCACCGCCGACTGACATCCCTCCACCCAGTCCTCCTGCCGCACCGCCTCCTCCAGCAGGGCGAGCGCCCGGAAATAATGCTGCCGCGACGGCTCGGCAGAGGCCTGTGCCTCGGCGATCATCGCCTTGATTCGATGGATGCCCTCATCCGACTTGGCGATGTTGTCGGCGAGATCCGACCAGGATGACTCGGCATACGAGTCGGCCAGGGCATCGAACCCGCGGACCACCTGTTCGCGGCGGGAGGAGAGGGCATCGAGACGGCTGACGCAGCCGGGCAGCAGTTCGTCGATCCGCGCCTTGGCGGCCACGATGCTTTCGAGGATCGCGATCGCCTCGGCGACATTCCGCTCGGCGAGTTCGACGTGCTTGAGTCCGCCCTCGATCTCGCCGGCGTCGAGCAGTTGCATCGCCAGCTGAACCTGCTCTCGGGCAGCGCCGATCCTGGCCTGAGGGTCGGCGCCGGGCTCGGAGAGCAGCCAGCCCTCGGCCCGCTTTGCCTGGATCTTCTTCTCGGCCTCGTCGGCGGAGTGGGCCGCCTTGATCCGTCGGTCGTCGGCCGCCTCGAAGGCATCGACACGGGAGAGGGTTTCGTCGAGCGCCTTGCGGGCCTGCTCCAGCCGGCCGCGTGATTCCACCGGATCGGATTCGAGGTCGTGCCGGGCGAGGCCCAGGCTGCGGGTGACGTCGGCGATCGCCGGCTGGAACGAGGCGTTGGATCGGCCCCGGGCGGCGATCTTTTCGAGTCGGGAGCCGGCCGTGGTGAGCGTCGAGTCGAGTTCAGCGGCGATCTCGCGGGCCTTCTCATGGGCCTGCTCGAGCACATCGAGCGGACTGCGGCACTCGCCCGAGACGTCGTCGAGCGGCGGCCTGGCATCGGCCGAGTCGAGCAGCGCGATCGCCTCGTCGGCGCCGGCCGTACCGAGGAACCATTCGGAATTGATCCGATCCTGGGCCTTCTCCCAGACGTCCATCAGCGAAAGCCAGCGTTCGCGATACCGCCGGATCGACGTCTGCACGTTGTCGTAGGTCGACCGGGTGGCGCCGACCATCGGCGTCTTGAAGTCGGGGTCGGTGTGGGGCAGCATCCGGTGACGCTCCTGTTGGCCGTCGAGCAGGTCGGAGAGGGCGACCACCTCGCGCTTGAAGGCCTCGAGTTTGCCGCGGGCCTCCTGCATCCGCCGGTCGTGCTGCGAGCGGGCCCAGAGCAGTGTCGCAAGGCCGCCGAGGGCGCCGGCGCCGAGCAGGCCGAGCGGGAGCGTTCGCTTGCGAAACACGCGGGCCGCATCCTCCCGGGCCTTCTTCAGATCCTGGCGGGTCTTCACCCAGCCCTCGGTGGCACCGACGAGATCGGCCAGGCCCTCGTCGTATTGCTTGTCGGCTGCCCGGGGAACGAACACCTTCTTGATCAGCTCCTCCTCGATCGTGGCGGGGTCGAGGCCGCTCGAGACCTCGAGCCCCCACGGGGCCCGCATGGCGATCGTACGGCCCTGCACGTCGAGCACGATCGTGACGTCGCGGGCCGGATCGAATCCGCCCTGGACTCCCTCCGCCGACTCCCGCTGCCACTTGTCGACGACGGCCTCGAGGATCTTCTTGGCGGTCGTCCGCGTGCCGCCCGCATCGCCCACCACGACCACCCGGTAGTCGCGGCCCGATTCCTTTTTCGCCTTCGCGACGGCCTCGCGAACCCGCTCGAAGGTGTCGGGAGTGCCCGAGACGAACACCCGCTCGGGATCGCGCGCCGATACCAGCGGCAGCGGTTCGTCTCCGCGGAGCGACGGGGCCGCGGCGAAGCAGCCGAGTGTCGTGGCCGAGATGGCAAGCAGCACGAATCTGGCGGATCGACGAAGAGAGATCGGGCGCATGAATCCTCCGGTGGCGAAACTCGGCCGCGATGCGACCATCGAGCCCGGATTCTACGCAGCCGCGAACCGCAATCTCAATCGGCTGCGGCCATTCAGCGGCCCATCTCTTCGGCCGAGATCGGCGGCTGTGGTCGGGCCGCCGGACGGCTGGAGCCCGTCGTCGCCGGCAGCTGCGATCGGGCCGGCGTGGGGGAAACTCCACCAGGGGGCTGACGCTGGAGCGGAGTCCGCGGCGGGATCGGCCGGCCGGCATTGAGCGATCCCGTGCCGCCCGGCGCACCATATCCCGGCCGGACCCCCGGCGCGCCGGCGCGGATACCGCCCGTCGCGGCCCCGGGCCTCTGTTGGGAAGGCAGCGGCTGGGCCGCCGCGTTGGCATCGCGTGATTGCGGCCGTGCTGCCTGACTTCGATCGCCTTCCACTGGAGCGGACGCTGCGGCCGGCGGCTTGGCAGGCTGCTCCCGAACGGGCTTTTTCATCTCGCCCGGCCGCTGATCGCCCGCGGTGGCCTGGCTCCTGGGCCTGCCGGTGAGCGGGTCGAGGCCCGACTGGCGGGCCGCGTCAGCTCGCTCCCGCCGCATCTTCGACCGGCCCAGCTCGGCCTCCGATGGATCGATCCGACCATCGTGGTTGATGTCGAAGCGACGCATCAGTTCCTCGCGGCCGGCGGGGGCGATTGAAGGAGCCTCCTCCGCCTGCGACGCCTGGGCCAGGCAACTTGCGAGGATCATCGCCAGGGCAGGCCCGCCGACGTTGCCGAGCCAGAATCGCGGCTGGTGCACTGGCATGGAAAACACCTGCTGGTCAGAGGGTCATGACGATCGTGCCGACAACAGACAAAGTCTACGCATGCCGGCCTGCCAGGGTGCGCCTCACTCGGAATCGAACCCTGGTCGGGCGGAAGCGGTCAGCCTGAATTGACCGTAGTCGCCGCCTGCATCGCGGCTGCAATCCGCCCGGCAGCGACGGTGGCGTTGCCGTCCGCCCGCTCGATTTCCCGGGCCGCCAGATGGCAGTGGACATGATGGCCATCGACCACGACCGCCGGAGGATCGATCTCCCGGCAGACTGTCTCGGCCAGCGGGCAGCGGGGGTTGAACCGGCAGCCCGCCGGGGGCCGCGACGGGCTCGGGACGTCGCCACCGAGCACGATCCGGCGTCGGCGACGGGCTGGATCGACATTCGGCACCGCCGAGAAAAGCGCGAGCGTGTAGGGATGCAGGGCCGCGCGGGCGATCTCCGCCGCCGCCGCCCGCTCCACGATCCTGCCGAGGTACATCACGGCGACCTCGTCGGAAACATGCTCCACCACCGAGAGATCATGGGAGATGAACAGGTATGTGAGACCGAGCTTTTCCCGCAGCTCGACGAGCAGGTTCACGACCTGGGCCTGGATCGAGACATCGAGCGCCGAGATCGGCTCATCGAGAACCAGAAACTCCGGTTCGAGGACGAGCGCCCGGGCAATCGCGATCCGCTGCCGCTGCCCGCCGGAGAACTCGTGGGGATATCTGGCAAGCGTGGTCGCGGGCATGCCGGTCTGCTCGAGTGCCCGCCGCATCCGTTCGAGCCGGTCGGCGGCCTCGCCCATCTGGTGGATGACGAGCCCCTCCTCGAGGATCGCGCGGACGGTCATCCGCGGATTGAGCGAGCCGTAGGGATCCTGAAACACGATCTGCATCCGCCGTCGCAGGGCCCGCAGCGCCGCCCCGGACGTTTCCCGCACGTCGTGGCCGTCGAAGCGGATCGATCCGCCGGTCGGCTCCACGAGACGGAGGATGCTGCGGCCGACGGTCGTCTTGCCGCAGCCGCTCTCGCCGACGAGCCCGAGCGTTTTTTGTCTGTCGATCGAGAAGCTCACGCCATCGACGGCCCGCACCTGCCCCACGGTCCGCCGCAGGATGCCCCGCCGCAGCGGAAAGTGGGTCTCGAGATTGGTCACCGCGAGCAGTGGATCGCTCATCCGCGGACTCCCTCGACGGCCGCCGGCCCGGCCGGGCCGAGGTCGCCGGCGTAGTGGCAGCGAACGAAGTGGCCGGGACGCACCTCCGCCAGTGGCGGCACCTCGGCGGAGCAGTGCGGCTGCCGGGCGAAGGGGCAGCGTGGATGAAAGCGGCAGCCGGCGGGAAAGTGCTGCGGCGGTGGCACCATTCCGGGGATGGTGCGGAGCGGGCCCGTCTGGCCGGCCGCCGGACGGGCACCGAGCAGGCCGATCGTGTAGGGATGCATCGGCTCGGCGAAGATCGCGGCGGCGGGTGCCCGCTCGACGATCCGGCCGGCATACATGACAGCAACTTCGTCGCAGGTTTCGGCGACCACGCCGAGATCGTGGGTGATCAGCAGGATCGCGGTGCCGAGCCGGCGGCGCAGGTCGGAGAGCAGGTCGAGGATCTGTGCCTGGATCGTGACATCGAGCGCGGTGGTCGGCTCGTCGGCGATGACGAGATCGGGTTCGCAGGCCAGCGCCATCGCGATCATCACCCGCTGCCGCATGCCCCCCGAGAGCTGGTGGGGATACTCGTCGAGCCGCTGTTCGGGATCGGCCATTCTCACGAGCCTGAGCATTTCGAGCGCCCGGGCCCGGGCCGCCGCCCGGGGCAGATCCCGATGCAGCCGGACCGCCTCGGCGATCTGGTCGCCGATCGTGAAGACAGGATTGAGGCTCGTCATCGGCTCCTGAAAGATCATTCCGATCCGGCCGCCGCGAACCCGGCGCAGCTCCCTCTCGGGCAGGCTGACGAGATCGACCGGCCCGCGATCGCCGTCGAGAAGGATCTGCCCGGATTCGATCACACCGGGCGAGGCCACGAGCCTGAGAACCGACATCGCCGTCACGCTCTTGCCGCAGCCGCTCTCCCCGACGAGGCCGAGCGTCCTGCCGCGGTCGACCGAGAGCGAGACGCCGTCGACGGCGGGCAGGCGTCCGGCCGGCGTCTGGAAGGCGGTCACGAGATTGCGGATTTCAAGCAGTGGCATGGGTGGGTGTGGGCCGGGGTCGGGTCATTTGCGGGCCTCGCGAAGCCGGGGATCGGTGGCCTCCTGGAGTCCCTCGCCGATCAGGTTGTAGGAGAGCACGGTGAGAAAGATCGCCACGCCCGGAAAGACCACCAGCCACCACATCGAAAGGTTGCCGCGGGCGTCGTTGAGGATCGAACCCCAGCTGGCCGTGGGCGGCGGCGGACCGAAGCCGAGGAAGGAGAGCGAGCTCTCGGTGAGGATCGCCGAGGCGATGCCGAAGGTGATCGGCACGAGCACAGGCGCCAGCGCGTTGGGGAGGATGTGCCGCAGCATGATCCGCACCGGCCCGGCGCCGGCGGCCCTGGCCGCCATCACGAACTCGCTGTTCTTGAGCCGGAGAAACTCGCCGCGGGTGAGCCGGGCGATGCCCGTCCAGCCGGTCATGCCGATGATCGCCATCGTGTGCCAGATGGTCGGCTTCTCGAGGAGCGAGATCATGGCGAGGATCAGCACGAGCGTCGGGATGCACATCACGATCTCGGTGATCCGGCTGGTGAGCATGTCGACCCAGCCGCCGAAGTAGCCGCCGAGGGCGCCCACGATCAGTCCGATCGTGCCGGCGATCCCCATCGAGACGAAGCCGACCAGAAGCGCGATCGTGGTGCCATGGACCATCTTGGCGAAGACGTCGACGCCCGCCTGATCGGTGCCGAAGAGGTTCAGCCGGCTGGGACGGCCCTCGTCCCGGGCCGGGTTTTCCGGGCGGCCTGGCCACTCGTCGGCCCGAACGGCCCGGTAGGGATCCTGGAAGACGAGCGGCCAGATCGCCCAGCTGTCGGGATCCTTCTCGCGGAGGTTCGTCGGATAGGTGCCGCGGAAGCGGTCCTTGGCGAAGATCGACGGCTCGAGGCTGCGACTGAAATAGGCCAGACAGGGGGCGTAGATCCGTCCCTTGTAGCGGCAGAGCACCGGCCGCGTGCCGGCGATCAGCGGTGCCAGGATCGCCACCAGCATCAGCCCGACGAGAAACAGCAGCGCCGCCATCGCCAGCGGCTTGCGGCGGAACCGCGACCAGGCATCGGCCCAGAAGCCGGTGGGGGCCGGCCGCATGTCGTCTCGCTGTGTCACGTTCACTCCACGCTCACCCGCGGATCGACGAGGCAATAGAGCAGGTCTGCCAGCAACTGCCCGGCCAGCGTGAGACTGCTGAACATCAGCGTCAGCCCCATGATCGTCGGGTAGTCACGCTCGCGGATGCTCTCGAAGAACAGCCGCCCCATCCCCGGCCAGGTGAAGATCTGCTCGATGATCACCGAGCCGCCGATCAGGCCGGGGAGCGAGAGCCCCAGCAGCGTGACCAGCGGGATCAGCGTGTTGCGGAAGGCATGACGAAACAGCACCCGCCACGGGCCCGCCCCCTTGGCACGGGCCGTGCGGATGTAGTCCTGCCGCACCGCCTCCTCCATGTTGGCCTTGATGAACCGGCTGTCGTAGGCGAGGCCGACGTAGGTCTGGCAGGTGACCGGCAGGATCATGTGCCGGGCGATGTCGGCGATCCGGGCGGTCAGCGGGGCGTCGGGGGGCAGATCGGTCATGCCGAACAGCGGCAGCTCCCAGCCGCTGCCGCGGAGCCAGACGGCGAACACGATCTGCAGGAACAGCGCCGCCACGAAGGTGGGAAACGAATAGAGCACGTAGAGCAGCAGACTCGAGATCCGCTCGTCGAGCCTGTTGCTCCGGGCCGAGGCATAGAGACCCAGCGGGATCGCGGTCAGCCAGGCGAGCAGGAGGGCCGTGCCCGAGATCAGGAAGGTCGGCCCGATCCGCTCGGCGATCAGTGTCGTCACCGGCTGCTTCCGTGAGATCGAGCGGCCCAGATCCCCTTGAACGACGTTGCCGATCCACTGGGCGTAGCCGACCGGCCAGGGCTTGTCGAGGCCGTAGATCCGCTTCATCCGCTCGAGGTCTTCGGGGTTGAACTTGCGGCTCGGATCGGTCTCGCCGAGCTGCACGGTCAGCGGCGTGCCTGGCATGTTGCGGGCCAGCCCGTAGACGACGCAGGTGATCACGACGAGCGTCAGCAGCCCGAGCACGAGCCGACGGACGAGATAGGACGCCATCTGCTACTCCAGTTTCGGCATCCAGAGGCTGCTGAAGCCGGGGGAGTAGTGGTAGGGTCCACGGGGGCTGAAGACGTAGCCGCGGAGATCCTTCGAAAAGCCGTAGAAGCTGTTCCGCCAATAGAGCCAGGTGTAGGGCTGGTCGTCGTAGAGGATCTCCTGGATCCGGCCGTAGATCTCGGCCCGCTTCGCCCGGTCGAGCACCCGGCGGCCTTCGGCGAAGAGCCGGTCGACCTCGGGATTGGAGTAGCCGGTGAAGTTGCGGCCGGCGCCGGATGACCAGATGTTTTCCGAGGTGTCGGGATCGGTGCCGGCCCCCCAGCCGCCGAGATAGGCCTGAAACTTCTTCTCCTGCGTCAGCTGCTGGAGCACGGTCGCCTCCGTCGGCCGGACGTTCATCCGCACCCCGATGTCGTCGAGATTTTCCTTGAGCAGGCCGCAGATCTGCACCCGCAGCGGCTGCTGGTTGACGAGCATCGAAAACTCGAAGGGCACGAGCCTGCCGTCGATCTCCTTGTCGCGGATGCCGTCGTTGTCGTGGTCGACCCAGCCGGCCTCGTCGAGCAGGGCCTCCGCCTTGTCGAGATCCTGCTTGTAGGGCTCGAGCTTCTTCTTGGGCGCCATCCAGGAGGAGTGGTGGAAGGTGCCCACCGCCGGCTCGTAGAGGCCGTAGCAGAGTTTTTCCAGCATCCGGTCGTGGTCGAAGGCGTAGCTCATCGCCCGGCGGACGCGGCGGTCGGCGAAGAACGGCGTCTTGATGTTCCAGCCGAAGTGGAAGCTCACCCACTCCGGTGCCGTGACCTTGGTGTTGCGGAGGTAGAAGTCTTCCCCCTTGGTCTGCGTCGTCCACTGCTCCGGAAGCAGGATCATCTCATCGATCTCGCCCGCCTTGAGGGCCAGAAGAGATGTGTTTGGATCCTCGATGATCCGGAAGCGAATCTCGCGGAAGAAGGGGGGCTCGCGGACCTGTTTGCCGTCGACGGTCGACCAGCCCGACCGCCGCCGGAGCACGATCTGCTGGCCGCGGGTCCGCTCCACGATCTCGTAGGGCCCGCCCGACACCGGCGACTGCTCCAATTGCACGTGCTCCGGGCTGTCCTTGAGCGTCGGATCGGCCTCCCAGGTCTTCTCGTAGAGGTGCCTGGGCAGGATCGGAAAGTTGATGTTCCAGACGTTCGTCGCCAGCGGCTCCTTGTGGAAGTAGACGAGCGTTCGATCGTCGTAGGCGTGGACCCAGCGGAGCTGGTCGGTGCCGCTGCGGACCGCCGGCACCGGCACCCGCGGATCCATGATCACCCGATAGGTGAAGGCGATGTCGTGGGCCGTGATCGGCCGGCCGTCGCTCCAGAGAAGGTCATCCCGGAGCACGACCTTGTCGAGCAGGCCGTCGGCGCTCGTCTTCCAGGAGGCCACCGTCTCGGATGTGGCGAAGGGCTCGAGCGAGCGGTCGAAGGAAAACAGCCCGAAGCCCGTCAGCCCGAGAATGTCGAACTCGGCCGAGGTGCTGATCATGATCGGGTTGGTGCTGCCGAGGTCGCCGGTGACGTGCCTGTCGATCCGGGCTTCGAGGTCGGCCTGGCCGTTCTCCGGCAGCCGGCCGAGCGCAGAGAGGATCTTGGCGTTGTCGGCGGGACTCGAATTTTCCAGGGCCAACGCCTCGTCGACCGTGGCCGGCGGCCGCTCGCCCGCCAGCTGCTCGCGGAGGAGCGTCAGGCCGTCGCGAACCGGACGGTCGATCCAGGTTGTCCCCTGCTCGAGTTCCGCGAGCGCCGGGGGGGAGAAGGTTTCCACCAGCCGTTCAGCAGGCGGGCTATCGGCGGTCACCGCCGCCGGCCGGGCCGGCGTTTCGAGGACCGGTTCGGGCGTGTCGTCGCCTCTGCCGCCGCAGCCCGTCGAGAGGAGCAGGATCGATGCGACCAGGAGCCCGTGCGCAGGCCAACCCCGGACACCGTCGTCAGTCCATCGACGCATCGTGATCTCCGCAGGAAAGGCAGGCCCAGGGCCTTTCGATGCTACGGCCATCCGCGCCGGCCGGTCAATCCGGGAACCGATGACCGAGCTTCTCCCGCTTGGTCGAAAGGTAGCGTTCGTTGAACTCGTGCACGGGGGGCAGGATCGGCACCTGATCGGCGACCTCGAGGTCGAACCCCCCATAGATGAAGGCGTCGGTCTTCTTGGGGTTGTTGGTCAGCAGCCGCACCCGTCGCAGGCCCAGATCCTTGAGCAGCTGGATGCCGACGCCATAGTCGCGGGAGTCGGCCTTGTAGCCGAGGGCGAGGTTGGCCTCGACCGTGTCGAGCCCCTGATCCTGAAGCTGATAGGCCCGGATCTTCTCCACCAGCCCGATGCCGCGGCCCTCCTGCGGCAGGTAGACGAGCACCCCCACCCCTTCGCGGCCGATCATTTCGAGGGCCATGTGGAGCTGGTCGCCGCAGTCGCAGCGGAGGCTGTCGAGCAGGTCGCCCGTGAAGCAGGAGGAATGGAGCCGCACGAGCGGCGCCTCGGCGGCCGCGACATCGCCCATCACGAGCACGAGCGGTTGCTGGGTTTCGAACTTCACGCCGTAGGCGATGATCCGGAATCGGCCCCAGCTGGTCGGCAGGTCGGCCTCGGCGATCCGGTGCACCAGCTTCTCGCGGGTGCGGCGATGGCGGATCAGTTCCTCGATCGTGATGATCTCGAGACGGTGTTCTCTTGCGAGCGCGAACAACGCCTCGCGGTCGGCCCGGTTGCCGGTCTCGTCGAGGATCTCGCAGAGCACCCCGGCCGGCTGGAGTTCGGCCAGACGTGCCAGATCGACGGCCGCCTCGGTGTGGCCAGCCCGTCGCAGCACGCCCCCCTCCTTCGCCACCAGTGGGAAGAGATGGCCCGGCCTGACGAAGTCGGTCGGTCGGCTCGTCGGATCGAGGATCGCGGCGATCGTCGTCGAGCGTTCCGCCGCGGTGATGCCGGTGCGGCTGCTGACATGGTCGACCGGCACCGTGAAGGCGGTGCCCAGCGGGGTCGAGTTGGCCTCGACCATCATCGGCAGCTCGAGCCGGCCGGCCAGATCGGGCAGGATCGGCATGCAGACCTGACCGCGGCCGTGCCTGATCATGAAGTTGACGATCTCGGGCGAGACCTTCTCGGCGGCACAGACGAAGTCGCCTTCGTTCTCCCGGTCCTCGTCGTCGACGACGATCACCATCTCGCCGCGGCGGATCGCATCGACGGCTGCCTCGATCGTGGAAAAGCGGTCTGACATCGGTGACTTTCGGCGGCCCGGCGGCGGGAGAGGTGATTCGGCCCGTCTCGATTATAGGATGGAGAGGCCCGTCGCCGACCTCCCGCCTTTGAGATCTCGATGCTCGACCGCGAGGAATACATCGAGCAGGCCTATCTGTTCCGCAACTTTGCGGAGCGGATCGGCAGCGGCGTTGCCGCCCAGGAGGCCCTGCTCTCGATCGGTCAGGAGGTGCTCGCGACCTCGAAGCTGCCGATGGCGATCGACTATCTGGTCGGCGAACTCAAGCTCTTCGGCACGCTCTCGACGGCGATGGCCCGGCTGCCCCACTACTTCAGCGGCTTCCAGACCTTCATCATGGCCCAGGCCGAACGCGAGGGAGGGCGGTTTGACATCGCCACGGCCCTGGCTGTGCTCGAACGGGAGGCGGCCTACCGCGGCGAGCAGCCGACGCCGCAGGGTCTCTTTTTCTATCGCTTCGAGTGCCTCTCGCGGAACCGGCTCGACTATTCCCACGGGCTCGCCGCCGTGGCCGACGATCCGATCTTCGACGCCGACTGGAAGGCCTGGATCGAGGTCGTTGGCCGGCAGGTCGGCCTGATCGACCTCGCCGATCTGGTCTACGTTCGCAGTCCGGAATATTGGCGGATCGAGAAGCGGGAATCGTTGCTGGCCGGACGGGCCGATCTGGGGCCCGACCGGGTCATCCTGTTTGGCGAAAAGGAGGGACGGATCGCCCGGGCCAACCGCGGCAAGGATCCGCTCTTCTTCTTCGCGGCCCTGCAGCGACAGCTCGGCTACCCGGCGATCCCCCGGGTGCTACCCGCAGCGCCGTCGGCAGAATCCCCCGCCCTCCTCGCCCGCCGGCTCGAGCGGCTGGAGATGCGGGTGAAACTGCTCGAGGAGGAGGCTCGCGGCGGGATCGACCTGACGCGGTTCGACCCCAAAAACTTTCCCGGTCAGGCAGAGCCGTGAGCGGATCGCTGCGGGAGGATGCCGACAGGATCTGGTCGGCCGGGCTGGCTGCGGTCGCCCCGGAGCGGCTCGTCGCCGATCATGCCGGCGTTATCGACGCAACGCTGACCCGCGACACCGCGGCCCGGATTCTGGTCGTCGGTGGCGGCAAGGCGGCCGCGGGCATCGCCGCAGGAATCGAAACGCTGCTCGGGCCTGACGCCCTCGACCGGCAGCGGGTTTCGGGACTCGTGAGCGTACCCGAGGGCTGCGGCCGGAGGCTCTCCCGGATCGAGATTCGCGAGACCCGGCCCGCGCGGCTGAATCTACCGACGCCCGAGGTGGTGAAGGCCACGGCAGAGATGCTCACCGCCGTGGGCGGCCTCGGCCCGGACGACCTCGTCATCGTGCCGCTCACGGGCGGTGGCTCGGCATTGCTCGCCGCGCCGAAGGAAGGCGTCACACTCGACGAGAAGATCGCGGTCACGCGATCGCTCTCCGAATCTGGCGCTGACATCGCCAGACTCAACGCCGCCAGGCAGGCCCTGAGCCGGATCAAGGGAGGCGGTCTGGCCCGGGCCTGCACGGCCGGGCGGATGCTCGTGCTCGTGCTCTCGGATGTCATCGGTGACGATCTCGACGTGATCGCCTCCGGGCCCTGCATGCCCGGGCTCGATCCTGGCTCGGGTACGAGGAGTCGAGGATCAGGGGCCTGGACGACGCCCCGCGGATGCACTGTCGAGCACATCCTCCTCGGCGGCAACGGAACTGCGGTCGCGGCCGCCGCGGATGCCGCCAGAAGGGCCGGCTATGACGTCGTCTCGGCGCTGACGCGGGTCGGTGGCGAGACCGCGGAAGAGGTCGGCAGGCGGCTGGCAGCAGAGGCGGCCGGAGCTGTGGCGGCGACCGCCGTCGACGGCAGGCCCCGGGCGATCATCGAGGGGGGCGAGGCCGTCGTGCGCGTGCCGGCCGATCATGGCCTTGGCGGCCGCAATCAGCAGACAGTTGTGGCCGCGGTCGCGGCCGTCTGTCGCGGCGATGGCAGTTGGCCGGAAGGGCTTCTGATTGCCAGCATCGGCAGCGACGGCGAGGATGGCCCGACCGACGCCGCCGGCGGCATCGCCGACGCGAGTCTCGCGGCCGAGATCGAACGTGGTTCGCTCGACCTGCCCCGTGCCCTCGCCCGCTGCGACGCCTATCCGCTCCTCGACTCAGCCGGCGGCCTCGTCCGCACCGGCCCCACCGGCACGAACGTGGCCGACCTCCGCATCGTGCTCACGCAACCCGCCAGGGCCGCAACGGCTCGTTGAAGGTGACAGGCTGAAGCCTGTCCCACATCGGCCAGGGCAGCCTCAACAACAAACCCTTTTCAGGTGCCAGGGCCGGAGGCCCGGGTAAACCCCAGCGACCGGAGGTCGCCAAGAAAAATTCGGCAGGATGCCGAGATTTTCCGTGAACTCAGACGTCGCAGCGTTCGACGGCCTGCTTGAGACCGGCGAACGGGTCGCGGGTCGGGATGAACTCGTGGCCGACGTAGCCCTTGTAGCCCATTGCCACGATCTTCTTCATCGCCGCCGGGAAGTTGATTTCCTGGTCGTCGTCGAGCTCACCGCGGCCGGGGTTGCCGGCGGTGTGGATGTGACCGATCAGGTCCTTGTATTGCTCGAGCCGGCGGATCAGATCGCCGTTCATGATCTGGACGTGATAGAGATCGAAGAGCAGCTTGACCCTGTCGCTGCCGACGCGGCGGATGATGCCGGCGCAGTAGTCGACGTCGTCGCCCTGATAGCCCGGATGCCCCTTCATGGGGTGAGTGTCGTCGCGGGTGTTGAGGTGCTCGAGGCAGATCGTGACCTTCTTCTTCTCGGCATGGCTGGCGATCTGCTTGAGACCCTTGACGCAGTTGTCGGCGCCATCCCCGAGGGAGATCTCTCCGCTCTTCGGATCCTCTGCGTCGTGCCACTTGTAGCCCGTGAAGGCGATCACCGAGGGCACGCCCGCCTCGGCGCAGGCGTCGATCGTCTCGGTCGTGCGGGCGATCACCTCGTCCTGGTAGCGGGGATTGTTGAAGCCCTTCATGAAGGGGGCGCCCGGCATGCCGTTCATGGCGATCGCGCAACTGAGACCGTGCTTCTTGATCGTCGGCCAGGTTTCGGGGCCCGAGAGCTCGATCGACTTCACGCCGAGCTGCTTGGCGACCTCGCAGGTCTTGTCCATGTCCCAGTTGTCGCCGGCGGCGTTGAAGCACCAGAAGACGATCGAATGGTTGATGTTGCCCTTGAGCGGCATGGGGGTGGCTCCTGCGGAAGGTCGGATGGCGCCGGCGGCGACCGCGGCGAATGCAGTCGTCTGGATCGCCCGTCGGCGGCTGATATTGTTCCTCATCAGGGTAGACTATCATTCCCGCGATATCGGGGAAAGTTGCCCCGGGCGACAGACAGAGCCATCTGGAACGACCATGTCCTCGATCAAACGCATCCTCGTCACCGGCGGCGCCGGCTTCCTCGGCAGTCACCTCTGCGAGCGGCTCGTCGCCGACGGCCACGACGTGATCTGCGTCGACAACTTCTTCACCAGTCAGAAGACGAACGTCGCCCACCTGCTCGGCTGCGGCAACTTCGAACTGCTACGGCACGACGTGATCCAGCCGCTCTGGCTCGAGGTCGACGAGATCTACAACTTCGCCTGTCCGGCGGCGCCGGGCCACTATCAATACAACCCCATCAAGACGATGAAGACCAGCGTCATGGGGTCGATCAACGTGCTCGGCATGGCGAAACGCTGCCGTGCCAAGGTGCTGCAGGCATCGACGAGCGAGGTCTACGGCGACCCCGAGGTGCATCCGCAGCCGGAGAGCTACCGCGGCGCGGTCAATCCGATCGGCCCGCGGGCCTGTTACGACGAGGGGAAGCGGGCGGCCGAGACCCTCTTCATGGACTACCACCGGGCCAACGGCGTCAATGTTCGCATCGTGCGAATCTTCAACACCTACGGTCCGCGGATGCATCCCTACGACGGCCGGGTGGTGTCGAACTTCATCCGCCAGGCTCTGGCCGGCGAGCCGATCACGATCTTCGGATCAGGTTCGCAGACCCGCAGTTTCTGCTACCGCGACGACCTCGTCGAGGGAATCATCCGGATGATGAACGGCCCCGACGACTTCGTGGGCCCGGTGAACATCGGCAACCCGGGCGAGTTTACGATCCGCCAGCTCGCCGAAATGACGCTCGAATTGACCGGCTCGTCGTCGAAGCTGGTGGAGAAGCCGCTGCCCGTCGACGATCCGGAGCGACGGCGGCCCGACATCACGCTGGCGAAGGAGCGGCTCGGCTGGGAGCCGAAGGTGCCGCTGCGGCAGGGGCTCGCGAGCACGATCGACTGGTTCCGCTCGGTGAAGATCAGCGACTACCGGGCACCGACGCCGAATTACTGAGTTCACGGAAAATCTCGGCATCCTGCCGAATTTTCCTTGGCCGGCTCCGCCGGCTGGTTCAAACCCGGTCGGCCACTTCACGCAAACACACGGCATCCTGCCGTTGTTTGCTTGGCCGGCTCCGCCGGCTGGTGATTACCCGGCCCTCCGGGCCTGGCGCCAGAGAGAGTTCTTTGAAAAAAGAGTTCGTTGTTGAGTCTGCCCTGTCCGATCTGGGACAGGCTTCAGCCTGTCATGGGTTCCGACAGTTCAGAAGCGGGACTGCGGCGATGCCGAGCGCGATGCCGATGCAGTCGCAGACCCAGTCGAGCGGCTCGGCGGCCCGGGAGCAGAGCGGCTGGGTGGCCTCGTCGATGACTGCGGCCAGCGCCAGGGCCAATCCGAGTCGCAGGGCCGAGCGGGTGCTCCAGCGACCGAATGCCCGCAGCGTGGCGGCCGCCAGCAGGCCGAGCAGCCCGTAGGCGAGGAAGTGGAGGAGTTTGTCTGGAGGCGTGTTTCTGCCGAGCAGCTCCTCCGGCCGCGGGTAGTGGGTGGCGACCAGAAGCACGACCGCATACAGGCCCGTCGCGATCGCCAGGCCGCGGGCCGGCCAGGATGCGGTCTGCCAGGTTGCGGGCCGCGCTCCCGAAATCGGCCGATGAACGGCCTGTTTTAGAGCCTGTTTTGGGCTTCGCCCTGAGGATCCCATTCGCTACCTTCCCGCCCCCGCAAGAGGCGTCAGGCCGGCGCGGGCCGGCATCAATCAACCTTCGGAGTCTTCAGCCGCCATGGATCGCAAGGAATTGTCTGCCGTCGTTCTCGAACTGCTCGAAAAGGAGACCGGGGAGACCTATCCCGCGCTCGAGGAATCGACGACCCTCCGCGAGGGCCTGAACCTCGACTCGCTCGACATGGCCGGTCTCGTCCTGCACATCGAGAGCCGCTTCGGCATCCAGATTGAAACCGAGCTGCTCGAAGGGATCAACTCCGTGGGCGACATGCTCACGATGCTCCAGACAAAGCTCGCGGCCAAGTCGTCGAAGCAGGCGGCCTGAGCGGGGCCCCGCCTCGTCATGAACACCCCCGAATCACCAGTCGCATCCCTCGCGGTGGCGAGCCATGCCACGGTCGAGGCGCCGCTCTCGCAACTGGCCGCGCTCCGCGACCAGCCGATGCCGGAGTCTGCGCCGGCCCTGCCCGGTCGCTTTCTGCGGCACTGCGACGAGCAGACGGTGGTCGGTGTCCGGGCGGTGCTCGAGGCGATCGCCCGCTACCCCGGTCCGCGGCCCTCCTTCGAGCGGTTCGGCGTGGTCGGATCGACCTGCGGCGCCGGTCGGATCAGCGCGGCCCAGACACTGGCGAAGCTGCCCACGGGCGGCGGGGTCGTCGTCTCTCCCCATGTGGTGCCCCAGTGCTCGCTCCACGCGCTGGCAAGCGCCGTGAGCGTGGGCCTGGGGATGAAGGGACCGAACATCGGCACGAGCGGCGGCCCGCATGCCGTCTCCGAGGGACTGATCGCGGCGATCAGCCTGATCGGCCGGCAGGACTGCGAGGGCGTCTGGCTGGTCGTGACCGAATGGGCCGGCGAGTTGCTGCTCGACGCAACCGGTCTACCGACAAACGACCCGAGCTGCCGCGGACTGGCGATCGCGATCACCCGCGAGGCCGACGCCGGCCTCGGGCTGACGCTCCATTCCGGGAGCCACGAGTCTGGGTGCCACGAGTCTGGGTGCCACGAGTCTGGGTGCCACGAGACGGCGGGAGATTGGAGCGGCGATCCGGTCGGGTCGCTCGCGGCCTTTGCCGCCGCGGTCGAAATGTGCCGGTCTGGCGAGGTGCTCGAATCATGGTCGCACCGCTGCCCGTGGGGCATGGAGGTGCGGATCGCTTCGCGGCGTCGCGGCGTGGTTCTCGATCGAGATCGCTCTTCGCCTCTGCGGGAGGCCGCATGAGCGTCGCCATTCACATGCCGGCTGTCCGTTCGCCAGCCGACGCGGTGCTGATCACCGGCGTCGGCGTCGTTTCGCCGCTCGGCAACTCGTTCAACGATGTCGCCGACGCCCTGCTCGCCGGACGCTCGGGCGTCTGCAGTGTGCCGGCGGCAGATTTCGCCCGCGAGCAGACCCAGTTTGCAGCCCCGGTCGATCTGATTCCGCAGCCGCCTGCGGGCATCTGCCCAGATGCCGCCGAGATCGCCAGGCTCGGCCGACTCGAACGACTCTGCCTGGCTCCGATCGCCGCGGCGCTCGCCGACGCCGGCCTTCGCCCGGGGCAGGGCGGCCGGCGGATCGGTCTGGTCCTCGGGCTCGGGGCCGAGCAGCTCAAGTCGTGGGAACTCGACTTCCTCGCCGGCGGCAGTGATGTCTTCGAGCCGCGGCGTGATCCGACGATCGTCCACCGGCTGGCACGGCTCGTGGGGATCGGAGGTCCGGCCGTGACGGTAGCGGCGGCCTGCGCGTCGAGCGGCTATGCGATGGCGCTGGGACGAAACTGGATCGATGCCGGCTGGGTCGATGCATGCGTCGTCGGCGGCTGCGACATCCTCAGTCCGACGGCGATCGCCGCCTTCTACAACCTCCGGGCCCTCTCCCGCCGCAGCGATGATCCGACCAGGGCCTCGCGGCCATTCGACCGCGATCGAGACGGCTTCGTGATGGGCGAGGGAGGCGGCTTCTTCGTGCTCGAACGTCGCCAGCCTGCGGCAGACCGCGGGGCGAGGATCTACGGCGAGCTTGCCGGCGTGGGGATGTCGAGCGATGCCTTCCACATGGTGAGCCCCTGCTCCGATCCGACCCAGGCTGCCCGGGCGATCTCTGAAGCCCTGGCCGACGCCGGGATCGCCGCCGACGAGGTCGATTACGTCAACGCCCACGCGGCCGGCACGCCGGTTGGCGACGCGGCCGAGGCCGGCGCCATCCGCCTTGCCCTCGGGGCCGCGGCCGATCGGGTTCCGGTGAGTTCCACCAAGAGCATGACCGGCCACCTGATCAGCGGGGCCGCCGCCTTCGAGGCGGTCGCCTGCCTGGCGGCCATCCACCGCAACGCCGTACCCCCCACGCTGAACCTCGACACGGTCGACGATGCCTGCCGGCTCGACCACGTGCCCCACATGGCCCGCGAGCACCGGGTCGATGTCGCCGCCAGCAACTCCTTCGGCTTCGGCGGAGCAAACCTCTGCCTCGTGCTCCGCAGGGCCGCCTGAAAATCTGATTCCCTCACCCCCAACGCTTCCCACCGGAGAACCCGCGATGACCATGCCCGCCTCGCCGACCGTCACCCAGGCATCTGCCCTGCACACGCCGCCGATGACCGCCGCCTCGATCGACGGCCTGCTCGAACGGCTGGTCGTCCGATGGCACGAGGTCGAGCCGGCCCACGCCGAGCGCGGGATGGCGGGCAAGGTCTGCGACCTGCACCGGTTCAACTTCCTCCTCTGGCATGAAGAAGACATCGCCCGTTCGCCCGAGGTGACCGACGCCCGGATCGCCGAGGTGAAGCGGGCGATCGACCGTTACAACCAGGCCCGCAACGACTCGATCGAGAAGCTCGACGACTGGCTGATCGAGGAGCTCGCCCGTCGTGGCATCGCCGCCGCGGCCGACGCCCCCGCCGCGACCGAAACTCCCGGAGCCGCGATCGATCGGCTCTCGATTCTGGAGCTACGCCGGTTTCACATGCGGGAGCAGATCGAGCGGGCCGATGCCACACAGGAGCATCGCGAGAAGGCCGCCTCCCGGATGGTGGTGCTCGACATGCAGCGGACGCACCTCATCGAGGCGATCGACCGGCTGCTCGCCGAGATCTTCGCCGGCCAGCGGCCGCTGCGGGTGTTTCGCCAGATGAAGATGTACAACGACCCGACGATGAATCCGTATCTCTACAAGGCAGACAAGGCGGGAACGAAGTCGGCGGCCTGAGGGAGGAGAACTCCTTCACGGGATCGGTCGCGGCCGAGGATCCCGCACCACGAGCGCGAGACAGTCTGCGCGGGCTGGGCAACGTCCCCGCTGACTGCCCAGCGGGTTTTCTAGAGCAGCCCGTCACCGCGGAGCTTGGCCTCGACGACGTCCGCCATGTCGCGGGCCTGTTCCTCGAGTTCCTCGACGAGTTCCTCGTCGTCAACGTCGACGGCGCGGCGGGCGAGATAGAGCAGATACTGGGCCTCGTTGCGCCAGGCCTTGAGCCAATCGGGCCGCGTGGAAACCGGGCGGTAGATCAGCCGCTCCAGCCTGTCGAATTCGTCGCTTGCGAGACTCATGAGTGACAAGGGGTGTGAAAGGGAAACGCAACTCTTTTCCGCACCGTGAAAGCCTTCCAGAACTCCTCCGGGCCGGACTCCGAGCCGTGAGCGGTGCCATCGATCAGCCGGAGCGTTGCTTCGCCGGGCGGTGCAGTCTGTGGAGTCATCATAAGGCTCGTCGCAGTCCCGCAGGTCGAGCAGAAAGCTTGGTTGCTATGACGCGTTTTCGATCGGCAGGAACGGGACACGGGCCGACTCTCCTCTAAAATACATCTGTCGCAGCCGTCGTGAGTTCGGCGACCGACGCAGTCGTCGGCACCAGTTTCACCAACTCCTCCGCAACGACCCCTGCCGGCTGAAATCAATTTCCACACCGACCCATGACGAGGAGGACTGAGCATGTCTGCAGAGTCACCCCCAGACCGAATCTACATTCCGGGAGACCGTCGTCTGATCGACATTTTCCGCACGTTTCGGAATTGGGTCGAGCAACACGCGGCCGCGAACGGCGAGACGCTCGACCCGGCGTGGTATCAGGACGGACCGGAGGATCGTCCGGAACTCTACCCCGAACTTGGCCTGCAGCCACGCGGCGAGGGAGAGCCCTGACACGAATCCCGAGCCCGCAAGGGAAGCAGGTCAGGCCGCTGGCACGTGAGGCGGCCTGTGATAGTCTCGGGTCCTGGCAGAGCCCCCGTAGCTCAGTGGATAGAGCGATGGTTTCCTAAACCATAGGTCGCAGGTTCGATCCCTGCCGGGGGTATCTTTCAAGAAGGTGACATAATGGCTTTGCTGTGGTTTCTGTTGATCGGCTTGGCCGCGGGGTGGCTCGCGAGCCAGATCATGAAGGGCGGCGGCTCGGGGCTCGGGAGCGACCTGATCATGGGCGTCATCGGCTCGATCCTGGGCGGGTTTTTGTTCGGTCTGCTCGGGCTCTCCGCATCGGGCCTGTTCGGCAGCCTCGTGACGGCCACCGTCGGCGCCATCGTCCTGATCTCGGGCCTGCGTTTGATCAATCGCCGCCGGTTCTGATCAGCCGGTCTTGTTACGGTGCTGTTTGGGCTACTTGCGGAGCATCTGTCAGCCCTCACGCGCTTCGCTGCAGAACGGCTCCGAGTTCGTGCGACGCGAGCGGCTGCGGAACGGGCTTGCCGGCCTCCTCCAAAGTTTCAATCGCCTCTTCGACCATCTCGCAGAGTTCGACGAACACCTTCGTGGCATCGTCGCCGTAGGATCCGCCATACATCAGCTGCGGACAGCTGCCGACGAAGCACTTGTCTTCGTCTGACCACTCCACAACCTTCACGTACGTGACTGGACTGCCGCGGTGCATTACCGCTTGTATGGCCGTACGGTCGTCAATCCGGGGAACATGCGGTAGTGCCGCTCGTTGAATGTGTTGAGGACGCCGCCATGGCCGACGGCCGTTGCTGCGATCAAGGCGTCGAGCAGGCCGAGGCCGTGCGAAAGATGAAGTGTGGAGAACTGTTCGAGTGCCGTCTGGCATTCCTCCTCAGATGGCCACACGACTTCGAGCCCGTCGACAAGCGCGAGAGCCTTCTGCACCTCGTCCGAGTTGCGGGCGTCCTGTACGAGCTCCATCACCACGAAGCCCGGCACACCGACGTCGGGATCCGTCGCGAACCAATCCGCTGCCGCGCCGAAACCACGCTGAACGTCGATCAGCACATCCGTGTCGATGAGTTCCATAGGCTCGACGTTCAGCCGGCCGTGCGGCGTTGGGCTGCCTCACGGAGACGGCGGGAGTGGGCTTCGGGATCGGTGATGTCAGTCCGATAGCCGATCAGCCCGAGCTCCTTCCAACGCTGCACGAGCTCAGGGCCAGTAAGCCGGCGCTTCGATCCGTGCGAGCCGTTCGTGGTGATTCCTTGGGCAAGCCGGCCGGCCACGTAGTCGGAAACCGTCATGCCCGCCTTGGCTGCCTCGGCGGCGATGGTCTTCTCGAGTTCGGCGGGGAGGTTGACGACGATGCTCATGGTTGGTGGGTCCGTGTCCGCTTTGGCTCCACTACTATTGTCCGCAGTGCACGAGCGATGGGACAAAGTATACGCCCGTACATTTCCCCGTCAAGCGTTTGGCTGGGGATTCCGCGGCCCGAGGCAGCCCCGGACCAAGGTTGTCCCCTCGCTTTGGTAGGCTCATCGCCCATGTCGGGCCTACGCACCAATGCCGCCTTCTACGCCGCGCCGGTGGAGGAGTTTCTCGCCGCGAGCGACGAGGTGGTCTACGCGCCGCTCGCGAGCCCTCACGGCTACACACTCGCCCCGGAGCAGCAATCGGCCTGGCGGCTGCAGCTGCCCGTCCTGCGTGCGGCCCTCGAGGAATTGGTCGCCCCGCCACCAGCCGCCGCCGCCCCGTGGATCCACCTTGAGTTCGACATCCCGCGGCTCGGCCGGCGGGTCGATGCGGTGCTCGTGACACAAAAGTGCGTCATCCCGATCGAGTTCAAGGTGGGCGCAAAGAAGTTCGAGCGGCTCGACATTGAACAGGCCTGGGATTACGGCCTCGACCTCAAAAACTTCCACGCTCCGAGCCACG
>CAMDFJ010000019.1 GCA_945897435.1 Candidatus Kuenenia stuttgartensis | reverse complement strand
GCCGAGTGAGATAAACGCCTCGAGTCCGCGGTCGATCGACGACATCACCGGGTAGGTCCTGCCTGCCCGCACCGTCCAGTAGCCCGCAACGTGGACTGCCACGACTGCCGCGATCGCTATGAACCGAAGGCCGTCTATCTCCGCAACATAGCCGCCGGAGGTCGTCACGCGTCGGAAGCGCTTTTGGATCGCGGCGATGTATGACTTGCCGGTCATGCGCAGCCCGCTCAGCCGTCCGCACCGTGAAAACTTTTACTCACGACGCCGGGCGCCAGAAAGAAGAGCGTCGGGGGCACGTGAGAGTAAAGCCGGTATCCGCGGTCCGACAGGAATTGCATCACCGGGCTCGCCGTCGGCTGAAGCGGTTCGAACGATGCATCCTCAACGGCGATCACCTTCGGCCTGTAGCGGTCCATGTCGAGGCCGCGGAGCACCGCCAGATCCATGCCCTCCACGTCGATCGATAGAAAGTCGATGTCTGAAGGAGCTTGATGCTTGTCCAGCAACCGCGTCAGGGTGGACTTGCGGATGCGGCGCGTTTCCAGAAGCCGCGCCATTCCGCGCCGCTCCATATTATGACCGGAGACTGCCGACGACAACGCATGCTCGTCGTAGATCGCGATCTCTCCGTCGCCTTCTTCGTCTCCCAGCAGGCAGCACTCCGCCGCATCGAGTGGCCTTTTTTTCAGGCACTCTGCCACGAGGTCCTGATTGGCATCTACGAGCAGCCCGTTCCAGCCATGCACGTAGAAGAGATAGGTGTTCGACCACTTTTCCGGATGGTTGCAGCCGACATCGACGTAGTATCCCTTCTGCAGGCCGAGGATGTCGCGGGCGACCAGATCCTCGCCGAACTGCGACCATGAGAGCCGCGGCGACGGCAGGAGCAGCCGATTACAGATCTTGGCTGCGACGAGCCGCATGGCGTTCAGCGGTCCAAGCCGTGTCCATAGAGAGATCCCACGCCTCAGCATGCCGGTCTCTTGTTGTTGGAGGTATCGTTCACCAAGGCGAGTTCGTCGGCCACCCGCCACGCGGCCAGCACCCCGCGAAACTCGGCCCAGGCAGTCGCCAGCGACACCTGACCTCGAGGCCCCGCTCCGAATCGTACTGCGACAAGGGCATTTTTCAGAGGACGAAGGAAATCCCTGATTCCGACCCCGGCGGCGTCGCATCGAAGTCGGGTCATGATATAGGCGGTTTCACAGCTGATTCGCTTCAGGTATCCGACTGTCATCCGGTCAGGAGGAATCAGATGCCGCATATGCAGCGTGGTGAACAGCCCCGCGAGATGGCCAGATTCGACCGTGCTCATCACCAGTTGCACGTCTTCGCATCGGTTCATCACGACTGCCGCCATTGGATCATCCGCGAAAGAATCAAAATGTTGCTTGGCGACGTCGCGGCGAATGCACATGCCGGCGGTCCAACAGGGCACGCGGTCGGTATCCCACTCGCGGGCCCATGAGTCAGAGGAAAAATCGATGATCGCCAACTGCCGATACATGGGCTTGAGCCATTTCGGTGGCGGCTGCTCGAAGTCGGCACTGATGCGGCCGCAGAACAATGCAATTTCTGGCTTGCGAGCAATCACTCGGGCTGCCTGCTCCAGATAATCGGGGTCGAGCACATTGTCGTCGTCCACGAACACGAGCCACTCGCCTTTGGCCGCGTAGACGCCAGCCATCCGGGCCCGCAATACGCCCGGTTCCTCAACACGCATGAACCGCGTGGCCGGCAACCAAGGCATCGCTCGGTCCTGGAGTGGCGGTGATGAGTTGCTGTCGATGATGAGCAGCTCCCACTGATCTGGATCCAACGACTGCCCACGAATGGCTTCGAGAACTCGCACGAAATAGTCCACGCGGGGATTGCGGGAACAGACGACGATTGAGAAACGTGTCACCGCGGCATGATCTTCTGTTGTCGGCTTCACGCGGGCTTCATGCCCGTCCGTTGAAAGCGGCGGCGGGCCAGAGCGGCTCCCTCCAGCCATGCCGTCCGTCCGAATGGAAAAAGTCTCGCGATCAGCAATGCCGCCACAAAACAACCGATCAGTGACAGGGACGCACGTGCCATGACAGGCAGGCCTAGTTGTTCAAGGAGAGCCTGCATCGGCCACATCGCGAGCATGGTCAAACTGATCGTGGCGATGCACTCGCCCATCGCCTGGACATAAAACCTGTGCGGCACCGGGCTCTCCTTCAAGAGGAGCCAGAGGATAACGGGCGCGGACGCCCACTCGACGGCCGCGCCAACCGCCGCCATCGCCGCAGCGCCCCGCGGGGCGGCCCACACGAGTCCGGCGAGCAGCATCGGAAGGAACAGAGCGCGGATTCCCAGCCCCCAGGCGGGCCGGCCTATGGCGTCATTCGACTTGTAAAGAGTGCCGAAAAGGATCCCGGGAATGGCCGCCAACGCGAACCAGAACAACGCCTGTCCCGCCGGCTCCCAACCCCTTCCCAAGAGTGTACCTGCGATGTCTGAGCCACTGATCATCATCCAGATCGCTACCGGGGGTAAAAGCGTGTACAGCACGGCGTTGGCGCGGTAGACCGCGGTCCCGAGATGATCGGGGTCTCGCTGCCTCGCCGAGAGGGCGGGCAGCAGCACTGCATGCAATGGGCCAATGACCTGTGAGAACGGCTTCTGAAACAGCGCTTGTCCGCGGCCATAGAAACCGACATCGCTGACCGATCCACAACGTCCCATCAGCAACGATTGGGATTGGGTGTAGAGCATGTGCATTGCCAAGGTGAGACTGCTTCCGGCCGAAAAGTGGAGCACGTCTCTTACCGATGTCCTGCGATCGAACCACGATGGTCTCCACGACACGACAGTCGCAAGCGCGATACGGTCGGCAACCGCCCCGACGATCGCCTGCATCGCAAGCGCCCACGCCCCCAATCCGAACCAGGCAAGGACAACGGCCACGACCAGACTGGCCGAACCAACCGTGATCCCGATTTTCGCCGCAAGGTCGAACCGCATCGCACGTGTCAGGAGAGCCCTGTACTGTGTTGCGAAACCCTCCAGCACAAGCACGAACGCAAAAGCGTTGCAGAGCATCCGAAGCGCGGGTTGGTGGTACCACTCCGCGAGCGCCGGAGCGACTGCCACGAGAATCGACGCCAGGGCGGCGTTGACGGCGACATTGATCCACAACAGATTGCTCGACTGCTGCGGAGTGAGGTTCGGTGCCTGCACAGCTGCGGCCGTCAAACCCGGGCCGATCACCATGCTTGGGATCGAGTAAAAGGTGAACGCCACGGAAAAGAGCCCGATATCCGCCGGCGATAGCATCCTGCTCAGAATGATCGTTCCGGCGAGCGACAGCAGTGCACTTCCGAAGTTGGCGGCACCTGCCCATGCGCCCGCCTTGACGATCGAGTGTTTCGGGTGGATGCCGAACCAGACAGTTTCATCCCCGACCATGCGCGGCCTCAAAAGGCATCCAGGGCAGACTCGAGGCATGCCCCGACGTTCCACCCCCATTTGCCGCGAGAAGAAATACGGCTGCGGCGTTGTCAGCTCCAAACCGCCTCGCGACACTCCTTGCGGACTCCCGCACGTCAGCAGAGGTCTTCCCGGACTCGATCGCGGCACGGAGCAGCAGAGCAAGATCGGCAGAGCGGCCCGAGCGAAAGAACTTGGCTGCGGGCGAGTCGCCAAGCATCGCTGCGGCACCGCAGGCGTCGCTGCAGATCACCGGCACCCCGGCCCGGAGGGATTCGCTCACCAGCATTCCCCAGCCATCGAATCGACTTGGCAAGACAGTCCAGTCCGCTCCGATCAATTTTTCCTCAATCTGATCGTTGCTGACAACGTCGTGCACGAAGACGCGGCCGCGCAGCGATGGCTGCTCGAGGATTTCGCGAAGCGGGCCGGCACCGAAGGCATCCAGCCGCCAGCCGACGGCCGGAAGACCACCGAGGGCGTCGGCAAGAATGTCGATCCCTTTGCGGTGGATCAGCTGGCCGCAGTAAACGAATCGCAGTCCGTCAGCTGGCGTGATGGACGTATCCGCCGTTTCCGAGGGTGCGGGCAGAAAGTACCCGAATGGAATGATTTTTTTCTTCGGAAACCCGATCGTCTCGAAAAACTCGCCGCCGACGCCGCCGACGGCCAATACGAACGCGAATCGCTTCGCGTACCGAGCCGCGAGCCAGCGGCCTCGAAGCCGCTTGAGCCAGCCCGTGTGCCAGGGCTGCTCGGGGGCCTCGGAATAGATCGCGAGCCGGGCCTGCGAGGATTTTAGCTTGTGGAAACCGCTCCAGACGAGCGGATGGGAGAAAAAGCCAGTAAACACGTGGAGCGATTCGGGAGAGCCGTGCCTTGCGAGGGCGGCGTGGTTTACCGGGTCTGAGATATCGACCAACCTGACCCGATGGAACTCGGGCGTCCGCCAGCCTTGGGCGATCCGATCGAATGGGAGGTCTCGCTCGACACCGAGAATCACTTCGCCAGGGAATTGCTCGGCGACTGATTCAAGAAACGCCTCCTGGTGGGGGCTTGGTATCGGCTGCCAGAAAATGATCCGTCCTGGTCTGGGCAATGAGGGAACTCGACCTGTCTCGGCCATGGGTTCATCTGCCGGCGGCATGAGGCAGCGACCCGCGCGGGCCCGAGTTAGTGAACAATTTCGGGATTGAGCCATGCGCTCCAGGCCGATCCCGGGCTCTTGCTGACCGTTCGCAATTCAATCGTCGTCGCCCCATGGAGATGCACGTCGAATTCGGCGGTGTCGTTGGTCTTCGAAAGTGGTTGTGATTTCCAGACAGACTGGCCATTCACCAGAATTTCAAACGCGATTGGTTCCTCCGGGTTCTGCCCCGGGCCGGCGCCAGCCGGGCAGAACACGCCGGCCTTGCCCACGAGACGCTTCCCGCCGGCTGGAACCGCATACCTGATCGCTGTCCCGGCGGGTGACGTCGTCGCCTGCAATGCCTTGGGCCAGGCCTGGCCGCAACATGTGAAGGGCTTGCCCCGGAAGGTGCCGTCTTTCGAAAAACCAAAGGCGACACCTGTGGCACTCTCCTCCTTGAGATCGGCGAGATGCGTCCGCCTGCCCCGGATCGGGGCCTGCGACTGGGCCTCCTGTATCCGTTTCTCGATTCGCGTCCTGTCGAGGCCCTGCGTATTGGCCATGACAGCCGCATAGAGTTCGGCCGCGTGGGCAAGCCCCACCGCCTTGATGGCACCCCGTTCCTTGTCGGCCCAATTCCACCATGCATCGGCGAGGGCAATGACGGCCTCGCCCGATCTGGAGACATTTGCCTCCGCCACGGCAAGACGCGCAAGGTCGACATCGGATCCCTTGGCAAGCAACGGAAGCCCCCGTTTCCAATCATCTGCCTTGAAACAGAAAAACCTTCCTGCTTCCAGACAGATCTCCGGGTCGTTCGGCGCGGTTCGGACCTTCGCCTCGATCGCTGCAAGGGCCTTCGCCTCCCGTTCCTCGTCGCGGGCCCCTTGCTGAATCCTGGTGACCTCGGCCATCAGGACCCTGTTTTTCGTTTTTCTTGCGATTGCTGATGCTATCGCCAGGCTTCTGGTCCCAACCTGCGACTCGCCGGCATCTGTCGCCCGCCTCGCAAGTTCGAGGCTGGCCCGGGCCAAGGCGTCGTATCCCGAAGCGGGCGACTTGACTGCGAGTTTCGCCAATCCGTCGACCGTCATCTCATCTGCGTCGACTTTGAACACCGAGGTGCAATGCCGGATCGCATCCAATGTCGCTTCGACATCCCCAGCGTCGGAGGCCAACCGCATCGACTCGCTCACGAGCACCCATCGCTCCACGGCGGTCGACGTCTTTCCACACTCTGCGAGCAGGCGGCGGGCAAGTGCCAGCCGTGTTTGGGGCGACGTGGCCGCAGCATAATCGACACGGAAGATTTCCTTGATCTCCTCGAGCGTCTGTCTGCTCACGGCTTCCCCGGGCACATCGAGGCGTTTCGCTGAAACTCCACCAATGGCATCGTCGGCCCGAGTCCCGCAGCGATGACCCATTGAGCCTGCGAAGAACAGAAACATGAGAACGATGTGGCTTTGGGTCCCCATCCTGAAAGGCTCTTTCAGGTGGCTTCGAACCCAACCCCGTATCGTGGACTTCTTGCTCACTGCGGGAGCTTTCGGGCGACGACGAGCATGGTCTTCGCCAAGGCGGGAATTCGGCCCACGCGATGAATCCGCTCGACCTCGAGACCTGCCTCATGGAAGAGTTGGGTGATCGTGCGTCGTGACCAGAATTTTATGTGTCCGTGATCCCAGAGTGCCGTGAAGTGGCTGTCCATCTTGCCGGAGACAGCCAGGGCGACGTTTTTCAGATAGCCGTGATACGGCGTCGAGACGAGGGCGTATCCCTGCGGCAGCAGCAGATCGCTGACGCACTTCGCGAATCTTCTCGGCGCATAGACGTGCTCCACGACTTCCAGGCTCACGACCAGAGGAAACTCGCCGAAAATATCGACCAGCGGGTCATAGGCCGACCCTGACCGCAGGTCGATGTCGGGGAACGATTCGCGTGCCTGTGCGATTCCTGACTCCGATGGATCTACACCCTTCACATCGAATCCCTGCTCTTTGAACCAGTTCGCCACGGAACCATTCCCGCAGCCGAGATCGAATACTCGTTTTTGAGCGGGTGCGATCCTCGCGAGCTCCCGCTGGATCGTGGGCAGGAGATAGACATGAGCGCAGCCGCACATCGCCGAATCGTAGTGGTAGCCCGTGATTGTCACGGCAGGTGTCGTCGATTCTTTCATGCGAAAGACCGGCCCCGCTTACGCCACGGCCGAGCCTCGAGTGCCTCTGCCAGACGGTCGACGCAGGCGGGCCAGGTGAAGGAAGCGACGCGGGCTTTTCCACGGGCAACCCACTCGGACCTCGCGCTGTACGAATCGCGGAGTCGACTGATCGCTGCAACGATCGTTTCAGTCGAACGTTGATCGACATAGATCGCGGCATCACCGGCAGTTTCCGGGACGGCCGTGGTGCGACAGGCGATCACAGGCAGGCCGGCCGCCATCGCTTCGACCGCTGCCAACCCAAACGATTCAACGTTCGGCAGGTAGAGCAGCGCAAGATAACCGGGCATCATCTCGGCGAGCTTTTCCGATTCGACATAGCCCAGACGGCGGAGGTTCGGGCAGGCTTCGGCTGCTTCCACGTAGCGTGCTTCGTCGAAATTTCCGGCGACATCGATCGTCATCGATGGAACCGCCTTTCGGATCGCGTCGGCCGCAGCGAGCACATGGGCCGCACCGTCCCAGTCGTTGAGGCCACCTACCACAAGAATCCGGTCGGGGTCGTGAGCCGTCCCGTCAGCGCTTCCCGCCGCAAAGAACCACTCGTCAACACCGTTGCCGACCACGAGCGAACGCTGCGGATCAAGGCCGAAACGGTCAATCAGGAACGCCTCCAGGTAGGTGGAAACCGAGATCACGAGATCCGCACGGCGACAGACCTGCTCGAAAAACCACTCCATCCTCGCCCGCTCGAAGCGGGCCCAGGCGGAGTGGTAGCCTGGAAAATCCGGCTCGAAATAGGTCGCCCCATGGATGGTGACGGCGGTCCGGGCATGCTTCGCGGGCGCCCAGAGTTCCAACGGCGAATAGATCCAGTCGGCTCCGGGGCAAAACTGGTCGATCGGCGGCCACGGGCTGACAGCCCAGAGCATACGGGCGGTGCGGTTTGAAAACGGAATCGCCCGGGTGGGCAGACCGGCGAGACTGCTCGCTTCCGGGATTCGGCCGGCTGCCGCGAGCTGATTCCGCGGTGCGATCATCGAGACCTCGAACCCCTCGCTTGCAGCCAGCCCGCGAACCATCCGCGCGACGTGCTTGTCGACTCCGGTCGGCTTGCGGGTCGTGTACCGCAGATCGATGAGCGTCGCTATCCGATTCGGTGCAGGCATTCATGCCGATCGCTACATCAGGCTGCTGACATGGCCAGGAACGCCGTGGATCAGCGAGTCGGCCGGCACATCGCAGAGAGCGGCGGAATTGGCGCTTACCTTGCTGCGCTGACCAACTCTTTTTCCTGGCCCGACCGAGGCATGCATTCCGAGAAACACATCCTCCTCGACGACAGCCCCGCCGCCGAGCGTGGCATAGGGCGAGAGCACGGCGTAATCGCCCGTCGATGCGTCGTGTCCGAGCGAACTGTGATAGTTCATGAGCGTAAAGCGACCGAGGCGGACAGCATCGCTCACGATCGCATATGGACAGATGACGGCCCCCTCGCCGACGCTCGCCGTCGGGGAGACGACCGCGGTCGGATGGATGAGGGTCAGGAACCGACCTCCCCGGGATTCAATCTGGCTGACGACCCGACGCCTCACCTGCGGAATGCCGATCGCGAGAACGAACCCGTCGTCGGGTTCGGCCGCATAGTCTGACGGATCGCCAAGGATCGGCAGCGGAACAGGGAGGGCTGCATCGGCCGAAAGGAAGCCGCCGATTTTCGAGGCCTGATCGGGCCAGGCATCACGGGCCCAGAGGAGCACCTCACGGCCAAAGCCACCGGCTCCCACGATGATGATGCGACCCACGGAGGCGAGCCAGTCTTGCTGCGATTGCATCTGCGGAAGTGCGGTCAGTGAGGCACGCAGCACGAGAACTGCAGGATTCCGGCAGATGCCCGGCCGGCAGGGCGGTCGGCGCGCACTCCGTTCCTCTGGGTGGCCCCGATTTTCCCCGCTATTTCCAGTAACTTGAGTCTACAACACGGCGGCCGACGCCGGCTCTCTTCCCTCTGTTCGGTGGGCAGCCTGGCCATGGTCTGACTGCCTGCCGGCCCGGGTTACGAAGACCCGCCGTCGATCGTGATCACCTGTCCGGTGATGAATCCGGCCCTCGGGCTGGCTAAAAATTCAACCGCGCCCACGATGTCGGCGGCCTGTCCCAGCCTGCCAAGCGGCGTGCGGCGGACGATTCGGCCGCGATCCTCCTCCGAAAGCGATGCCGAAAGCTCGGTTTCGAGAAACCCCGGTGCCAGCGCATTGACCCGGATGCCCCGAGACCCAAGCTCCCGGGCCAGGCTCTTGGCAAACCCCTCGAGACCGGCCTTCGTCGCCGCGTAGACGGAAAGCCCCGGACTGCCACGGGCGGCCACGACCGACGAGATCACGGTCACCGAGGCGAAGGTCGAACGGTTGACGAGCATCTGCCGGACGGCCTCACGAACGAGAACGATCGAGCCCCTGAGATTGACTGCGAGCATCAGATCGATCTCGGCGTCGGTCATCGTCGCCAGCACACCCTCATGGGCGATCGCCGCGTTGGCCACGCAGTGGTCGATCCGGCCGAAACGCTCACCGACACGGGCCACGTAGCCCCGCACCGCGTCGGCGTCGGAGGCGTCGAGTCGCTCGGCGACCAGCCGGTGGCCGTGCCTCTCGCCGAGCCGGTCGAGCGACTCGGAACCGGACCTGGAAAACGTGGCCACCTCGTCCCCCCGCTCGAGCAATCGCTCGACGATGGCAAGCCCGAGGCCCCGCGATCCGCCCGAAACGAGAGAGGTCACATGCACGGCTGGATCAACTGGAAGGCGGTTGCCCTGGACGGCGAATGCCTGCCCTAGAGGGATCGGCGGGGAACCTTGCCGGCGGCGGTCGTGGCGATTCGCTTGGCGATGTCGAGCACCCGGGGCACGCTCTGTGGTTCGAGCCGCTCGCGACATACGGCGAGCGCCGCGGAGCGGACGTTGTCCGGGGTTGCGGGCTCAGGCAACGGGTCGGAGACCACGATCTCGGCGGCCACAAGTTCGCCCGTGATGGCGCTCGGCAGGCCGTAGACCCGGGCCTCGGCCACGCCGGGGACGGACCGAAGCAGCTCCTCGACGCGACGCGGATAGACCTTCGCCCCACCCACGACGATCACGTCGCTGCGGCGGCCGGTGAATTCGTAGCGGGATCCACGCTTCTCCACGAGGTCGCCAGTCGCCACCTCCGCGGTGTCGCGGGAAAGCTGCACGAGCAGTTCGCCATCCCGTCGCATCGAGAGCCGCACGCCCCCTGGCAGTGGCCGGCCGAGCCATTCAGCTGGAAACCCGGCCTCGCCGTCGGTCACTCGGAAGACCTCGCCCAGTTCCGTGGTGGCATAGACGTGCGAAATTCTGACACCCTGAAAGAGGCTCTTCGTCTGCTCGAGAAGGTTGGCATCGACCGCCTCACCCCCGAGCGTGATCCGGTCGATTTTCATCGTCGCCAGGAGGCCGCGGTCGGCCGACGTGATCAGCCGCCGCAGGAGGGTCGGGGTCGAGGGAAGGATCGAGACCTGTTCGTCGGCGACGGCACGGGCGACGACATCGGGGTTCCGGGATGCCGGTTGCACGAGCCGTCCCGCGGTCAGCACAGCCTGCAGCCAGACCTGAATCCCTGCCCAGCGGGTTGCGTCGTAGACCAGAAGCCAGCCGAGCCCATGCCACTGTTCGGCCAGTCGTGCCGCGGCGAGCAACGAGTCCCAGGAATGCTCGACGAGCTTTGGCGGGCCGCTCGTTCCGCTCGTCGCCACCACCACCTGGGCCGGAACGGAGGCAAACTCACCACGGGGGAGTCCCTCGGCCGCTCCGGACGGCACCACCAGCGAGTCGTCGAGCGGCACCCAGTCGGCCAGTTCACCGATCAGGTCCCGGGCGTCCTCGGGGAGAAACGCGACCGGCACATGCTGCCGGCCGCAGGCCGCCGCGATCACAACCAGCGACTCCACATTGCGGGCACGGGCGACGACGCCCATCGGCCGGAGGGCATCGAGATCAGCTTCGAGTTTCGCGACGGCCGCTGCGAGCGTTGCATAGTCGATCGCCCGACGGGTATCGCTGCCGGCATCGACGACGATCGCCGTGCGATCGGGCACCTTGTCGGCAATCAGACAAATTGCCGCAGCGAGCCGATCCTGAGCGGGAGCGTCTGCGAGATTGGCGATCGTTGAGGGTGTCATGGTGTTCGGCTGGCTGCGGTATAGATGGAGATCAGGTCGGAGACGGTGCGGATGCCCGGCCGTGGGGCTGTATTCGCGGCGGACCGAAACGGATCCACGCCGAGCGAACGCTCGAGGAGCACGACGGTCTGGGCAAGGTCGAGCGAATCGAGGCCAAGATCGGTCGCGAGCAGCATCGAAGGCTCGATCGCCTTCACGTCGCGGGCTGTGTCGCGGAGGACGGTCTGGATGGCGTCGGTGACCGCGTCGGCAATCGTCATGAGCCGGTGAATTCCCGCATCGTCGTCGCCCCGGCTGAACCGATGCCGCGGCCGGTGATCGCCTGCCAGATCACCATCAGAATTGTGCACATGGCGATGTAAATATCCACCAACGGGGCGTACCAGCGGTCCAGCATCTCCACATACCGGGCATCGAACTCCAGCCGTTCGGGCCAATCGACCGCGTTGCGGCCGTGGATCTGGGCCCAGCCCGTGAGTCCTGGAAGCACCCGGAGCCGCTCTGCCTGCCGGGGGGAATAGCGGGGAACGTATCGCAGCGGCAGCGGTCGCGGGCCGATCATGCTCATCTCGCCCACGATCACACTGATGAGCTGAGGAAGCTCATCGAGGCTCGTCCGCCGGAGGAACCGCCCCAGCGGCGTCAGCCGCTCTTCGTCGGAAAGAGGCGAGCCGTCGGGGCCGACGGCTGCGGTCATGGTGCGAAACTTGAGCAGCGTGATCGGGCGGCCGTTCATCCCGGCCCGCTGGGCGAAGAAGAAGACCGGCGAGCCGTCCACGACCCGCACGAGCAGCCAGACAAGCGCGATGACGGGCATCAGCAGAAGCAGCAGAACCGTCGCGGCGACGGTGTCGCTGAATCGCTTGACGATCGAGACATAGAGGTTCGAGGCCACCGTCAGCGGTCTCCCCGGTCAGCGACGCCCGCACGCAGCCCAACGAGCACCAGCACCCCGACGGCCATGGCCCAGATCGCGGCATCATGGGCTGGTCGACGCAGGGCCGGATCGACGGCACCCATGGTGGCGATCGTGCCCATCATTGCCGCCATGCCGCCGTAGAGACCGGCAACGGCCCGATGGGACCAGCCCGCGAGGGCCAATCGCTGATAGATGTGGCTGCGGTGGGGATGGAGGATGTTTTCACGACGGACGAGCCGTTGCAGAATCGTGACCGCGGTGTCGAAGACAAACGGCCAGACGGCGAGGATGGCCACAGGCAGCACCACGGCGACCCGGTCCGCCGGCATGGCGAGAGGGAGTGTCGCCAGCAAAAACCCGCAGAATGTGCTGCCGACGTCGCCCATGAAGATCCGTGCCGGCTGCCAGTTCCAGGCCAGAAACCCGCTCGCCGAGGCGGCAAACGCGGCAGCCACCGCGGCCACCCCAGGGCTTCCCAGCCAGGCGGCGACCGCCGCGATCGCGATGCCGGCCGCCGCCGCGGTGATTCCCGCGATCCCGTCGATGCCGTCCATGAAGTTGAAGGCGTTGGTCAGACCCACGATCCAGAGGAGCGTCAGCGGCCAGGCAGCCGGTCCCAGGCTGATGCTGCCGAACGTGCCCACGTCGATCCGCTCAACGGGGCCGACGAGCGCCGTCACGACGACGGCGGATGCCACATGGGCAAGCAAGCGCGAACGAATGCCGAGCGAATGAATGTCGTCGATCAGGCTCACCCCGGCGACGACGGCCGCCGGCAGCAGCACCGCGGCGAGCGGGCCGATCGACTGCGGATGGAGGAAGCCGGCCAGCACTGCGGCGACACCCGTCACGACCACGATCGCCAGTCCGCCTCCCCGGGGTGTCGGCCTGGCATGAATTCCCCGATCGCTGGGGAGGTCGATCATGCCCCGGCCGAGTGCCCAGACGATCAGACGTCCGGTGAGCATGAAGGAGGCCAGCAGTGCCGTCAGGCACCAGACTGCGTAAAAGACGATGGCGGGAACCATACCCGGGTCAGAATGACGCCGACCGCACCTGGCCGGCGATGATCCTGCAGACCTCGGTCACGATCGCCTCGTCGACATGGGCTCCGATCGGCAGGGAGAGGCTGGTTGCCGAGAGGGCGTCGGTCACCGGCAAGGTTTGTCGCCGGTCGTGGAACTGCTCGAAGGCCGTCTGCCGATGGCAGGGCGGATCGTAGTAGGTGCGGGTCTCGATGCCTTGCTCGGCGAGGGCCCGGCGGACGCCGTCCCGCGAAACGCCGGAGATGGTGGAATCGATCGTGATCGAGAAGTCCTTGAAACTCGACTCGCCGCCCAACGCCTCCTTCACCCAGCCGATCCCCGGAAGTCCGGCGAGGCCTGCACGGTAGAGGGCGGCGATCTGACGACGGCGGGCCGCGACCTCTTCGAGGATCTCGAGTCCGGCGAGACCGGTCGCCGCGCAGACCTCTGGCATCCGGCCGTTGACGCCGGCGAATGCGGCGTTGTAGCCACCGTCGTTGCCATATTCCCGGCCCAGGCGGATGAGCCTCGCGACACAATCGCAGTCGGTGGCGACGACGCCGCCCTCCCCGGCAACGAGGAGTTTCGTGGGAGAGAGGCTGAACACCTGCACCGTCGCTCCCGCTCCCACGGGGCGCCCCTCGAATCTGGCCCCGAAGCCGTGGGCCGCATCGATCACCAGCGGCAGCGCATGCTCAGCCGCGATCGCAGCGAGTGCCGACACATCGCAGGGGTTGCCGAAGTTGTGACAGGCAGCGATCGCGACGGTGCGGGGCGTGATGGCGGCGGCGACGGACTGGGGCGTGACGTTGGTCGAATCCGGATCGACATCGACGAAGACCGGCCGGAGGTTGTTCCAGACGACCGCCGCCGGCGCGGCGAGGAAGGTGAAACTCGGCATGACCACCTCGCCGACCGGCTCGCTGCGACCGCCTGCGCGGGCCATGCCGAAACGTCCGAGGGGCTCCGCCAAGACCAGCGGGCAGGCGGGCCGGTCACCGGCGCAGGCCTCGCATCGGCCCGCCGCGATGTCGAGAGCCTTGTAGGCGAGCATCAGACCGACCGTGCAACTGCTCACCGCAACGGCGTGCCGGACCCCGAGGTGGTCGGCCAACGCCCGTTCGAAGCGGTCCAGGAACGGCCCCTTGGTGAGCATCCGGCTCTGGATGATCGCCGCATACGAATCGGCGAGCGCCGACAGGGGCGGAAGACTCGGCCGGACGAACGGCACCCGGACAGCCAGTCTGGAAGACGGTCCGAGAGATGAAGTGGCGGACGACTTCGGCATCATCCCCGCACCTCGACTGGCGGCAGCGGCTTCGTCACCTCGTGGCCGTACTCCGGCACCAGCCGACGCAATCGCTCGCGGACCACCTCGGCGGGTTCGTCGAGAACCTCCCTCAGATCCTCGATGAGCTGTTCCACGTCGGCGAGTTCGGCCGGCCGGTGCATCGCGCAGAACACCTTCGGATGCGGCGTCGAAACCCGGCGTTCCTCGTCGAAGTAGAGCTCCTCGAACAGCTTCTCTCCGGGACGCAGGCCGGTGAACACGATCTCGATGTCGTCATCAGAAAGGCCGGAGAGCGAGATCAGGTCGCGGGCCAGATCGACCACCTTGACGCTCTCCCCCATGTCGAGCACGAAAATTTCCCCACCGCCTCCCATGGCCGCCGCCTGAAGCACGAGCTGGGAGGCCTCGGGAATCATCATGAAGAACCGCTCGATTTCGGGATGGGTCACAGTCACCGGCCCACCGCGTCGAATCTGTTCCTGAAACGTCGGAACAACGCTGCCGTTGCTCCCGAGCACGTTCCCGAATCGAACCACGATGAACTTCGTTCCCGACTCCTTGGAGAAGGCCTGCACGTACCGTTCGGCGATCAGCTTCGAGCAGCCCATCACACTCGTCGGACGCACCGCCTTGTCGGTGGAGATCGAAACGAATGTACCGACGCCGTGCCGATCGGCGAGGCGGGCCAGGATCCGGGTGCCGAGGCAGTTGTTCTTGATCGCCTCCGCCGGATTCGACTCCATCATCGGAACATGCTTATGGGCTGCGGCGTGAAACACCACGTCCGGCCTCGAGGCGGCGATGATCTGGTCCATCCGCTCCTCGTCGAGGATGTCGGCGACGAGCGGTTCGAAGGGTGGCCGCGGCTCGAGACGCCCCAGTTCCTGTTCCAGCTGAAAGAGAGGGTTCTCCCCACGTTCCACCAGCAGCAGCCGTCGCGGGTGATAGCGGAGCACCTGCCGGCAGATCTCGGATCCGATCGAGCCCCCCGCCCCGGTGACCATCACCGTCCGTCCGGCGACGAGCCGACTCACCGCGGTGTCGTCGAGATGGACAGGTTCGCGGCGCAGCAAATCCTTGATTTCGACCGGCCGGAGTTGGACATGCGTCTGGCCCCCCGGGGAGACCCCGAGCAACTCGTCGATTCCCGGCATCACCTTGACCGTCGCCCCGGCCTCCGCACAGTCGGCGATCAGTCGGCGAAACTCCCGTCCGGTGAGTGAGCCGGACTGGACGAGAACGTCGTCGACACGTCGGCGGACGACCTCGAAACCAGCCTGATCGACCCTGCCCAGGACCTCGATCCCGGAGAATCGGCTGTTGTGCACCGCCGGGTCGTTGTCGAGGAAGCCGACGATGGAATAAGGACTGCGGGATGCGGCCATCAGGTTTCGGGCGAGCAGTTCTCCGGCCTGATTCGCACCGACGATCAGGGCCGTTCTGGCCTGCTCGCGGCTGAACAGCGGCCGCAACTCCTCGCGGATGCTTCGCCAGGCCGCCCGGATGCCTCCGATCAGCAGGATTGTGGCGGCCCAATCGAGCAGGATCACGCCCCGCGGCACGTGCCTGGCGGCGGCGAGAGGGCCGCTGGAGAGAAACAATCCGTCGATCGCCGCGATCACCAGCATCGAGAGCGTCGCGGCCCAGAGCAGATTCAGCAGATCGCCGAAGGCGACCCGCCGCCAGGAGACATGGCAGTTGCCCGTGAGATAGAAGACGATCGATTTCACGACGACAACGCCACCGACCGTCGCCAGATAAACGGCGAGCCAGCGCGGCTCGAGGTAGAAGTCGAACCGGGCCAGGAAGGCGATGTAGAAGGCGATCGCGAAGATCAGCGCATGCACGAGAAGAAGCACACCCGCTTTCGACGAGAACCGCCTCACTGTCGCGCGTTGGGGAGGAACGAGCAGCGTCATGCGATGCCGGTCCGCGGGCCCTCTACCGGCCCAGCGGTCGAAGGATCGACTCCAGTCACCGGTTCCAGAATGACACGGGCACACCTCGCCTCGATCGCGTAGGTCAGTCCCGCCGCCAACAGCACGACGGACAGCGGAGCCAGCCTTGCGATCTCAGCTGGCGTTCCCTTGAGCAGCATGGCCAGGCCTGCCAGACCTCCGCATGCGGACACCAGACCGTAGAGCATCGCCACCCGGGCATGGGAAACTCCGCTCCGAACGAGGCGATGAAAGAGAAATTCGCGGTGCGGATGGAGCGGATTGTGGCCGCCAACCGCCCGGCGGATGACCGACAGCAATGGGTCGTAGATGTATGGCCAGAGGGCCATCGCGATCGGAAGGAAGACGATGCCGCGGAGCTGGTTCGGGAAAAGCAGCGGCATCGCGGCGAGGAACGTGCCCAGAAAGCCACTGCCGACGTCTCCCATGAAGACCCGGGCCGGCTGCCAGTTGAAGACCAAAAAGCCTCCGGCAGAAGCTGCCAGAAACGTCCCCAGCACCATCAACGGCGGGGCCCAGACAAACATCCCGATCGCCGCCACGAGCAGGCCCACCACGACGGCCCCGAGGCCGGCCATGCCGTCGGCGCCGTCCATGAAGTTGAAGGCATTGGTCAGGCCCACGATCCAGATGATCGTCAGCGGCCAGGCGGCTGACCCAAGCGCGACCGGCTGAAATCCTGGAACCGAGATCTCCCGCAACGGCCCGAGCACCCATGTGATGAAGATGGCGACGGCGAGATGGATCAGGAGCCGGAGCGTGGCCCGAAGCGGACGCATGTCGTCGATGATGCCGACGAAGCCGATCACCAGCGACGGCAGCAGGCCACCGAGCATGATCTGCGTCGCCATCGAAGGCCAGCGGAATGCCGCCAACGTCGCCGCTGCCGCCATGGTGAACACGATCGCCACACCGCCGCCCCGGGCAGTCGGCAACGCATGGGCACTCCGCCGATTCGGCAGGTCGACGAGGCGGTAGCGGGTGGCCATCACGATCACGAGATCGACGAGCACCGCGGAGACGACGAAGACGAGCAGTGCCAGACCGGGCCAGAGCACCGGTTCCAGATCGTGCAGCGGAGGAAACAACGTCTGGTGGAGGGTCGAGGCGTTCACGTCACCGCCATGGTGGGGCGAGGCCGGACATCACGGTTCGAACGCGACCTGTTGCCGCCGGCAGCGACTGCGGCAACCTCTTCGAGAGCAGCAGCGGCGGCGGCGGGCCCGCGGCCCACCGCCTGCCGCAGGGCCTCGACCGCTGCCCGGCCCTCATCGATCGTCCAGACCGGGCCTGACGCCCGGTGGATCAGCGGGCTGGCGGTGGGCTCGAGTTCCTCGTCGTCAAAGATCACGTCCTCGTCGAGTTTCTCGCCGGGCCGAAGTCCGCAGAATGTGATCTGGACCTCGTCTTTCGGCAGGCCCATCACGAAGGCGATGCTGCCGACGAGATCGACGATCGACACGGCCTCTCCCATCTCGAATAGGTAGACGCCGCCACGCTGGCTGATGGCTCCTGCGAGCAGCACGAGTTGGGCCGCCTCGTCGATGGTCACGAAGCAGCGGCGGACCGCCGGATCGGTCACGATGATCGGCTCACGGCGGCTCAATCTGTCGGTGAATATCGGCACGGCGCTGCCGCTTGATCCGAGCACGTTGCCGAATCTCACGGCAACGAACTTCGTGCCAGACGCCTCCGCCAGCGCGGCAACGTATCGCTCGGCGACGAGTTTTGATGCCCCCATCACGCTGGACGGATACACCGCCTTGTCTGTCGAGAGCATGATGAACGTGCCGACCCCGTGCTTGATGGCAAGATCGGCGAGGGTGGCCGTGGCCAGCGTGTTGTTCTCGATCGCCTCGATGGGGTGAGACTCCATCAGGGGCAGATGCTTGAAGGCCGCGGCATGGAGGACCACATCCGGGGCAGACTCCTCGATCAGGGTCGAGATTTTCGCGGCCTCCGAGACGTCGCAGAGCCGGGCTGTGATCTCCACGCCGGTTGCGGCGGGATCGGCCGACAACACCCGATAGAGTTCGAATAACCCGGCCTCGGACCAGTCGACCAGAACGAGCGTTGAAGGATGAAAACGGAGCACCTGCCGACAGATTTCGGCGCCCACCGAACCTGCGGCGCCGGTCACGAGCACCCGGCGGTCGGCGAGCATGGCCCCGACGTGATAGTCGTCTTCTTCGAGACGGGCATGGGGGCGGGCCAGGAGGTCGGCCAGTTCGACGTCTCGCAGTCGGATCGGGCTGCCAGTCAGGCCCTTCGTACGCCCGGACTCGCCGGCCGGGCTCGCAGAGCAGCCTTCGGCGATCTGCACCCTGACGCCGATCGTCTGACTGGCGTCGCAGAGTGCCCGCAACCGGTCGCCGAAGACGGCCCCTTCGCGGACGATCAGGTTCGAGACCCGCAGGCGTTCAGCACAGGTCGACGCCATCGCCACGGGGCCGAGCACCCGCGCCGCCCCGATGCTGACCCCGTAATGTTCAGGATCGTCATCGAGCAACCCGGCGACGAAGTAGTGTTGCTGACTGATTCCGGGAAGAGCTGCCGCCAGTTCGCGTCCGGCCTTCGAGGCGTCGATCACGAGGGCGGAATTCCTGTTGCCGACGTGGGTGACCGGCATGATTTCCTCATAGATGCTCCGCGCAAACGCCTGCATCCCGCCGACGCCCAGGAGGGTGAACACCCAGTCGAGCAGCAGCACTGAGCGGGGAATCGCCTGCCAGCCGAGCACGACCGCGAAGTAATTCATTGCCACCAGCACGAGCAGGGCCGTCGTCGTGGTCCGTAGCAGGCGATTGAGATCCTCGAAACGGGCGGCTCTCCAGGGACGGTGGCAGAACCCACGCCAATAAAAGAGCACCAGCTTGATCCCGATCACCCAGCCGATCGTCCCCAGGATCGCCGCCGAATCGGAGGTCTTGAGCAGCAATTCACCGCGGACGAAGTAGGCCCCGAGGTAGGCGCACTCGAAGATGATCGCCAAGAGCGCCGTGACGACGATCGCCTCGCGGGTCGGGAACCGCGCCTGCCAGGCCCTGCGAACCCAGGATTCGACTGATTCTGCGAAGCGGGATTGGATCATTGGTGTCAGGAACTGCACCCCAACGGACTCAGAGCCGTTCGAGATCGACGTCCTCGAGTTCGATCGAGGCCCCCTGATTCAAAAATCTAACAGCAACCAGCAGTCGCTGCTCGCCCCTCCTTTTGACCACCACACCCTCGAGTCCGCGGAGCGGACCGGAGCGGACGCGAACGGGATGGCCGGCCTCGAGCCTGGCTTCCGGGGTCAGCGGCTGTTCGGTCTCGATCAGCCGCCGGATCGACCGCAGATCGGCCACGAGTGACGACTCATCGCCGATCGGCAGCCAGCGGGCGATGGTATTGGTGGCAAGGGCCGCCCGACGCTGGTCATCGTCGACCAGCGAAAACACATAGCCCGGAAAGAGGGGAACCTGGGAAAAGCGGGTTCGGCCACCCGCCGAATGGAGCCGGCGGCGGATCAGCGGCGCATAGAAGGGGATCGCCGTCGCCTCGAGCTTCCGCATCAGGTCTTTTTCCCTGCGCGAGAGCGTATAGAAGGCGACCCAGCGGGCATCCACGGCCGTCGGCACGAGAATGTCTGCGGCAAACAGATCCGCCGGGAAGATGTCTCGCTGTTTCGGCAGAATGGGCATCGTAGGACGCGGGCGCGGACTCCGTTCTTCTGGGTGCCAAAACCCATGGCTGGCAGGCGAGGCTCCGCGACCAAAACCACCCAGACCACCGGCCTCCACTCGTCGCGGTACCCAAGTTTACGACCTGATTCGGGCGGGGGCGACGAGATCCTCACCCGGGCGGAAGATCCGGAAAAACGGGCAAAGTTTTCGGTCCGGTCGTGACGATGACTCCGAACAGCGCGACTGGAGCGGTTGCGAGGAGTTTGCCATGCACGGTTCAACGATGACCAACGCCAGCACCCGGATGAGCAGCAGGGTCGTCACCTGGCTCCTGCTGGTGTCATTGGTGGCGAATCTGACCGGCTGCCAGACCTTCGGCCGGCCGCAGCGGTCGACCACCCAGCAGGCGTCCCTCCAGGCCAACTGTCCTCCGACCGATCCATCGCGGATGCCTGCCAAGGAACTCGCCAAAGTCACGCTCCCACCCTATGTCATCGAACCCCCCGACATTCTCCTGATCGATGCCCTCAGGGTCGTGCCGAAGCCCCCCTTCCGGATCCAGTCATTCGACTCGCTCCAGGTGATCGTCGAGGGCACGCTGCTAGAGCAACCGATCAACGGACTCTACGTGGTTGAACCGGGCGGAATGCTCGATCTCGGCCCCTCCTACGGCAAGGTGATGGTCGGCGGGCAGTCGCTGGAGGAGGCTCAGGATGCCGTGTTCCGACATCTGAAGCGGGTTCTGAAGGAGCCCCAGGTGTCGCTCACACTCGCCCAGGCCGCCGGCCAGCAGCAGATCGCCGGCGAACATCTCGTCGGCCCCGACGGCACGATCAATCTGGGCACCTACGGCAGCGTCTATGTGACCGGCCTGACGCTCGAAGAGGCGAAGACCAAAATCGAGAAGCACCTCGATCGGTTTCTCGACGCTCCGCTCGTGAGCGTCGACGTGTTCAGCTACAACTCCAAGGTCTACTACGTGATCACCGAAGGGGCGGGCCAGGGGGACAACGTGGCCCGCTTCCCGGTCACGGGCAACGAGACCGTTCTCGATGCCATCGCCCAGATCAACGGTCTTTCGAGGCTTTCCAGCAAGGATGTCTGGATCGCCAGGCCGGCCCCGTCGGGCGTCGGCTGCGACCAGATCCTGCCGGTCGACATCCAGGCGATCATGAAGGGGGGCGCCACGGCAACCAACTACCAGGTGCTCCCCGGCGACCGCGTGTTCATCGCCCAGGACCACATGATCGCCTTCAACACGCTGATCGAGAAGTGGACCGGGCCCTTCGAGCGGATCTTCGGCTTCGCCCTGCTCGGCTCGAGCACGGTGCAGCAGTTCAACCGCTTCCCATTCGGCTTCAACCCGAACTTTTAGTGCCCGCCTGACTGTCGCCCAGGACCGGTCCAAGGACCATACTTTCCGCTGTTGACCGACCCGATGCTCGCCCGGCAGGTCGATGCGGGGTACTATTGATCCTGACTCCCGAGACTTGAAGGACCCCTCATGATGCGTCGCCCGCACCTCTGGCTGATCGCCGCCTCGGTGGCAACGTTCGGGATCACGGCCCTTGATTCCGGTCTGGCCCATGGGCAGGGCAATCGTGGCCTGCCCTTCCAAAACATCTACTCCCGTCCCGCGGTGAGCCCATACACGCTGCTCGGCACACAGGGCAGTGGCGGTGGGATCAATAGCCAGAACGGGGCCACGTCGCCGCTCGTCTACCAGCAGATCATCCAGCCCCAGATCCAGCAGCAACAGCAGCAGGTCCAGCAGGTCCAGCAGACCAGGCAGTTGGGCAAACTGCAGGGCCAGGTCCAGCAGATCCAGCGGGACACCTCGGCCCGACAGGTGAACGAGTCGATCCGGGCCACCGGCCACGCCTCGACCTACCAGAATCTGTCGCACTTCTATCCCGCTGCCCGGTAGGACAGGCTTTCGCCTGCCATCCTCGCGTGCGATCGGCTGCCGTCATCCTCGTCGCGATCCTCGCCTCGACGACACTCGCCGACGAACGCCCCGGGATGCGGCAGATGTCCCGAGCAGGCGGCCTTTTGAGCCCTCCCAGTCAGCGGGATCTCGTCGACGCCCGAGCCATGCTCAAGGAGCGGTTTCGGGAGCCGCTCTCCCACGCCGACACATCGACAGGCGCGTTGCAGGCCGCCGCGATCCTGCTCGAAGCGGCGGCATCGGAGGACGATCCGGCCCTGAGATGGCTGATGCTCGACGAGGCCCGCGAACTTGGCATTTCGACCGGACAGGCGGTGATCGTGAATCGGGCGGTGACGTCCGCCTCGGCGTTTTACGATTTCGACGCTTTGGCGACTGAACTCCGCTCGCTGGGGGACATCCCGCTTCGGGCCCTCGATCCGGCCCGGGCAACACGGCTCGCCGAGGCCGCGGAAACGATGGCCAGCCGAGCCGACACCGATTCCCGACCGGACGTGGCCGCCGCCGCCCGACGGCTGGCGGTGAACGCCTGGCAGCGAAGCGGCAATCTCGACGCTGCCCGCCGCGTGCTGCAGCAGGAGCACTGAGGGTACGGACAATTCTCCTCGACGCGGCGAGTGCCGCAGAAGTGGGACAGGCTTCAGCCTGTCATGGAGGAGCATCGGCGTCTCGCGTAGGTCGGGGTTGCCCGTATCCTCTCGCCGGACGTTCACGTCGGCCTTCCGGGCCTCCGTTCACTGCATGTCCGCTGCGCTTCGCCATCCATGGCTGCGCTTGCTCCCACAGCCCGCTCGAGGACACGGGCAACCCCTCCCGAATACCTCCGGCGGCAGGGCAACCTATTCCGGGAAGAGCCGGGTCGAGAGATATCGCTCGCCGAGGTCGGGCAGAACGACGACCACCATCTTGCCGGCGTTCTCCGGCCGCTTCGCCACCTGGAGCGCCCCCCACGCAGCCGCTCCGCAGCTGATGCCGCACATCAGGCCCTCCCGCTTCGCCATCTGCCTGGCCGTCTCCATCGCATCCTCGTCGTCGACCTTGAGCACCTCGTCGATGATGTCGAGGTTGAGGATGTCGGGAATAAACCCGGCGCCGATCCCCTGGATCGTGTGACGACCAGGCTTGATCGGCTCTCCTGCGAGCTTCTGGGAAATGACCGGGCTATTGAGCGGCTCCACCGCCACGACCCGGAGTTCGGGCTTCTTCGCCTTGAGCGCCTCGCCGCAGCCGGTGATCGTGCCGCCGGTGCCGACGCCGCAGACGAGGATGTCGATCCGACCCTCTGTGTCGGCCCAGATCTCCTCTGCCGTGGTCCGGCGGTGGATTTCCGGGTTGGCCGGATTCTTGAACTGCTGCGGCATGAAAAACTGGCTGCTCGAATGGCTGATCTCCTCGGCATGCCGCACCGCCCCGGGCATCCCCTCGGCCGCGGGCGTGAGCACCAGTTCGGCCCCGAGGGCCTTGAGCATCCGTCGCCGTTCGAGGCTCATGCTCTCGGGCATCGTCACCCGCAGCTTGTATCCGCGGGCGGCGCAGACGTAGGCGAGGCCGATACCGGTGTTGCCGCTCGTGGGCTCGATAACGACCGTATCGGGCCCGATGCGGCCCTCCAGTTCGGCGGCGTCGATCATCGCCGCTGCGATCCGGTCCTTGACGCTCCAGAGCGGATTCATGTTTTCGATCTTGCCGACGACGGTCGCGACGCAGCCTTCGGTCACCCGGCGGAGCCGGACCAGCGGCGTGCGGCCGATGCACTGGGTGATGTCGTCGCGAATTCCGGCGGGCATGGCGGACTGGATCATGGATGCACCTCGTTTCTGATCGGAAAATACGACCTTCCCCGCGATGGCGTCAACATGAATGGGGTCGGCTCTCGATCGAACCTTTTTTCTGAAACCCGCCTACGGCAGACGCTTGACGCGGATGTTCCGATAGTGGACCTCGCTGCCGGGATCGTGGGCCTGCAGGGCGAACGTGCCGGCCGAGAGTTTGCGGCCATCCTTGACATCGTCGGTCTTTTCGACGTGGTCGACGATCGTCCGGCCATCGACCTTGATCACGATTCGGTTGCCCTCGACGATCACTTCCTCACAAAACCAGTCCCCGTCCTTGGCCGGGGCCTCGAAGTTTTTCACGACGTTGTAGAGGCTCCCCGTGCGGACAGGGTCCTTCTGCGTATTGTTGACCTGCGCCTCGTGGCCACTCGTCGGCCAGCCGTTTTCCTGATACTTCGTGTGAAAATAGATGCCGGAGTTGGCGTTCGGCTTCGTCATCACGTCGGCCTTGAAGTGGAAGTTTTTGAATTCGGCAGGCCGGGCGGGGTCGGAACCCATATAAAACAGATGGCTGCGGGGCCCGTGGCAGACAATCTGGCCATCGGCGACTGTCCAGCTGGAGGCGTTCTCGCTCGCCTTCCACCCCGAAAGGCTCTTTCCGTCGAATAGACTTTCAAATCCCGTCTCGTCGCCCCGGGCGGCATTCGCCGCAACCAAGACCAGCATTGTCGCCAGGCGAACACCAGACCATCTCCAGCCGTATGCCATTGGAAGGCTCCTGTTTGAAACCCGGAAGGACTCGAGGCACGCTGCCATCGCCACCGCCAAACTCACGCTGAAGCATGATCCTACGGTCGGCGGGACGTCACCGCCAAGCGGCCCGGAAGGGGCGCTGCCTGGGGAACGGCCGATCCTGCTCCAGATCGACACCGACGTCTCGCTCGACGGCATCCCTGCGGCCGAGCGGCTCGTCGTCACCCGGAACGACCTGACTGTTTTGGTCGGAGAGGCCTCGGTCCGCCGGCTCCCCTGGGCCGACGTCGAGCAGGTCCGCACCGTCGCCGGCGTCGGCGGTGGCATGCTACAGGCCAAGGCGGACGGCAACTGGATCGATCTCGTCCGCTTCTCCAATGCCTTTGCGATGCGGTTTCACAAGGTGTCGCGGGCACTCGAGGCGGCTCTGGCGACGCCCGAGAGGCTGGCATCGGGCGGGCACGACGACGAGGATCTGCTCGGCGGCGAGACGCTCGATCCGCCCCGCTGCCCGTCCTGCAGCCTCCGACTGGCCACCCGCGAGCAGTCCTGTCCGCGGTGCATGCAGAAGGGGCGGATCCTGAAGCGGGTCGGCGAGCTCCTCTCCCCCTACGCCCGCGGTGCGGTTCTGCTCTGCCTGCTGACGCTGCTCGGTGTGGTCGCGGAACTGATCCCGCCGAAGCTCCAGCAGTACATGGTCGACGACATCCTCTCCGGCGGTGCCGCCGATCCAGCGGCCGGCAGGCTCCCCGATTTCAAGACCGCTCTGCTGGTGGTGGTGCTGGCCCTGGCGTTTTCCCGGGTTCTGCTCTCGGCGGTCGGCGTGCTCAAGGGCCGGCTCGCGACGGCGATCGGCACCGGCCTGACCGGCACCATCCGGGCTGAAATGGTCGACAAGCTGCAAAATCTCTCGATCGCCTACTACGACCGCCACCAGGTCGGCTCGATGATCAGCCGGGTCGCCCACGACAGCGAGGTGCTCCACGGCCTGATGCACCAGATCACCGGCGGCTTCCTGCTCCAGATCGTGCAGCTCGTCGGCGTTGGCGCGATGCTCGTCTGGATCAACCCCAAGCTCGCGCTCTTCACGCTGATTCCGGTGCCGCTTGTGATCCTCGGCTCCTGGGTCTTCTGGCGGCATGTCTATCCGCGGCACTACCGGCTCTGGGATGCCTCCAGCAAGCAGATGGCGGCGCTCTCCGGCATGCTCTCCGGCATCCGCGTGGTGAAGGCCTTCGCCCAGGAGCCGCGGGAACGGGAACGCTTCAGGGCGGCCAGCGACCATCTGGCCGGCTGGCGGCTCTGGGTCGAACAGACCAACGCCACCTACGCCGCGACGATGCAGCTGGTGTTTGGGCTTGGCGGACTGATCGTCTGGTATGTCGGCGGCCGCGACGTGATCGGCGACCGGATGACGCTCGGCCAGCTGATCGCGTTTCTGGCCTATCTGGCGATGTTCTACGCACCGCTCGGGGCGCTCTCCAACTTCACCACCTGGCTGACGAGTTTCCTTTCCGGCAGCCAGCGGGTGCTTGAATTGCTCGACACCCCGGTCACGATCGACGAGCCATCCCGGCCGGTGCCCTGGAACGACGTCCGGGGGGCGATCAATTTCGAGAATGTCAGCTTCGGCTACGACCGCAACCAGCCCGTGCTCCGCGACGTCTCGTTCACGGTGGAACCCGGGGAGATGATCGGGATCGTGGGCCGCAGCGGCTCGGGCAAGACGACGCTCGTGAACCTGCTGGGAAGGTTTTACGACGTTCAGGAGGGGAGGATCGAGATCGACGGGATCGACGTCCGCGATCTCTCGTCGCAGCAGCTGCGGGAGCGGCTGGGCATCGTTTTTCAGGACTCCTTCCTCTTCCGGGGCACGATCTGGAAAAACCTCTCCTATGGCCGGCCGCAGGCGACGATTCGTGAGGGGCTCACGGCTGCCAAGGCGGCGGGGGCCCACGACTTCATCTGCCGGCAGCCGCTGGCCTACGAGACCCTCCTCGGCGAGCACGGCGCCGGGCTCTCCGGCGGGGAGAAGCAGCGGCTCTCGATCGCCCGCACGCTGCTCTACGATCCCCGGATTCTGGTGCTCGATGAGGCGACGAGCAACATCGACGCGGAGGCGGAAAAGAGCATCCAGGAGGCACTGGCGGTTCTCGTTCGCGGCCGCACGACGATCGCCATCGCCCACCGGCTCTCGACGCTGCGGAATGCCGACCGGATCCTCGCCTTCGACCGCGGACGGCTCGTTGAGCAGGGCACCCATGCCGAACTGCTGGCGGCCGACGGCATCTATGCCCGGCTCGTAAAAATTCAGACGCAGGTCTCGAAGCAGCCGACTGTCGATTCCCTGCTCGCGGAAGAGCCGCTGCCGGTGCCAGATCCCGAACCCTCGTCGGGCACGATCCGCTGGCTCGACCCTGAAAAACACGCGTTTCAGATCGGCCTTCACGGCCGGATCGAGCTCTGGGAGAAGAGCGTTCCTTCGGCAGAACCGACTTCCCGCCCGCCGGCAGTTGGTCAGATCCAGCGACTGGAAGGCAACGGCTCGCTGCGATCCGCCTGCCTGGGTGTGATCTTCGTCGTGCGGACCTTCCCGGCCACGCACCCCGAGGGCTATCTCTCGGTTCGCGGCTGGAATGAGTCGGGCGAAGAGATCGAACTGGGAATGCTCGAGTCGCTCGCCGACTGGCCGCCGGCTGCCGTCGACATTGTCCGGACGGCCATTCAGCGGCAGTCGCTCGTGCGGACGATCACCCGGGTGCACGCCGTGAAACTCGGCCACGGCTACCTCGACTTCGACGTCGAAACCGACGTCGGCAGGCAGTCGTTCACGATCCGCTGGACCTCGAGCCAGGCGGTCGACTTCGGTTCCGACGGCAAGATGCTGATCGACACCGAGGAAAACAGGTTCGTCGTTCCAGACATCGCCGCCCTACCGGCCACCGATCGGGAGCGGTTCCTGCATTACGTCTATTGGTGAGGCAGACCGGCAACATCGGGCACGAGGCTGCCGGTGTCTTCGTGGGACGGGCTTCAGCCTGTCGGTGCCCATGACAGGCTGAAGCCCGTCCCACATCGGAATGGAGCCGGTCCGGGAAACTTCAGCTGGATGCCGAGATCTACCCTGAAGTCAGATGATCGCCAACGGATTTCGCCGCTCCTCGAGCGTGCCCCGGGTCACGCCGACCCTGTTCGCGGCGTTGAGCCGCGTCCAGACCTCGCGGCCGCTGAGATGCCCGGCGAAGAGTTCGCGGTAGGCATGCACGACGCGGCCGATCTCTTCTGCCTGCTCGTCGAGGAACTCCAGGCGAAATCGCCGCAGCCCGCGGGCGAGAAGCGTGGGCACCGCCTCGGCCGCGCTCTGTGGCACGGCGTTGTAGAGGGTGTTGCGGCAGCCGACGTCGGCCGTCAGCGGGTGCTCGACGCCGATCCTGTCGCGAAGCTTCACCAGATGGTCGTCGCACGGCCGTCCGCAATTCGTCTTGTTCGTGCCCGGCGAGAGCACGGCGCAGAAGACGCAGTGCTCCATGTGGAACATCGGCATGTGCTGGTGGACGACGACCTCAAGCCAGTCGGGCGGGATTGCCCCGACGAGCGAAAGAAGCTGCTCGCGATTAAGATCGTAGGAGGCCGTCACCCGCTCGACCCCCTGCTGCATGAAGAACTCGGCCGAGAGTTCGTTCGTCACGTTGAGCGAAAAATCGGCGACCACCGGCAGGCCGCGGTCGCGGAAGTAGCGAAGCCCACCGTAGTTTCGCACCAGCACGCCGTCGGGCTGCTGCTTTCCGAGCAGGGCGAAAATGCCGAGCTCGTCGGGCTTCTGGATCCGAGGCGTGGCGGGATAGAGCCTGCCACCGGCATCACGGACGAGCCCGATCGCCTCTCGATACTGCCGGATGTCGGCGAAGTCGGCGTAGAGCGACCGCTCACCGAGGGCGAGAACGGCCCTCAGTTGCTCGAGCGAACGCACCAGAAACGTGGCCACTGCCGAATGCTCTTCCGACGGGCTTCGGGCGTTTGCCCGGCCTGCGGCGAATGTTCCCGACAGGCTGCCGTGCGGCTGCGAGCCACGGAGGGCCGGACCGGCCAAGGAAACCGGTGCAACAGAGACCTCAGCCAGTTTCTCCACGAGCGCGTGCCGCAATCTCCCGAGCACGCTCAAGGGGAGCATCGGCCGGCCCTCGATCTCGGCCGTCAGGTTTCGCAACTCGAAGGGCGTGCCGCCCAGACGCCCCAACTGCTCGCGGAGCGTCTGTTCCGAAAGCGGATGCCTGAGGGCCTCGACGGCCGGCCCGTCGGATTCGAGTTCGCAGGCGGCGCCATTGGCGAGCCTCGCCAGAACGACAAGTGGCCGTCCCACTCCGGCCTTCACCAGCATGTCAACCGGCTGCCGACGCCTCGGCTCGCCCGCGAACGTCCTCCTAAGCCGCGCCGTGAGCTCCTGATCGTCGGTTTTCCAGACCGTTTGCCCGGGCTGCACGGCGGCGAAATCGACCGCCCCGCTGCCAAACGTCAGTTCCACGCGACCGCTTGCCACCGGATCGGTCAGCGATACGCCCTCGCGGAAGACCTCGTACACACGCCCCCCCTCGGGATCGTCGATCGGCTTGCCGCAGTCAAACGAGACGCCGTCTCCCCGCTTCACGCTTCCCGCAAGATCGACAGTCACGCGGCCGCGCCGCACTGCGACGACCGTACCCAGCCGCACGCCCCGCTTCGAACTGCTGGTCGCGGGAACGAGCTGCTTGTGATCGCAGCCGGCGAGCCAGCCCGGCGAGAATCCACGCGAGAACGAGAGCTCCATCTCCTCGACATCCCGCGATGAAAAGGCGATCGGCTGCCCCGCCATGGCGGCGTCGATCGCACGACGATAGTGCTGGGTGATGTTCGCGACATATTCCGGCGTCTTCAGCCGGCCCTCGATCTTGAACGACGACACGCCGGCTGCGATCAGTTCCGGCGCGAGTGCGTAGGCAGCCAGATCCTGTGGCGAGAGCAGATACTTCCGATCACCGAGATCGATGTCGCGGCCGTCGCAGACGAGGTCGTACGGCAGCCTGCAGGCCTGGGCGCACTGGCCCCTGTTGGCGCTGCGTCCGCCGAGCGACTCGCTCGTGAGGCACTGCCCCGAATAGGCCACACAGAGGGCACCGTGCACGAACACCTCGAGCGGCATCGATGTCTGCTGGCGAATGGCGAGGATCTCGTCGATCGAGAGTTCGCGGGCCAGGACCACCCGCTCCATGCCGAGCCGCTCGGCGAGCGCGATGCTCTCGGCGCTCGTGAGCGTCATCTGCGTCGAGGCATGGAGCGGGAGTTCGGGGCGGATCCGCCGGGCAAGCACGGCCGCGCCCACGTCCTGCACCAGCGCAGCGTCGACGCCGGCGTCTGCCACGGCCTCGATTGTTCTTGTGAACTCCGGGATCTCGTCTGCGAAGACCAGCGTGTTGAGCGTCGCGTAGCCCTTCAGTCCGCGAAGGTGGAGCATTCCCATCAGCCGGGGCAGATCCTCGAGCGGGAAGTTGGCCGCCCGGGCCCGGGCATTGAAGCCGGTATCGAGCCCGAAATAGATGGCGTCGGCCCCGTTTTCAATGGCCGCCCGGACGCAGTCCCAATCTCCGGCCGGGGCGAGCAATTCAGCCGTTTTTTTCGTCAGATCCGACATGGTCGCCAGCCTAGGGCAGACGATCCCGCCTGTCACCCCGGCACGACTTTGAGGGCGGCTTGTGAACCCCCCTGCCAGCGTGTATCACGACAGACTGCGAGGATGGATTGAACCTCGCTTTTGCCTGATCGCCATGGATGGCCTCGATTGCATTTTGCTTCTGGAGTGAATCATGAATCTCGTCGATCTCGTCAAAGACCAACTCACGAGTCAGGCTCTCGGCAGCCTGAGCTCGCTTCTCGGCGCCAATGAAACGCAGACCCGCGCGGCCACCAATGCCGCCGTGCCCGCGCTCCTGGGTGGCCTCTCCAAATTGGCCTCGAGCCAGAGCGGTGCCAGCCAGATCGCCTCGGCCCTCGGCGGCCTCGATCTCGGCGCCCTCGGCAACCTCGCCGGCCTGCTCGGTGGCTCGAATGCCTCCCGCGTGGCCGATCAGGGCGGCAGCCTGCTCGGCTCGCTGTTCGGCTCGACGGCGACCTCGTCGATGGTCGAGACGCTGGCCGGTTTCCTCGGCATGAAGCCCGGCATGTCCCGCAGCCTGCTCGCCTACCTCGCCCCGGTCGTGCTCGGGATGGTTGCCAAGCAGTTCAGCGGCGGTCGTCCCGACGCTGCCGCCGTGCAGCGTCTCTTCCAGGAGCAGGGCAGCAACATCCGCAGCGCCCTTCCGGCCGGCCTGTCGCTCGGCGACTTCGGCACCGGATCGACGCAGGGAACGACCACGACGCGTGGCCACGACGAGCGTCGCGGGCATGAGCATCGCGAGCAGGCCAGTTCGGGCTTCCCGGCATGGCTCCCGCTCCTGCTGCTGCCGCTGCTCGGCCTGGGCGCCTGGTGGCTGATGAACAAGGACAAGGCCGAGAACCGTCCCCAGGGCGTTGCGATCGAAGAGGTCCGTCGTCAGGGTCCGGTCACGGTCGATCGCACCGAGGTGATCGAGCGGCAGGGCAAGCAGGTGATCGACACCGTCACCGAGACGATCTCGATCGATCCCAAGTTCGTCGAGGCGGTCCGGATCGGCAAGAATGCCACCGAACTGTTCGGCGGCCTGACGTCGGTGCTCAAGGGCGTGACCAATGCCGACACCGCCCGTCTGGCGATCCCGGAACTCGAGAAGCTCGCACCGATGCTGTCGGGCGTGCAGTCTGAGGCCGAAAAGCTGGCGCCGGAAGAGAAGACGGCGTTCGGCACGTTCGTCGGTCAGAACCTCGGCATGCTGCGGAAGGTGATCGACACCGCCATGGCGATCCCGGGCGTCAAGGATCTGCTCGGCCCGGTCGTCACGCCGATGGTCGAAACGCTCGCGAAGCTCGCCGGCTGAGATCAGCCGATTCGGCTCTGAAAATCAAACCGGGCCGGCGAAAGCCGGCCCGGTTTCTTTTTTCACGGAAAATCTC